>DAOTYT010000170.1:0-10028 GCA_034434615.1 Anaerolineae bacterium | reverse complement strand
CCGGTGAGCGCGCTCATCTCGCCGAGGCCACCGAACGCTTCGGGCATCGCAGTGGCGACTAACCCAAGCGCCCAGCCCGTCTGGATGACGGCCTGCGGCAGGTGGCCGCTCTCGTCGGCTTCGTGGGCGATCGGGCGCACATCGTTAAGGCTGTAGCGGCGAATGGTCTCGATAAGCTGCTGTTGTTCTTCAGTGGGGGTGAACGAGATCACGGGCAAAACTCCTTTCTTTAAATTACATGATCCATAAAGTCATAATTTTCGACGGTGCTGCAGCCGTGAGTTATGGCGCACGGGCGAGGCCGCACAGCAGCAGATCGGCCATCTGATCGGCGATCTGCGCGCCGCTCAACCGGCCATCGGCGCGATACCACACGCTGACCCAGTTGTGCGCGCCGAGCAAAGCCTTCGCAGCGATGGCGGCATCAACTGGGCGGAACTCACCGTTAGCGCAGCCCTCAGCGATGACGCTGCGGAACAGGCCTTCAAAGTGATCGCGGCGGGCGAAGAAGGCATCGCGCCGCGCGATGAAGCTTTCCCGCGCGCGGCGGTCGGAAGCGCTCGCGCGGCTTGAGGGTGGCTTCGCCTGCCGCAGGGCTTGGATTTCGAAGACCATGGCCGCGCCCACCGCGGTATTCTCGGTCAGCGCGTTGATGTGGGTGCAGATCATCGCCCGCAGGCGGCTTTCCGCGGTTCGATCGGCCGCTGCCGCGATCGGCTCGATGCGGGCGATGACCAGCTCCAGCCCAGCTTCTAGCACAGCCAGCAGCAGCGTATCTTTATTGCGAAAATGGTGGTAAAGGCTGGCCGCCGTCAAATTGACGGCCGCGGCGATGTCCTTCATCGTCGCGGCTTCATAGCCTTTACGACGCAGCACATCGGCAGCAGCATGCAGAATGTCGTCTCGATGAACAGCCTGATCGGCGGGTTTGCGCGCCAAAACAAATCCTTTGAGAGCTGTCATAAGTAGAAAAAATCAAACGATGATTCGATTATAGTTGATGCGCCGGCTCAGGGCAAACATTTTTTTAAGGGAAGTCCCTCAACCCGGCGCTGATGCGCCACCGCTCTCCTACCAGCGCCGCCGCGCGGCTACGAAGAGGGGGCAGAAGCAGAACAGGAAGAACGCGATTGCCCTGCCGGCGCTATCAAATGGCCGCGGGGTGCCTTGAACTGTGATATAATAAAGGCTACTTTCCCCTGAACGGTATGGCACTTGCAGGAGCGCAGTCACAATGGCATTGGCAGATCCGTTCGATAACTTAGAACAAATGTTCGCTCGTGAAGAGCGGGCACAGCGTCTCGGCATCGTCGTTGGCGGGTCGCTCAGTCGTGGGCTGGTGGTCAAGCTCGACAGTGGGCAGCCGATCGAAGACCTTGCCGTCGGCCGTTATGTCGTCGTGCACGGCGATCACAAACGCTTCTTCTGCATGATCACCGATGTCGCCCTCGACAGCGCCAATCCGGATATCCAGAATCATCCGCCCGATATCGCCGATCCCTTTCTGCAGGCGGTTTACAGCGGCACGGCCGTCTACGGCAAGATCCACATGCAGCCCATGCTCGCGATTGAGGGCAATGAAGCGCGCCCGGTCAAGACGATCCCCGGGCATTTCACGGTGGTCAAAAACGCGACCGTGGCCGAGGTCAATGCCGTCTTCGGCGATGAGGATGAGCGCCATTTCAACATCGGCGCGCCGCTGGAGTTGGAGGAGACGCAGATCAACCTTGACCTGAAGAAATTGGTCGAGCGGTCGGTCGGCGTGTTCGGCAAGAGCGGCACTGGCAAGAGCTTCCTCACCCGAATGCTGCTGGCTGGCGTGATCGCGCGCAGACAGGCCGTGACCCTCATCTTCGACATGCACAACGACTACGGCTGGCAGGCGCGCCAAGAGGGCGGCAGCAACGTCAAAGGGCTGAAGCAGCTCTTCCCCGATCGGGTGAGCATCTGCACGCTGGATCCAGAAAGCTCGCGCAAGCGCGGCGGCAACTACGATTTCGACATCAAGATCGGCTATCAGGCCATCGAACCGGAAGACCTCGAAATGCTGCGCATCACCATGAATCTGAGCGATGCCATGCTCGATGCCGCGCACACGCTGCGCAAGCGCTGGGGTAAAGACTGGGTGCGCCGGCTGATCTACATCAGCGCGGAGGATATCGACGAGATCGAGGCCAACACGCCCACGCGCGCCGGCACGCTGGCGGCGCTGCAGCGGCGCGTGCAGCGCTTCGAACGGTGGGGCTTTCTGGTCGAAGAGGCGGCGGAAGACAGCGCCGCCGTGATGATGAATTTGATCCAGAACGGCCAAAGCGTCGTGCTGGAGTTCGGCCAATATGGCAACTCGCTGGAGGCCTATATTTTGGTCGCCAATTACCTGACGCGCCGCATCCACGAGATGTACGTCGACCGCGTGGAGCGCGCCCTGGGCGACCAGCATCAGATGCCGCAGCCGCTGTTGATCACGATTGAGGAGGCGCACAAGTTCCTTGACCCCAAGATCGCCAGCCAGACGATCTTCGGCATCATCGCGCGCGAGCTGCGCAAGTACAACGTCACGCTGCTGATCGTCGACCAGCGGCCGAGCGGCATCGATGACGAGGTGATGAGCCAGATCGGCACGCGCATGACGGCGCTGCTCGATAACGAGCGCGATATCAGCGCCGTGCTGACCGGCATTAGCGGGGCGGCTGGGCTGCGCGAGGTGCTGGCGCGGCTGGATACCAAGCAGCAGGCGATCTTGATGGGCCATGCTGTGCCGATGCCGGTGGTGGTCAAAACGCGTACCTATGATGAAGCTTTCTATGACGATCTCACGCGCGGGCTGTATGGGCAGCCCGTCACCGGAGAGCGGTCACGGCTGGGCAGCGGCGGCCGGCGGCGCCTGTAACCCCGCAGGGGCCTGCCGCATTTAAAGGAGCAGCCACCCTGTAAAAAAATTGTAAAAGCATCTAATCGTCAGGCGCAATTTCTAGTTTCAGTATAAACTGCTCAATGCACATTCATGCATGCAGGGGGGATAAGATCATGCATCGGCGGTCTTTGAGCGTCGTTACGTGCATTGTGTCGTTTTTACTGTTGTCTTACGCCGGCATCGTCTTTGGTCAAAGCGGGGTGTTTATCGGGTATGGCGCGAACATACCCGGGCGCATTGCGCCGGAAACACCGCTGATAATGTTCAACTTCAACGGAAGCGCTGGCGATCTGGTGCGAGTACGCGCCATCGGTACGCAGGGCGACTTGAACCCCACGATCTCTCTCATCGCGCCAGATCAACAGCTCATCGCTGCCAGCGACGATCACGTTTTCGGCCCGCAGCGCGCCGATGCCTGGCTGTCGCTCTTTTTGCCGCAAACAGGCCAGTACGTCTTGATGGTCGGCGGCGCCGACAATACGACCGGCGAGTTCCTGCTCCAGCTTCAAGGCCGCGGCCCGGTGCTGGCCGATACGCTTGCGTTCGATGCGCCGGTGTTGGTCGATATCCCGCTCAACCCGCCGCGCCAGTATTTTACGTTCGAAGCCAGCCCAAGCTGCCCCACCACGCTGACGATCACCAACCTGAGCGCTGGCGCGCCGTTCTCATTTCCCTACGCTGTGACGGTGCGCGATCAGACTGGGACGGTCATCGGCGAGGTGCGCGGCGGCCGCCAGCTCGAAGACCGGCTGACCGTGGCGGCCGGCAGCGGTCGTTATGAGGTCGATGTCACCTCGATCAACGCCCTCACTAGTGGGCAGGTGCTGCTCACCGTCACCTGCGCCGAGGACGCGCCGTCGTGCGTGCTGCCCGTCATCGGGCCGCCGGTCTTCGCGACGCCGACGCCCACCCCCACCCCGCCGGCCGGCCAACAGCTGATGGTTCAGGCGGGCGGGCCGATCGGCTATGGCGCGAACGCGATCGGCACGCTTTCCCCGCAGGCGCCGATGATCAATTACACATTTGAGGGGTCGGCCGGCGATACCGTCGATGCGCAGGCGCTCGCGCTTGACGGCGCGCTTGACCCGACCCTGATGCTGATCGCGCCGAGCGGCGGCCCGCTGCTGAGCAGCGGCGCCGACGCCTTCGCGATCAACGAGGTTGATGCGGCGCTGTCGCTCATCCTGCCGGAGACGGGCACGTACTCGCTGCTGGTTGGCGCCGAGAACAATAGCAGCGGCGTCTTCATGCTGCGGCTGCAGGGGCGCGGGCCGGTGGAGACAACGCTGCTCCCGTTTGGCGTGCCGGTGACGGTCGATGCGCCGCTGGAGAACCCGAACGTCCCGATCAGCCGCGCCGAGCCGCAGTATTTCGTCTTTGATGCGCGGCCAGACTGCCCGACCACGCTGACGATCTTCAACCTGAGCGGCGGCCGCCCGATCACCTTCCCGTTCGCGGTGCAGGTGCGCGGCGAAGACGGGATCGTCATCGGTGCGCTGCGCGGCGGCCGGCAGACCGAAGACCGGCTGACGGTCGCGCCGAACAGCGGCCGCTACGAGGTCGAGGTGCTGGTCGCCGAGCCGGATGCGCGCGGCACGATCCAACTGCTGGTATCGTGCGGCGAGGGCGCGCCGGGCTGCGAGACCTTCCGCATCCCCGTATCGACGCCGCGGCCAGGCTGGACGCCGACGTTCCGCACCTCGCCGACGCCGACCGCCCCGCCGACGGGGACTCCGATCGGAACGCCGACCGGCGAGGGCACGCCGACTCCGTTCATCACCCCGACCCCGTATGATCCCTGCCCAGAGTATTGGGAGGAATTCGACGCGACGGCCACCGCCACGGCCATGGGTTTCATCCCGGCCGATGTGATCACGGCTACGGCTGTGGCGATGATCACCCCGACGCCCGACTTTGATACGATCTATCGAAGCGGCATCGAAACGCTGTTCCAGATCGAGGTCAATGTGGGCACCGCGATCGCGACTGGCGCCATCAGCGTCGATGACGCGCGCGCGACCGTCAACACGGCGGCGGCTCAATTCCGCGCGACGATGGAGGCAGCGACGATGATGGCCGCTCCTCTGCTGATGGGCGATGAAAGACCTGAACCCCCCAGCGTCCCTGAACCGGTGCAGACCGGGATGGCGCTCTTTGCCACGCTGCAGGCTGCCGTCGAGACTGGCGAGCTGAGCGAAGACGAGGCGCAGGCGACCTTAGCGCCTTTCTTGACGCAAGCGATCGGCACGATGTCTGGCACGGGAACCGCCGCCGCCGCTACCGTAACGGCTTTCCGGCCTCTGATTGAGACGCTGGAGGCGCAGGTGACGGCCGGTACGCTCAATGTGACCGAAGCGCTCGCCACATTTCAGGCGCTGGTGACCAGCCTGCCGCGGGATTTCTTCGATGATGACGATGAACGCGTGATTGAGATCGACGACGACGAGCTCATCGTGGTCGAAAGGACAGGCTCACCGGAGCAGTTTGGAACGCCAACACCGCAGGGAACGCCGCCGATCATGGTCACGCCGACGCCGACGCCATCCCCGCTGCCGACGCTGACGCCGACACCATCGCTGACGGCCACGCCCTGCCCGACGCGCACGCCAACGCCGACGGCCACCAATACCCAGCCGCCGACGCTGCCACCGCCGCCACCGCCGACCCTGACGCCGACACAAACGCTGCCCCCAACGCTGACGCCCACGCCGACGCCACAGATTCCGTTCTGCGGGGATGGCATCTGCCAGTTTGCCGAGGGCATCGATACGTGTGAGTGCTACCAGGACTGCGCTAACGATCCGGGCTGGAGCGCGGCCTGCTTCCCGACGATCACGCCGATCCCGTTCTGCGGCGATGGCATCTGCCAGATCGGGGTCGACGACTGCCAGTGCAGGGTGGACTGCGCCAACGACCCGACGTGGCTGGCGATCTGCTTCCCGACGCCGGTTCCGTTCTGCGGCGACGGCATCTGCCAGATCGATGTGGATGGCTGCCAGTGCACGGTGGACTGCGCCAACGACCCGACGTGGATCAACCAGTGCACCAAACCGTGATCGCGGGGCACTGCCGCTGATCTGCTCGATGGGCTGCCACCGGCCTCTTCACCGGCGGCGGCCCATCGCCCTTAGACATCGAGCAGCAGGCGCACGTTGAGACGCCAGGCGCGGTGCAGCGCGCTGAAGAAACGCTTGAGCTGGGCGATGGTGCTGTCGTCGCCCGGTTCTTCTGTGAGCAGGAAGGGATAGCTGCGATCGATCTGATCGGCCGTCAGCATCCCGTTCATGATCTGCACCAGCGCGTCCGCCTCGGCCGCGCGCGGCACAGCGCCGAACAACAGCAGCAGCACGCCCGCGTGGGCCGGCTGAATGTGCCCGAGCAGGAACAGCATCTCAAACACTTGATCGGCGCTGATGATGAACTCGTTCAAATCGCGGCCACGCAGGCGCTGTTCTTCGAAGTAGGCCGGGTTGGCGCGCAGCGGTTTGACGGCTGCGCCATCATAGCCCAGCTCCTGCACGCCTTGCCGCAGCAGCAGCCAAATGAGCGGCTCGTCGATGCCCGGCAGCCGCTCGAGCAGCCACGCCTCGGCCGCCCCCGAGATCGGGTAGTGGATCTGCCCGACGCAGCCAAACGGCGTGCCGAAGACGTTGGCCGGGCAGCCTGCGCAGTGAGGTGCAAGGGGGTCGAGTTCGGCCGCCTGATCGAGCAGCGCCTGCACGACGATGATGCGTGTCTCCTCGCCGCCATCGGGCAGGCTGCGCGTAAATTCGAAGCCCATCTCGATGGGGGGGCGCTGGTCGCCGTGCTCGCGGAACAGCGTGATGACGCTGTGCGCGCGGTCGCGGCCTTTCAAACGCTCGAGGATGCCTTCAGTCCCCAGCGTCTCTTTGGGAATACAGGGATAATCGATCACATAATCGATGGCCATAAGGCGCAGTCTCGCAGGCTGGCGGGTCGTCTCCGATGATTATAGCGAGGGCGCAGCGCAAAGCGGCAGTTTTCGATCACGCGCCGCAGCCGGGGGCGTGGTCGCGGAAAAACCACAATGGCAGGCGCGATCCTTCCAGCTCGAACAGCTCGCCCTCGAAGACGAGCGCCGGCAGCCCGTAGGCGATATAGCTGTGGGTGTGCCAGAACTGATCGACGCGCATGGGGCAGGTATAGGTATTAAAGACGTACACATCGGGCAGCTCCGCGCTGTAATCGGTTTCGAGGTAAACGATACCGGCGCGGCGCGGTGTCTCATCGTCTAGGCGAACGGTGTACAGGCGAACCGCGCCCGGCTCTCCGAGCGTCAGGCGCACATCGCCGAGGGGAACGGTCGTCATCAGCACGATGCTGGTGACGACGGGAACGCCATCGATGGCGGCGTATTCCATCCGGCCGTGAAAAGCGCGGCCGGTATCGGCCAGCGTGGGGGGCTGCTGGCCGTTCCACCACCAGGAGACTTTGCCCGGCGTGACGTAATAGTCCTCAACCCATGGATGTTCGGCGAGGATCGCCAGCGCGTCATCAAGGGAGGTGACGGCCGGTTGAATGCCTTCCCAGCAGGGCATGGCGCAGCCGGGTGGGGGCGCCAGCAGATCGCGGAGCGGCTGCCCGTCGTAGGCCTGGCCGCTGATCAGGGCCAGCCCTCCGGTGATGGCCACCGCCAGCGCCGCGCCGAGGCGCAGCATGGTCGCTGCGATCACACCCGGCAGCGCATTGAGCAGCGCCGCCCGCGCGCCCATCGTGGCTGACCGCGCGCCGGTCAAATATTTAAGGCTGTTGAACATCGCTAGCGCTGCCATCCTCACCCACAGCATCAACGATCGGCCTGCCGCTTCATGCGGCACTCCCCTTTATATTATGCCGTCAAAAGTTGAGGTGTTTATGAACTTTGAGTAAAAGTTTATGAATTTTTACGGAATCTAAGGACGGCAGTGGTAGAGACGCTGCCACCAATTTGTTTGCGCGTAAAGATCGGATAGGCGGCCGTTGAGCGCTTCCGTCGTCCACACCTGGCCTAAACTAAGGGTGGTCGTCGAGGCCCAGAAGCGCGCCGGCTTGACGGGGCAGCTCAGCGAGCTGATCACCTGCACAGCGCCGCCGTTAAACCCGAGAGGGCCATACAGCGATCCACGCGATCATTCGTCGGACGGCTCGCTGGAGGTCAGATCGGTCGAGACGAGGATGTTCTCGGCCACCTGATGGCCGACGACTCGATTTTCGCCGTCAACGCGCGCGGTGATCGGCCCCTCAAATGGATCGCGCTTGACGATCTCAACCCGCGAGTCGAGCTTGAAGCCCCGATCGAGGATGTGTTGAAGCATCTCCGGGCTGCTCGATTCGAGGCGCGAAACCTGCGCCGTGATGCCGTCAGGCAGATCGGACAAGCGCAGCAGGTGGCGCTGTTCGACGATGCCCTCCGCCGACGGGATCGGGTCACCGTGCGGGTCGAAAGCGGGGTCGCCGAGCTTATGGGCGATCGCCTCGATGAAGCGCTCGGAGACGGCGTGCTCCAGCTCTTCAGCCTCTTTGTGAACTTCGTGCAGGGCGTAGCCAAGCTCAGTGACAAGGTACATTTCGATCAGGCGGTGGCGGCGCAGCACCTTGAGCGCGATCGCCTCGCCGGCCGGGGTGAGCACCACACCGCGATAGCGCTGGTAATCGACGAGGCCGGCGGCGACCAGCCGCTGGGCCATATCGGTTACCGAAGGCGCAGAGATGCCGAGGCGCTCGCTGAGCATGGTCGTCGAAACGCGTTTGACTTCCTGCTGCAAGCTGTAGACAGCCTTCAGGAAATTCTCGACCGACTGTGTGAGGTTAAGTTGGTCCGTCATCGCAAACTCAAGCAACCGGACATTGTCACCATTCTAACATAAAGGCGGTGATCTATAACGTGTCGCCCGCCCTTCGCGCTGCAAGACACAATGAAAGAAAATGAGGTCGTGCGCGCTGGCGGGCATTTGCAGCATATGCGGCGAAAAAAGCGCCCAACGATGGCGTGCTGAGGCTGCGCAGGCTGGCTGTATTTGCGTTCGCGGGGATCGACATCCTGATGAGATTCACAGCATGGACTAATCCCCGTTCGCAGTCATTGCGCCGATAATTAAAAGTAGCAACGCTTTTCATAGGACGCAGTGGCATCGGAGACGCGAATGTACGATGTGATCATCCTCGGTGGCGGGCCGGCCGGCGTGACGGCCGCCCTGCGCGCGCGCGAACTGGGCGCCGAGACGGCGCTGATCGAACGGGGGCGGATGGGCGGCACCTGCACCAACGATGGCTGCGCGCCCACCCGCGTGCTGGCGAAAGCGGCGCGGCTGGCGCACGAGGCGCGCCAGTTCGCCGAGTATGGGCTGGAAGCCCCGCTTCCTACCATCAACTTCTCGACGGTGATGGAACGAACCCAGTCGGTGATTTACCGGCTGCAAGAGAAGAAGCAGCTCATCGATCATCTCGAGTCGGTCGGCGTGATGACGCTGCACGGCGTCGGCGATGCGCGTTTTATCGATCCGCATACGGTCGTCTTGCCCGATGGCCGGGCGCTGCAGGCGCGTAAGTTCGTGATCTGCGTCGGCGGGTCGGCGCGACGGCTGGCATTTCCGGGCAGCGAGCATACGCTGACGCACAGCGACGTATGGTCGCTGCGCGAGCTGCCGGCTTCTGTGGCGATCGTTGGCAGCGGGGCGACCGGCTGCCAGCTCGCTTCGATCTTCGACGCGTTTGGGTCGCAGGTCACGATCCTGGATGTCGCCCCGCGCATCCTGGCCGGCGAAGATGAGTTGGTCTCGGCGATCATGCGCAGCGAATTTGAGCGGCGCGGCATCCGCATCATCACCGACAGCAGCGGGGTAGAGCGGGTAGAGCAGGTCGCCGACGGGTTTCGGCTGGCAACCCGCGTCGAAGGTGAACCGCTCGTGCTAATGGCTGAGGCGATCATTATGGCCGTTGGCTGGCCCGGCAACGTGAGCGGGCTGAATTTAGCGGCGGCCGGCGTCGAAGTGGACGGCGGCTATATCCGCGTAGATGATCACCTGCGGACGACGGCGCCGCACATTTTCGCGGCGGGCGATATCACTGGCAAGATGATGCTGGTGCAGAGCGCCAGCTCGCAAGCGCGGGTGGC
>DAOTYT010000169.1:0-8482 GCA_034434615.1 Anaerolineae bacterium | reverse complement strand
ATTGAAACTTGGCCTTGTTAATGTTAAAATAAAGCTTGCTTTTACTGGTGCATAACAATTGGTACGAGGAGATAAGCTCATGGCTTTTGAACTGCCCCCGCTTCCGTATGCCTCGAACGCGCTAGAACCTCACATCGACCAGCAGACGATGGAGATTCATCACGGCAAGCACCACAATACTTATGTGACCAATCTAAACAAAGCGCTGGAGGGCCATGCCGACCTGCAAAGCAAGTCGATCGAAGAGCTGCTCCAGTCTTTGGACAGCCTGCCGGAAAACATTCGTACTGCGGTTCGTAACAATGGCGGCGGCCATGCCAACCACACGCTCTTCTGGCAAATTATGTCGCCCAACGGTGGTGGCGAGCCGAGCGGCGCTCTGGCTGAAGCGATCAATGCCGCTTTCGGCAGTTTTAGCGCTTTCAAAGAGCAGTTTGCGGCGGCGGCGGCCGGCCGGTTCGGTTCGGGTTGGGCATGGCTGGTTGTTGCGCCTGATGGTTCGCTCAGCATCACCTCGACGCCGAATCAGGATACCCCTGTGATGGAAGGCAAGACGCCGATCCTCGGGCTAGATGTGTGGGAGCATGCCTATTATCTCAAGTACCAAAACCGCCGTCCCGATTACATTGCGGCATGGTGGAATGTGGTCAACTGGGATGAGGTTGCGCGGCGCTACGAGGCGCGCTGACGGCTCAAAAGTGCAGCCTTGCCCTTGCTGCCCATTTGTTCACAATTTCTCGAAAGGCGCTACAATCGTGGCGCCTTTTTGCTGTCATAAATATCTATGGAGGAGGATCGAATAATGTCAGAATACCGCATTGAAAAAGACTCGCTCGGCGAGGTGCAGGTTCCTGCCGGTGCGCTTTACGGCGCGCAGACGCAGCGCGCGGTGCTCAATTTTCCTGTTAGCGGTCTCAAGCCTTATCCCGCTTTCATCTGGTCTATGGCGCTGATCAAGCGGGCCGCTGCCGAAGTGCATCTCGATCTCGGGCTGCTCGATGAAGAGAAGGCGCGCGCGATCATGCAGGCGGCAGATGAAGTCATTGAAGGCCGGTTGAATGCCGAATTCGTCGTCGATCCATTTCAGGCCGGTGCCGGCACCAGCCACAATATGAATACGAACGAGGTCATCGCTAACCGCGCTAACCAGCTTTTAGGCTATGCACTTGATGATCCAAATAAGCCCGTCAACCCAAATGATCACGTCAACATGGCGCAGAGCACCAATGACACGATCCCCACAGCAATTCGTTTGGGCGTCTTATGGCGCCTCGATGAGCTGACGGGGTCGCTGCGCCGCTTAGCCGATGCGTTTTATGAGAAATCTAAAGAATGGGACGACATCGTCAAAAGCGGCCGCACCCATTTACAAGATGCCGTGCCGGTGCGTTTGGGACAAGAATTCGGAGCCTATGGCAAAGCGCTTCTGCGCAATATCGAAAAGATCGAGCAGGCGGCTGAAGGGCTGCGCAGGCTCGGCATTGGCGGCACAGCGACGGGCACTGGCCTCAACGCGCACCCCGAATATCATGCGCGCATGGTGGCAAAGCTCAGCCAATTGAGTGGGTTGAGGCTTTATGAGTCCGATGATCTGTTCGAGTCGATGCAGTCGCATCAGGATGCGGTCTTCTTTTCCGGCGCGCTGCGCGCCGCTGCGCAAGATTTAACGCGCATCGCCAACGATATCCGTTTGCTCTCGAGTGGGCCAACGACTGGCCTGGCTGAGATCACTTGCCCGCCTGTGCAGCCCGGCTCCTCGATCATGCCCGGCAAGGTGAACCCAGTACTCGCCGAGATGCTGAATATGGCGATGTTCCATGTGATGGGCAACGACCTCACGGTGATGCTGAGCGCGCAGGCCGGCCAGCTCGAACTGAATGTGATGATGCCGATCATCGCGCATAATCTGTTCGAAGCCATGCATGTCATGATCGGTTCCGTCAACGCCTTCACGGATAAATGTGTCGTTGGCCTGGTAGCAAACCGAGAAAAAGCGGAGGGCTGGCTGGCTAAGAATCCGATTCTTGTGACCGCGCTCAACCCGATCATCGGTTATCAGAAAGGGGCTGAGGTCGCCAAGAAAGCGCTGGCCGAGGGGCGCAGTATCAAAGAGATCGTCGTGGAGCTGGGCTACATGTCGGCCGAAGAGGTCGATAAAGCGCTCGATGCGCGCAAGATGACGGAAGGCGGCATCCAAGGGATTGCGGCCGGCGGCTAGGTAGTGACTGGCGCAGAAAGTCCGCCGTCAACTCGAGATCGCGGCTGACCGCCGCCTCGCGCTCTGTTTCACAGACAGCCTATTCCACATGAAGAGGGCGATGGTTCAATCGCCTTCTTCGTCAATTCCCACTCAGGAAGATGGCAAGGTGGTCATGAATGAACTTGTAGAAAGATTAGTTTTTGGTTTGAGACACAGCGGCCTGTGCTGTATACTCGGTGGGTAATCTTGTCACTTCCGGTAGCAAGGCATAAGTCGCTCACGTGTCAATCCGAAAGCTGGGGAACTACGAGATTGTTGAACGGCTGGGGCGCGGCGGCATGGCTGAGGTCTACCGCGCTTATCAGGTCCGCCTCAATCGCTACGTCGCCATCAAAGTGCTGCATGCATTTCTGGCAGATGACCCCGAATTCAAATCTCGCTTCGAGAAAGAAGCCCAAAACATCGGACGGCTGAAACATCCCAACATCGTCCAGGTGTATGATTTCGTCGATGAGAGCGACTCTGAGACCTACTACATGGTCATGGAGTTGATCGACGGCCCAACGCTGAAGGAGCTGATCTTCAAGCTGAATGAGCAGGGCGAGCTGATGCCCCTGCCCGAGACGCTGCGCATCATTCGCGAGGCGGCCAGCGCGCTGGCGTATGCTCACAGCCAGAAGATGATCCACCGCGATGTCAAGCCGGCTAATTTGATGTTGGACAGCGATCGCCGCGTTGTGCTCACCGATTTCGGCATCGCCAAGATCGTGACCGGCGTTCAATTCACCGCCAGCGGCGGCATGGTCGGCACGCCGGCCTACATGGCGCCAGAGCAGGGCCTCGGCGAAGCTGGCGACGAGCGGAGCGATCTCTATTCCCTCGGAGTCATTTTCTTTCAACTCGTCACCGGGCGGCTGCCCTATGATGGCGATTCGCCGCTGGCGGTCATCCTCAAGCATCTCAACGAGCCGATCCCCTCAGCGCGTGCGCTTAACCCGCAGATCTCTGAGGAGATCGACGGCGTTATCAGACGTTTGATCGCGAAAAATCCGGACGAACGCTATCAATCTGCCGTTGAGCTGATTGCCGATCTTGAACGCATTGAGCGTGGCGAACCCATCGCGGCAGGCTCGCCGCTGAGATTGCCAGATCAGGAGATGCCGGGCGACCGGCCGGTCCTCATTCAAGATACGCAGCCGCTTAAGCCTATCCCTGACGATCGCGTCTCACAGGGCGGCAGGCGAGGATGGCTGCTCATGTTCGGCGGCGGTGGCCTTCTGCTGGCACTGGTGGCTGCGCTGCTGCTGGGGCCAGCGCTGCTCGGCTCGATCGCCGAGCCGACGCCGACCGAGACCCCAGCGCCAACTCTCACTTTCACACCTGCGATCTCTCCGACGCCGCGGCTGCCGACCGACACGCCTAGCCCCGTGCCCACGCCTAGGTCACCTGAAACGACTTTGCTCGAGATCGCGGCGCCCAGCGAGACGCCAACGCAAACCAATACAGCGACTGCCTCGCGCACGCCGACACCTTCGCGTACACCAACCCATACGCTGACGCCTTCAATTACGCCGACGGAGACGATCACACTAACGCCGACCTTCGACGTCACGCTGACGCTGCTGCAGGCGACCATGTTCATGGAGATGCAAACGGCAACGATCGCAGCCTGCGATTTTGATTTCCGCATCATCGACCAAACGCCGCCTGACGGTGACTATTTCCTCGCGGGGCGCGAGTATGAGCGGCGCATCGTTTTGCTCAATACCGGAACCTGCCCGTGGGAGCGCAACACTTCGCTGGTATTTGTGGAAGGCGAAAGTTTCAATGCTGCGCCGCCGTACTTCTTCATTCGCGAGCGGGTGAATGTTGGCGAGGAAGTGACCGTTGTCTTCCGCGGTCGCACCCCGAGCACTGGTGGGCTGCGCTCTGGATTGTGGGAGCTGCGAACGCCGGGTCAAATCCTGATCGGGCGTGAGCCGATCGAGATCAGCATCAACGTTTACGAGGGGGGATAAAGCGATGATCAATGGCGTGCCCACCCGCGAGCAGGCATGGGCGATCATGACCGAATTCACGACCAGCGAGTCGCTGCGACGGCATATGCTGGCTGTCGAAGCGGGACTGCGCGCTTATGCGCCGCGCTATGACGGAGACCCCGAGCTGTGGGGTGTGGTAGGTCTGCTGCACGATTTTGATTATGAACGGTACCCCAATATTGATGTGGCCGGACATCCTGTTGTAGGGGCGGGCATTTTGCGCGAGCGCGGCGTGAGCGAACTGATCGTGCGCGCGATCTTGGCGCACGCGGCCGAGATCACAGGTGTTGAGCCGGTGTCGCCGCTGGAGAAGGCGTTGGTCGCAGTTGATGAGCTGACCGGCTTTCTGATCGCAGTCGCCCTGGTTCGTCCATCAAAAAGCATCCTCGAGGTTGAGCTTAAATCGGTCAAGAAGAAGTGGAAAGACAAATTATTCGCCGCGCCGGTTGACAGAGCGGAAATCGAGCGGGCCGCTGCGGCGCTTGGGGTTCCGCTCGATGAACACATCCAGGTCGTGCTCGACGCCATGAAGTCTCAGGCCGATGTGCTCGGCCTGCGCGGGCTGGAGAGCGGCTGAGACGCACGAGGAAGATCGCCAGATAAAGAGCGGTGCATCGCAGATGACCGCTCTTTTTTGGGGACGGCTTGCTGGCCCTACAGCTGAACCCGCACAGGCGTGCCAATATCGGCAAAATTGAAGAACCATTCCGCTTCTGGTGTCGGCAGGTTCACGCAGCCGTGGCTCATGGGCTGGCCGAAATTGTTATGCCAGAACGTACCGTGAATAGCATAGCCTCGATAGAAATACATCACATAGGGAACATTCGGCAGGTAGTAGCCCGGCCCCGTCATCGTTTGAGCCACGTATTTGCGCTGAATCGTGAAATCGCCTTGCACAGTTGGTGTGGCGGCCCGCCCAGTCGAGACGAGCACAGAGCGCAGGAGCACACCGTTTTCGTAGGCATAAATGCGCGACTCGGACAGGCTCACTAAGATCTCGCGGCCGACGCCGCGCGGCGCTGGCGGCGCGGCAGGCATGCCGATTGTGCCATAATCGAGGGTTGTGCCTGAACTTCCGGGAATGATCAAGGTTTGCCCGGCGAGCACGCGGTTCGGGTCAACGATGCCGTTCGCCTGCGCGAGCGCCAGCATGCTGACATTGTAGCGCTGGGCGATCCGGCTGAGGCTCTCGCCGGCCTGCACCACATGTGTTGTGGCCGCGGCCGGAGCGCTGCTCGGCAGGTCGACCGCGGCGGAAAGCATCGGCAGGGCCTGCGCCTGCACTGGCGAGGCTGCGTTCATTGAAGGGGCGGCAGGTTCCATGCCGACGAACAATTGTTGACCGGCGTAGATCAAATTGGGGTTGGTGATGTTGTTGAGCTGCGCGAGCTGATCAGGCGTCATGCCATAGCGCTGGGCAATTTGGGAGAGTATTTCACCCCGGGCGACAGTGTGATACCGCGGCGTCATCTCGACGGGAGCGGCGGCGATCTCGACCGCTGGCCCTGGCTCAGAGGCGGGGGTCATCGCCGCTGCTCCCGGCAGGATCAGCGTTTGCCCGGCATAGATTTGCCATGTATTCGAAATGCCGTTGATTTGCGCTAATACTGCAACATCGGTGCCATAGCGCTGGGCGATGCGAAAAAGATTCTCTCCAGGCTGTACCACATGAACACCCGATTGGGCGAAGAGGGGGACGGTCATCGAGAGCAGGAGGACGCAAAGACCAATGACGAGCAAGCGCAGATGGGGCATCGGCCAGCCTTTTCCTAGAATCTTATGAGTTGTTTATTACCTTACATGAAAGTCGCGGGAGCGTCAATTGACGTGAAGGGAGACTGAGGACAAAAGCGCGTGGAACTGCGTTTGCCTAACCCTCAATTGCCGGTAGGCCTTTTTGCGGCTACAATTCAGACACGGCGTCATTAATTCGACAGGACTGCTCGCTTAGGAATGCTTGCCCGCGCGTACCGTCTCACCGACAAATCGATCGTGATCCTGCTCAAGAGCAGCCTTCTGCTCTTTGATGTGACCCTGGCAGGCTTAACGATCTTCTGGAGGCGGGTTGCGCTCGGCATCTTCGCTGTCTCGTGGGTGCTCCTGCGCCCACTTCTGCGCCTGCTGTCAGCGATCATCCTGTTCCTCGTCAACCTGATCCGACAGGCGTTCGGCCGAAGCGTTCTCTCGGCCGAGCGCGCGTCGTCTGCTGCGATGGCGCGCCGCGCAGCCCGCGCCGAGATGAGCGCCAGTGTTGTTGAAGACCCGCTGCGCAGGCAGAATCGGGTATTAAGCCTGCTGACGGTGGCGCTGCTGGCGGTGTTGGTCGGCGTGGTCTTGTGGGCCACCAACCCGGGGCGCACATCTACTACGGGCACGCTGCCTCTCACAGACCCCACCAGCTTCGCCAACATTGCGCTGTTCGCAGTGACGCCGGACGGCGCGCCGACGCCCGGCCCGCTGGCGACCCCCGTGCCGACGGCCACGCCGCTGCCGCCAGTGCTTGAAGCGCGCGGCAGCCTCGCTTACGTGGTGCGCGAGCTGGGGCAGACTGATATCTGGGCGGTGCCGGTCGGCAGCCGCACGCCCATCCGCATTACCAACAGCCCATACGATGAGCGCGACCCGGCATGGTCGCCCGACGGGCGCCGCCTCGCTTACGCTTCGCGTCAAGATGGCAACTGGGAGCTTTACATCTATGAATTAGCCAGCGGCACGACAACCCGCATGACCTATGATCTGTCCTTTCAGGGTGGGCCAAGCTGGAGTCCCGATGGGGATTGGCTGGTTTACGAAAGCTATCAGGGCAATAATCTTGATCTGTACGTCATGCGCGTTGACGGATCTCAACCGCCGATGCGGCTGCCCGGCAGCTCAGAAGCGCCGGATTTCTCGCCAGCATGGTCGCCCGACGGCAGGCGCATCGCCTTCGTCTCGTGGCGCGATGGCAACCAGGATATCTATGTCTTTAATCTCAACGATCAGTCCGTCGTCAACATCACCAACACGCCGACGCGGCACGAGGATTACCCGGCTTGGCATCCTGATGGCACGTTGATCGCTTTTAGCGCCGTTGAGAACGGGATCGAGACGATCTTCGTCAAATCTGCCGATGACCCGGACAGCCCAGCCCAACCGCTGTTTGGAGGACGTGCGCCGTCCTGGTCGCCCGATGGAGCGAGCATCATCTTCACGACCGATGTCGCTGACGGCGCGCAGATCATCGCCAGCCCGTTCGCAGGTTCTGGCGCGGTGACGACCGTGCTGCCGGCTCCGCGCGGCACGACCGGCGTCGTATGGACGGCGCAGCCTTTGCCGCCGCAGCTCGTCAATTCCGGCGGATTGCCCCCCGCGCGGACGGAGCCGCTCTATATCGAACAGGTTACCGAGCGCCCAATCGACCCGCCGTTCGCGCTCAACAACATCGGCGTCAATGTTGAAAATGCCGCGCTCAGCGACCGCGTTAACGACTCGTTCATTGCGCTGCGCCAAGCGGTCTTGGAAGCTGCCGGTTGGGACTTCTTAGGCCGGCTGGATGACGCTTTCTGGCCGCTCGAACGGCCGCCGGAACCGGGCGTGGAACGGCGCAACTGGTTGATGACCGGCCGCGCTTTTTCCGTCACACGCAATTCGATCATCGGGTTCCCTCCGCCTCTCGAGGTAGTGCGCGAAGATTTGGGGGTCGATACGCTGTGGCGGCTGTACGTTCGTGTGGCCGACAGCGCCCAATCTGGGCAGCTTGGCGAACCGCTGCGCCGAATGCCGTGGGATTTTGCCAGCCGAACACAGGGCGATGTTGAGGCATACGATCAGGGCGGGCGGCTGCGTTCGACCATGCCCGCCGGGTATTACATCGATTTTACGACGTTGGCCGAAGATTATGGCTGGGAGCGCGTTCCGGCAGGGTTCGATTGGCGACGCAATTCGAACACGATCAATTTCTGGAGCTTCCGCAAAACCGACGGTCTTGATTGGTACAGCGCCATGCGCGAGATCTATGCGCCCGGCCCGCTGGTCAACTTTGCGCCGACGGCTGCGCCGCTCGCGGCGGCTGGCGCGCCTGGGCCTGAGCCGGCGGAGGGGATGGATTTAGAAGCGCCGCTGAATGCGCCTCCGCTTGATGAAGAAGTAGTGGAGGAAGGGCTGAATTCCTGATGCAGCGGCATAGCGGCGGCATCCCCGCGCTGACCTTGATCGTGTTTGCGTTTCTCGGCTTCGGTTTTATTTTGTGGACGAATTCACGGCC
>DAOTYT010000168.1:0-9636 GCA_034434615.1 Anaerolineae bacterium | reverse complement strand
TTCAGGCATGGACAGCGCTTCGCGCAGCGCCTCGCGTGTGCTGTAGACATCGAACGGTGAAACCAACAGCGCATCGTCGCCCAATTCTTCGGCGGCCCCGGCTTCCTCTGAAAGGATCAAAACCCCGTCGCGCCGGTTAAGGACTGTGCCTTCTTTGGCGACTAAATTCATGCCATCGGCCAGCGGGTTTACGAGCAGGACGTCGTAGCGCATGAACGCGGCAATCGCCCGCGCATAATTGTTGCCAAGCATGACGCGGATCGGCTCCCAGTCGCCATCGCCGAGCGTCGCATTGAGTTCTCCTACCAACGCCATGATGTCGCGCAGATAATGACGATACTCGGCAACCTCGGTGCGAGATGGCACCAGCAGCGCCAGCATCATTACCTTGCCTCGATACTCAGGATACGTCCGCAGAAGATCGCGGTATGCGATAATGCCGCGTAGGATGTTTTTGCTGGGTTCGACTCGATCGACGCGCAGGATGACCTTCCCGGTTCCCAGCGTCTCATCAAACAACCGGCTGTAACTTTTCACTTCATCCGTCTCAGCAAGCGCCTCGAGCGCGCCAACATCAATCGAGATCGGGTAGGCGGCGGCTTCCACTTCGCGCTGGCCGGTATGAAGCCGCTTCCACGCCTCGATCACGCGCACCTGCTTCAGATTTTGAGTGCAGGTTTGCAGAAAGCGCCGCTTGTCGCGCTCTGTTTGAAAGCCGATCCGATCGGCATGCAGCATCGCGTTGAGCAGCTGCTGGCGCAGCGGTGCCGGCAGCGCGCGCCATGAGTCTGGCCCGGGCCATGGAATGTGCAGAAAAGATTGGATGAACGCTCGGTTGCCCACCAACTCGCGCAAATACTGCGGAAATAAGTAAAGGTGGTAATCTTGCGGCATAACGATGATCGGTCCTTCGATGGATTGCAGGCTGGCCGCGGTCGCCTCGGCAAGCTGGCGATTGATCACTGTGTAGCCATCTTTCCACGCCCTCCAAACGTGCTCATCAATGAGTGGAGAACGAGGGGTATCGTGAAGTTGATGCTGGATGAACCACAACAGCGGGTTGCTGATGATGTTGTAGTACTGCTGGTAGGCCGCCTGGTTAGGCTGTACGAGCTGGATTTGCATGTCTTCGACCGTGTGCACGCCGCCCCCCACCCGCCGCAGCCACTCTCGGTCACCCCGGCTGAGTGCGCATGAGATCCACAGAATGTCATACTCACGCGCTACGCCGCTGATCGCAGTGACCAGCCCGCCCGAACCGCGTTCATACACCACCTCGTTGTCCTTAAGCGAGAACGTGAATGGCCCTCGGTTCGAGACGATCACAATTTTCACTGACACTTACGTCACGCTCCTCGTATCTTGAAAATACATGGCTGCTGCACCCTATCATAACGCAAAATGAAAGATTAGGCACCCGCAGCCTGAGCAAGAGAGTGAAGTAAGTCGGCCACGTCATGAGGGTCATGGGCGATGAGGTCAGCAGCCTCGAGCAAGCCGGCCAGCGGCCTTTTCTTCTGAATTACCCCGATTGAGAGCGTCTTAACCGCGCCACGCTCACGCAGCGCGCGCAGGGTCTTCATCGCTGAAATATCGGTCGTGTCGTCGCCCAAAAAGAGGACGCTGTCAAGCGCGTGATCATGGACGACCGCGGCAGCCGTCGTGCCTTTGTTGAGCGCGAGCGGCGGCTTGATTTCCCAAACCAAATGCCCTTCGCTCATCTGCAAACCGAAATGATCTACCAGCGGGGCCAACCTGGTTTCAAGCGCGGTTCGCACTGCCTGGGGGTCGTGCGCCATCCGGTAATGGATTGCGGCAGTTGCGCCTTTATTCTCGATCAAAATGGCGGGGTCTGGCAGGCCGCCAGCGGCAAATTCGCGCAGCAGGGCTTTGAGCGGTTCCTCCCATGGGGCAGCTTCCGGGACAATATCGACCCCCTGCGGCGTCCAGCGTTCTAATCCATGGTTTCCATAGTAAACGATGCGCTCGCGCGGGAAGCGCTGGTACAGATCGACGGCCGAGCGTCCGGAGATCAAGGCGATGATCGCGATGCGCTGCGCCAGCGCATCGAGCGCAGCGGCGTTGTCCGGGAGAATGACGGCATCGTTAGGGTGTTCCGTAAGTTCGCTTAACGTTCCATCGAAATCGCTGATCAAGCCGAACCGCGGCGCGGCGCACAAACGCCTCACCTGGTCTTCAGCTTCGCTCCAGTGCGGTGGGGTTTTACGGACTTCGGAACGAGACATCGATCGCTGTTTCTCTCCATCACAATCCATTTCCAGAATGGCGCGCTTATCGCGTCTCAATTGGGGTAGGGGATCAAGTCGATGTGCGGTAAAAATGCTTCGACATCGGCGCGGCGGCAGTCTCCAGTGCCGGGCTGCAGACAGACCGCAGCCGCGGCAGCAAACCCGAGCCGCAGCCCCTCTTCGATGGGGGCGTGATGGTGCAGCGCATGGGCGAGACCCGCCAGCACTGCGTCACCAGCGCCAGCGGCGCTCACAACTTCGAGCCGAAGTGGGGGAATCCGATAGGCGCGGTCGCGCAGCACGGCCAAACCGCCTTCGGCTCCCAGGGTGATGATCGGACAGGTGTTGTAGGTTTCCAGCAGCTTACGGCCAGCGCCATAAGCATCGTCGATGCTGCTGATGCTCAGCCCTGTCAGCGCTGCGAGTTCATCCTGGTTCGGCTTAACGTAGTCGGGGCTGCCGCGCAGGCCGGCGCTTAAATTAGGTTCGGAGGCGTCAAAGATGACCGGCACGCCGCGCGCTTTGATCTGGCGAATGGTTTCTTCATAAAATGTCGGCTCGACGCCGTTCGGCAGCGTGCCGCCAGTGATGACACAGGTTGCGGCTGCCAGCGCTTCATCGAGCTTGCTGCGCAGTAGGGTGAGATCCTCGGCACTAACTTCAAGCGTCGACGTTGTGATAGTCGTCATGCCGCTCCCATCTTGCGGGATGATGACTACGTTGATGCGCGTCTCCCCCGCTGTCCAGATAAAATCGACGACGACACCGCGTGCTTGCAGCATGGCTTCCACTCGGCGACCGATCGCGCCGGCGGCACAACCTAGAGCGAGGCTGGAGGTGCCCAATTCACCGAGGCCAAACGACGCAACAGCGGGCTTGCCGCCCATGCTGTAGACAGTACGGGTGGCGCGGATGGTTGCAGCAGGGATGAACTTCGGAATAAAGACGGTTTGATCGAGCGTTGTATTGACGGTCACCGTGACGATCATGTGGGCTTAATCGTGTTCGTACAGCTGGCAAGCTGCCTCAAGGCGCGCTCGTTCGCTGCTCAGCAAATCAGATTTTTTGAGCAGTTCTGCCATTAAAATGCAGTAGGCATTTACATCGAGGCGTTCCACTGCATCGAAAGCATGATCGATGTTCTTGCCCATCACGAAAACCCCATGCCACGGCGCAATCACTCCGGCGGCCTGCTTGGCGATCTTCTCCGTCTGCGCGCCGATCGCCGCGGCGACACGCTCCGCTAAATCGACGCTGTGAGAAGGCGCGAATTCGATGACGGGCACCTCGCCAAATTTGCGCGTCGCTTCCAGCACCGGTGGCATCGGCACGCCGAGCGCTGCGAAAACCAGTATGTTGCGCGCGTGCGCATGAATGACCCCAGTGCCATGCTCGCGAAACTCTCGATGCAGCCTGAGATGAACCTTCGCCTCGCGCGAGATATCACCGCCGCCGGCCAACACGCGCCCGTCCAGCGTAACGACCAACACCTGTTCCGGCTTCAGCGCCCACTGGTGTTTGCTGCCGGCGTAGCGTGGAGACATGATGAGTAGATCATCGACGCGCGCGCTGATGTTGCCGCCAGCCGCATCGGTCAATTGACGTTGGTAGAGTAAGGCCCCAAAACGAGCAATTTTTGCTCGCATGGCCTCGACAGCATCGCTGAAGAGAAGCGTTTCTGGCTGTGCCGGGTTCATCAGGGTCTGCCCTATGCAAGAAGTTGTCTAGACCTATTGTAGTATAGGCCTTTTCGGCGAGAGGCGCGACTCTAACTTTGTTCGAGGGTACCCAGCCAGGCCAGGACTAAACGCGCGTAGTCGTCAGGCCGTTCGACATGGACGGCATGCCCGGCCTCCATGACGACCGAGAGGACAGCGTTCGCGAGCCGCGCCCTCATCGCCTCGGCGATCGATCGAAACTTGCGATCATGCTCGCCCACGATCAGGTGTACGGGCAGGTCTATCGCGCCGAGCCGATCCCACAACGACGGTTGAGCGCCAGTCCCCATGCCGCGCAGGCTGGCGGCCCAGCCTGCGGCATTTCCTCGTCTTCGCAGCGCGACCAGAGCGGCCTTCTGCGCTGCGGTTTGCGTCGCGAAAAGGGGTAAATCCGTCCACCGACTTACGAACCGATCTAGGCCTTCTCGCTCGAGCTGAGCTGCCAACACTTCATCGCGTTTTCTGCGCGCAGCCCGATCGGCATCATCCGCCAGCCCGGGCGAAGCGCTTTCCAGCGTCAGCGACCGCACATGCGCTGGGTAGTGCAGGCCCAAGAACAGCGCTAGCCGTCCTCCCATTGAGTAACCAAGCAGGTGCGCGGGTTTGCCAATGACCTGATCGATAAGCGCGGCCAGGTCAGCCGCCGCAGCTTGCATGCTGAAACAATCGGATGGCACGCGCGTCGCGCCGTGCCCGGGTAGATCGGGCGCATAGACGGTGTGCTGGCTGCTGAATTGGGGGAACAACGCCGCCCAATTGGCGGCGCTGCCAGTGAACCCGTGCAGTAGAAGCAGCGGCGTTCCAGCGCCCGCTTGCCAAAGATGATAGCTGACTTCGTGGGTGGCCCAGTATAGAGACTCTGGCATCGTGATCGTGAAAAGATTAACAATCTGTCAAAATTTTATCCATCCGCGAGCTTTCTATGCTATAGTATAGACTGACCAGTCGGTTTGATTGTACGGACTCGCAGATGAAAGCCTCTGATGAAAAACGCGCCGCTGCCCCGCGCGACCCGGAGAGCACCAGAAGCCGTATTCTTGACGCGGCCCTGGCCATTTTTGCTCAGAAAGGGTATCACGACTCGAGCGTTGATGAAATCGTCGAGGCCTCTCAAACATCGAAGGGATCCGTCTATTTTCACTTTCCGAACAAGCAGAGTCTGTTTCTAGCCCTGGTCGATAAATTTGCCGATTTGCTCGAACGGCGAATCACCGAAGCGATCCGCGACGAGGCTGAGGGGATGGCGCGTGTGAGCGCAGCTCTGCAAGCCTGTCTGGAGACATTCGGCCGCTACCGGCCGCTGGCCAAGATCATGCTGGTGCAGGCGGTCGGGCTGGGCAGCGTCTTTGAGGAGAAACGCTGGCAGGTGCACCGCCGCTTTGTCGATTTGATCCGTCATTATCTAGACGAAGCCGTCGCGGTTGGCGATATCGACCCGATCGATACCGAAGTGGTGGCAACTGCGTGGATGGGCGCCATCAATGAAGTGGTCATCAATTGGGTCTATACCGGCAAGCCTGAGCCTGAACGCATCATGCATACGCTGCGGCCGCTGCTGCTTCGCAGTGTTGGGTTTGAAGAACGTTCGACGACGCATACGCAATCATGAACGCAATGATGACTTACACTTCCGAATTCACGACCGCCCGCACGCTCCCGGCGCAGCATAGGGTTGTTGCTTACTCGCGGCCTGTCCTCGGCTGCGACCTGATCGCTTGTCTGAGGGCGGCGCGCGGGCAGGCGCGCTTCTTCTGGCGCGGCAATGGCGCAACTTGGGCTGGTTGGGGTGAAGCCGCTCGCGCAACAGCTCACGGTGATGAGCGTTTCGCCGAAATTCGCGGGCAGCTCGAGGGGCTTTTCGCCAATCTCGATGAAATGGATGAAATGCCGGCACCCGCGCAGCCGCGCGTCTTCGGCGGGTTCGCCTTCCGGCCGGACCACCGGCCCAGTGGTCTCTGGTCGGCCTTCGATGCCGCTTCGTTCGTGCTGCCACGTGTTCAGTTGACTGAAACTGGCGGCGAAGTGTGGCTGACGGTTAACCGCCTCGTTTCAACTGAACAATCGATCGGTGAAGCGCGCCGCAGTGCGCGGCTTGAGGCCGATCATATTGCCGTGAGCTTGGCGACCGCTACTAGTGAGCAGCCTAGGGCCCGTCCGCTTGCGCGGTCGATCTTGTATGAGCAGGGCCGAGCTGATTGGGAAGCCCGGGCCGCTGAAGCGGTGCGGCGCATCAAAGCGGGCGCGCTCGAAAAAGTAGTGCTGGCTCGCACCGCCGATCTGTTGTTTGATGAGGCGCCGGATGTTGTGGCCTTCGTCGGCGCGCTCGACCGCAGCTACCCAGAAACCTATCGATTTTTGTTCGAGCCGCTGCCCGGCCACGCATTCTATGGCGCGACCCCCGAACTGCTGGTTGAGCTGCGCGGCGACCAGATGCGCACTGCTGCGCTTGCAGGGTCTCGGCCGCGTGGCCGAACGCCGGCCGAGGATCGTGTCTACGCCGATCAACTGCGCACCAGCGCAAAAGAACGGGCGGAGCATCGCGTGGTCGTCGACAGCCTGCAATCGTTGATCGTGCCATTTGCCAGCCAAATCGATATGCCAACCGAGCCGGATGTTTACCGGCTTGCGAACATCCAGCACCTCTACACACCAATCACTGCGCGGCTTGATGGCCGCTTTGATGTCCTCGATCTGGTTGAAGCGCTGCACCCGACGCCAGCGCTGGGGGGTAGCCCGCGGCTGGCGGCCTTAGCTGCGATCCGTGAATTGGAGCCGTTCGAGCGCGGCTGGTATGCCGCGCCGGTCGGCATGATCGACCGTCGTGGCGAAGGTACATTCGCTGTGGCCATTCGGTCGGCCGTCACAGTCGGCGATCACGCGCGGCTTTACGCCGGTGTTGGCATAGTCGATGGGTCTGACCCGGCCAGCGAGTGGGAAGAGACCGGCTTGAAATTCAGGCCGCTCATGGCTGCTTTGGGGGCCTGAGACATCGATGCGCGCGCCCAATCGAAATCTGCTGTGGGCGAAGATCGTCGTCGATGAATTGGCGCGAGGCGGGCTTCGAGAAGTATGCATCGCGCCCGGCTCTCGCTCAACCCCATTGGCGATCGCGTTCGCCGAGCAGCCAGAGATCACGGTCTATTCGCATATCGATGAACGCTCTGCTGCCTTTTTTGCCCTCGGGCTGGCATTGGCAAAGGAGCGCCCGGCTGCTCTGCTCTGTTCATCGGGCACAGCGACGGCCAACTTTTTCCCGGCGATCATCGAGGCATATCATGCTCGCGTCCCGCTGCTCGTTCTGACCGCAGATCGCCCCCACGAGCTGCGCGCCAGCGGCGCGAATCAGACCGTCGATCAGGTCAAGCTGTATGGCGAGCAAGTCTTATGGTCATTCGACGCTGCGCTGCCAGAGAGCGCGCCGTCGCCAGCCGTGGTGCGCAGCCTGCGCACGCTGGCGGCTCGGGCGCTGGCCATCGCCGCTGGCATGCCGCGCGGGCCGGTGCACCTCAATTTTCCGTTCCGCAAGCCGCTGGAGCCGACGCCGGTTCCCGGAGATGTTGCCGAAGTTGACGATCCGCGGCCGGCTGGCATTCCCTTCACCCGCTGGCTGCGCGGCCGGCTGGCGCCATCGGCGAGCCAGATCGCCTTGCTGACGGATGCGTTGCGCGCCGCCAAGCAGCCCTTGATCGTTTGTGGCCCGCGCTGCCCCAGCGGCGATTTTGTCGAACAGGTCGCTGGCTTGGCCCGTGCGAGCGGCACCCCGCTGATCGCTGATCCATTATCAGGTTTGCGCTTTGGACCGCAAGTTGAGGCAGCGCCAATTATCGGCGGCTACGATCTGGGCCTGCGCGCTTTTGAAGGATGGCCGTCGCCGGATCTGGTCGTGCAGTTCGGCGCTGTGCCAGCTTCCCAATCGCTCGAGGATTACCTCAGCGCGGCCGGCGCTGCACAGTGGCTGCAAGTGAGCGAGGATGGAACCTGGCTCGATCCCAATCATCGCAGCGCAATTTTTTTGCATGCCGACCCAGCGCTGTTGTGCGCTGAAGCAGCACGCCAGCTCGAGGCCGACCCGCCCGCGCGTGATGCAGCATGGCTGAAGCGCTGGCAGGCTATGGAGGAGGCAGTCTGGTCGAGTTTGGTTGGCGGGGGGGCTCGTGATTTCTTTGACGGCGCTGTCGTCGCTGCTGCGGTCGAGCTGCTGCCCGATCCTGCAGCGCTGTTCGTCGCCAGCAGCCTGCCCGTGCGCCATCTGGAAGCTTTCGCAAAGCCGAGCACCAAATGTATTCGCGCGTTTGCAAACCGCGGCGCAAGCGGCATCGATGGGACGATCTCGAGTGCCCTCGGCGTCGCTGCTGCGAGTGGACTACCGCTCACGCTGCTGACGGGCGACCTAGCCTTCTATCACGATATGAACGGCCTGCTGGCTATCCGGCGCTGCGCTGTGCCGGCGACGATCGTCGTCATCAATAACGACGGCGGAGGGATCTTCTACCGTCTTCCGGTGAGTGAGTTCGACCCGCCCTTCACCGAATTGTTCGTGACGCCGCATGGTTTAACATTTGAACATGCGGCTGCGCTGTATGGACTGCGCTATGTTCGCGCCGATGAGCGAACGGCATTTGAACGCGCCTTCCAGCAAAGCCAGCGAGAAAACATCGCGACGCTCATCGAAGTGAGGACAGATGCGCGGCATGATCTCGCGCAGCGCACTGCGCGGATTGCCGATTTGAGATCGCGCGTACTTTCTGAAATTAACCCATAATGCGAAACGAGGTGAACATGACAAGCTGGGTTGAGGTTAAACCATACGAAGACATCACCTATCACAAAGCTGATGGCATGGCGCGTATCGCTTTCAACCGGCCAGAGGTGCGCAACGCCTTTCGGCCGGAGACGATCAATGAGATGATCGAGGCTTTCAACGATGCATGGGAAGACTCGCGCATCGGCGTCATCCTGCTGACGGGCAATGGCCCGGCCAAAGACGGCAAATATGCTTTCTGCTCGGGTGGTGACCAGCGCGTGCGTGGCGATGCGGGCTACGTTGGAAAGGATGGCGTCCATCGCCTTAACGTACTGCAGTTGCAGCGCATCATCCGCACGATTCCTAAGCCTGTGATCGCGCTGGTGCCAGGCTACGCGATCGGCGGCGGGCACGTGCTGCATGTCATCTGCGACCTGACCATTGCGGCTGATAATGCCATCTTCGGGCAAACTGGCCCGCGCGTCGGCAGTTTTGATGGCGGCTTCGGCTCAAGCTATCTGGCGCGTATCGTAGGCCAAAAGAAGGCGCGCGAAATTTGGTACCTGTGCCGTCAATACAACGCTCAAGAAGCGCTTGAGATGGGGCTGGTCAATAAGGTCGTGCCGATCGACCAGCTTGAGGCAGAGGGCGTCGCGTGGGCGCAGCAGATCTTGCAGCACAGCCCGATCGCGATCCGCGTCCTCAAGGCAGCCATGAATGCCGACGTCGATGGGCAGATGGGGTTGCAGCAGCTCGCCGGCGACGCAACCATGCTGTTTTACATGACTGAAGAAGGCCAAGAAGGGCGCAATGCGTATCTTGAGAAGCGCCCGCCGGCCTATCACAAATACCCCTGGCGACCGTGAAGCGATGATCGATTGGCTTGCCAGCGCGGCGCGGTCTCATCCCGATGCGCTCGCGCTGT
>DAOTYT010000167.1:0-5591 GCA_034434615.1 Anaerolineae bacterium | reverse complement strand
CCGGTGATCGCCTCGGTGACCGGATGTTCAACCTGTAAACGGGTGTTCATCTCAAGGAAATAAAAGTCGCCCTCTGGCGTGACGATGAACTCAACTGTGCCCGCATTGACATAACCGACCGCGCGCGCAGCCGCGATTGCTGCAGCTCCCATGCGCGCGCGCAGCGCCGCATCGACGCCGGACGCGGGCGCTTCTTCGATCACTTTTTGGTGTCGGCGTTGGGCACTGCAGTCTCGCTCGAACAAATGGACGACCGCGCCGTACATATCGGCCAGCACCTGGATCTCAATGTGCCGGCCGCCGGTGACGAACCGTTCGAGATAAACGCGTGGATCGCCGAAGGCGTGCTCGGCCTCGCGACGCGCGGCAGCCAAGGCGGCCGGCAGTTCAAACGGATCGCTGACCTGACGGATGCCCTTGCCGCCGCCGCCGCCGGCCGCTTTGACCAACACGGGATAACCGATCGCTGCGGCGGCAGCCAGAAAAGCCGCTTCGTCCTCATCGACTTCTGCAGCTGGCTCATAGCCAGGCACAAGCGGGACGCCAGCCGCTGCCATCAACGCGCGCGCCTCGGTTTTGACGCCCATGCGGCGGATCGCTTCGGGCGGTGGCCCCACCCAGATCAACTGCGCATCGAGGACAGCTTGCGCGAAATCGGGGCTTTCCGATAGAAATCCGTAACCCGGGTGCAGGCAGTCGCAGCGCGCTGCCCGCGCAGCGGCCAGCAGCTTGTCGCTGTTCAGATAGCTTTCACTGGGCGCAGCGCCGCCAAGCGCGATGGCGGCATCGGCCAGCGAGACATGGCGCGCGCCGGCGTCCACATCGCTGTAGATCGCTACTGCTTCGATCCCCAGCGCGCGGCAGGCGCGGATGATCCGGACGGCGATCTCGCCGCGATTGGCGACCAAACAGCGTTTCAACATGCCGCCATGCTCAGGGAAAAGCGACAAGATAAGCGCGCCGCCAGCGCGCTAGCATCGAGGGGTCGCGTGAAGCCATAGTTCGATCGCACCGCGTTCGCTCCATGCTGAACTGCGCACTGCCCCTATTGTAACTGACTTCAGATGGCCGGGTATGCATCTGCCGGTGCATAGACCACGCCGACCAACCCAGGGCCGGTGTGCGCGCCCAATACTGGCGCGATCGGGCCGGTGGGCAGCCAGTGGCAGTCGAACATGCTGTCGAGACGTTCGCGAAGCTGTTCAGCCCCCTCAGCGTTATGGCCATGCAAAATTTGAACGCGCAGGCTGGAACCGGCCGGGTACTGCTTGGCAATGTGATCAGCAAGGGACGGAATGGCACGGTTTAGGCTGCGCGTGGTGCCCTGCTGCACGTAGGTACCGCCTTGTTTTTCGACGCCGATGATCGGCTTAATATCCAGCAGCGAACCGATCAGGCCGCGCAGGTGGCTGATGCGGCCGCCGTGGATCAAATACTTCAATGTCGCCAGTGTGTACAGCGTATCGGTGACGCGGCTGACTTGCGCCAGCAGTTCGAGGATGCGATCGCGATCCCAACCGGCGTTAATGGCGCGGCCAGCCGCCTCGACATGCCAGCCCAGCGCGCCAGACAGGGTTTTGCTGTCGTAAAACGTCACGTTGGCTTCTGGCACCATTTGCGCACCGAGTTTAGCGGCATTCAGCGTTCCGCTCAATCCTGATGAAATATGGATCGATAGGATGTCCGGGTCGGTCGCCGCAACTTTCTGGTAAAGTTCGGCGAAATCGCCGGGCGATGGCTGCGAAGTTGTAGGAAAGTTCTCGCTGGCAGCCAGCAGGGCATAAAATTCCTGCGGCTGTATTTCCACGCCGCTGCGATAGGAGCGGCCGTCAAGCGTTAAGATGAGCGGGACGCTGTGGATGGGCAAGCCGGCGCTCTGCTCTGGCGCAAGATCCATGCCGCTGTCGGTGACGATTTGCATGTGAAATCCTTGTGGTCAACGAACGTATTAAGGTGGGTTAGCGCCCAGCGGGGGATATGGGTCATCACAGACCGAGGTATGCTATACTCTTGCCGTGACTTACTGACCTGTGGCGAGACATCCCATGACTGAACTGCTCCATTTTACTTTATCCGAAGCACTGTTACGACTGCAAAAACGTGAAATCTCATCGGTTGAACTGACGCGCGCTCTATTGAGCCAGATTGACAGGCTGGATGGCACCATCCAGGCCTTCATTACAGTCACGGCCGACCGCGCGCTGGCCGATGCCGAAAAAGCGGATGCCGCCCGAGCAGCAGGCGACGACCGCCCGCTGCTCGGAGTGCCGCTCGCTATCAAAGATGTATTGTCGACGGCGGGTATCGAGACAACCTGCGGCTCGCGCATCCTAAAAGGCTATCGCCCCGTCTTCACGGCAACATCCGTTCAGCGGCTGGAGCAGGCAGGCATGGTTATGCTGGGCAAGCTCAACATGGACGAGTTTGCCATGGGTTCGTCGACGGAAAACTCTGCCTACCAAATCACCCGTAATCCGTGGGATCTCGAGCGTGTGCCGGGCGGCAGCAGCGGTGGCAGCGCGGCCGCAGTCGCCGCAGGAATGGCATTGGGCACGCTCGGCACCGATACCGGCGGCAGCATCCGCCAGCCGGCAGCGTTCTGCGGGGTGGTTGGCCTCAAGCCGAGTTATGGTCGGGTCTCTCGTTATGGCCTGGTCGCGTTTGGGTCCTCGCTTGATTGTGCGGGGCCGCTCGCGCGCACTGTTGAGGATGTCGCGCGCCTGTTAGCGGTGATCGCCGGCCACGACCCGCTCGACTCGACGTCGCTGGATGTCGAAGTCCCAGATTACCTGGCCGCTTTATCTGGCGATGTGCGCGGGCTGCGCATCGGCGTTCCTAAAGAGTATTTCATTGATGGCGTTCAGCCGGCCGTTGAACGAGCAGTCCACGCAGCGATCGCGCATCTGGAAGGCCTTGGCGCCGAGATCGTGGAGGTCAGCCTGCCGAACACCGATTACTCGCTGCCGGTGTACTATATCATCGCCCCGGCCGAGGCGAGCGCGAATCTGGCGCGCTATGATGGCATTCGCTTCGGCCCGCGCATCGACCGGGGAGAGATGTGGCCGACCTATAAAGCGACGCGCGGCCAATTTGGGCCAGAGGTTAAACGGCGTATCATGCTTGGCACGTACGCCCTGTCTGCCGGTTACTACGATGCGTATTATGGCAAGGCCCAGCAGGTGCGCACGCTGATCAAACAGGATTTTGATGAGGCATTCAAGCAGGTCGATGTCATCGCCGCGCCGACGACGCCGAAGACCGCATTTCGTTTGGGCGCCAATGTCAACGACCCCCTGCAAATGTATCTCGAAGACGTATTCACGCTGCCGGCCAGCCTCGCCGGGGTCTGCGGCCTCAGCCTGCCTTGTGGCTTTGATGAGGATGGCCTCCCGATCGGACTCCAGGTGATCGGCCCGGCGTTCGGCGAGGCGACGGTTTTGCGCGTCGCCCATGCTTATGAGCAGACGACCGACTGGCACGCCCAGCGCCCGGCGCTTGTCGCCAGCTCCGGTTTCGGCGCTAATTGAGGAACTGCCGCCGCGCGCAGGAGTTGTGAGTCGATTGGCTCAAGCATGAGCGAGGACACAGCATTCCCACTGAAGTGACCCTATGTTTATGACTTCTCGACAGGAGGTGAACGATGACGACGCAGCATGGGCCGCTTGGGCTGTACTACGAAGATTATGAGGTGGGGCAGGCTATGGTGACGCGCGCGCGCACGATCACCGAGGCCGATCTTGTTCAATTTGCCGGCTTAACTGGGGATTACAACCCCATGCACACCGATGCCGAATACATGAAGAAGTCTCCATTCGGTCAGCGCATCGCGCATGGCATGCTCACGCTGAGCTATGCGGTTGGTCAGGCCTACCAGTTGGGCTTTATGGAGGGCCGTGTGATCGCATTTCGCGGCCTGGAGATGAAATTCAGCCTGCCCGTTTTCATCGGCGATACGCTGCATGTTGAGCTGGCAGTGCGCGAGAAGAAAGAGGCCCTGCGGCTGGGAGGCGGCATGATCACCTTCGACGTCAAAATCGTCAACCAAGAGGGACGCGCTGTCCAATCAGGCACATGGACGGTGCTCGTCGCTTCACGCGCTGCCGAGCAAAAGGCGGCTGCCAGCGAAAACTAGCGCTCCTGCTGGGATGCAGCGCTAATTGGCAGGGTGAAGATGAAATTGGCGCCGCCCTCGGCCCAGCTTTCGACCCAAATTGAGCCTTGGTGCGCTTCGACAGCCAGCCGGCAGAACGCCAGCCCCAGCCCAATGCCATTGGTTGAGGCGCCATGTTTGATGCGGAAATACTTGTCGAAAATCTCGGTCGAGAGTTCTGGCGGAATGCCCGGGCCGGTATCGGCCACGCTCACCCTGATGCGGTCGCCAAACTGCCCTGCGCTGACGATGATCCGCCCGCCTGCTGGGGTGTGTTTGATCGCATTGTCGAGCAGGTTATCGATGACGCGGCGGATCATCTCAACATCGACATCAACCGGGGACAGCTGCGGGTCGATCTCGGCCAGCAGTGTCTGCGCCGCTTCAGCAGCGAGCGGACGCATCGCCTCAACCGCTTCGGCGATGATCCCAGCTACGGGGACGGCTTGCTGCCGGTGGACGACGTCGCTGCCCTGTTCGAAGCGCTCGATATCGAGCAGGCTGCGGATCATTCGCGTGAGCTGCCCGGTGCTGTTTTCAGCGAGTTTCATCAGTTTCTGAACCAATGTCAGGTCAGCCTGCGCCAGCCCGCGCCGAAGGCCAGACATGCTCATGTGAAGGTTGTGCAGCGGGCCGCGCAGGTCGTGGTAGATCATCGCGGTCAGATCGCGGCGCATTTGCTCGGTTTGTTTCAGCGCCGCGCACTCTTGCCATGCGCTTTCTAATGCTGCGTGCAGGTTTTCACTGTTGAGCGCAGCAGCCAGCGCGTCAGTGAGCACCAGCGCGAAAGTTTCTAGCTCACAGATCAGCTTTTCGGAAAGGCTTTCTGGCTGCACGCTGCCGATGAGGAGGGTGCCAATCCATTGATCATCGTCGAACAGAGGTATGGCAACAGCTGCGCCAGCGAGCGGCAGCCCAGCGTGAGCGGCGAAGCTGGCCCATGCATGATCGTGCTGCGGGTCTAGCAGCACGATCGCCAAGGGGCGATGTTGAGCCGATTTACCAATTTTCACCCGCAGCCAGTCTTTGAGCAGGCCAGTCTCAATAGGCGCAATAGGATAGATGTGCCGTTCGTGCATGGCGAACACACGCATACCAGCCTCCGTCCGCTCGCTGGCGATGCTGATCAGCGCAAAGGTGGCAGCAAAATTTGCGCATACATGCGACAAGCTGGTTTCAATAATGGCGGCTAGATTGAGCTTGCATGCAAGCAGGTCGCGCGCCAAAGCAGCGCTGGCAGCTGCCACAGCCGGCTGTTTCTCCGAGTCGGTTTCCACCATGCGCGCTTCTTTCTTCTCGCATTACGGCGTTGTTGAACGAATGCTTCAGCGATAAGCTAGAAGCATGACCAAGAAAAGACGACACGCGAAAGCGAAACCCACGAAGCGAACGGCCAAGCCCAAGCGGAAAGCGACCTGCCGAGTGCGCAACTGGAGGGCGT
>DAOTYT010000166.1:0-11427 GCA_034434615.1 Anaerolineae bacterium | reverse complement strand
TATGCCCACGGCGATGGAGCTGGAAATTCGCAAGTGGATGGAGCAAACAAACAGCGGCGATGGGCGCGGCGGCAAACGCAAAAACAAAAATCGCGATAATCGCCGTGATCGGCGCGATCGTGAAAACGAATTGGAGGAGATTTTCTCGCGCACGCTGCGCGGCCGCCAAAACTAGGCGTCTCCTAACGCTCTCAGTTTTCAATCAGAAGGACGCGCAGAAGGCGTCCTTTTTGTTTGTTTAGGCCGCAGCCGCCGTGGCAGTGTCCTTCATGCTGCGCAGCAGGCGGTTAGTCGCAATGATGAGGTGGATCCCCACGGTGAGGTGGGCAGCGAGGCACCATTGGCACAGCGCGCGCAGCACAAAAACCGAAATATAGGTGAGGTAGCAGTGATAAATAAAGCCAAAGAGGAGAATGCCGAAAATCAAGACGGTGTTGTAATTCTGCAAAAAGCGCACCCGCGACTCGAACATGAGCAGCATGAAGGGGACAAAGTGAATCATGAAGCCCAGATAGGCTACTGGAATGCCGAGCAGATACGACCAGCGGCTGTTGATAACGACGTCGCAGTTGAACATGCCGCCTTCGACGCAAACCAGTGGCGCCGCAAACAACTTGTTATAGCTCAGATAGCCAGTGACGAGCATGCCGATGATTGTCAGCGCAATGCTGGCCCGGCGCAGCGTGAACAGCCCACTTTTGGGCTGTGTTTGTGGCATTGTGTTGGTCGTCATTGTAGACATTACTAACCTCACATAATCGGACGGAGCAGGCGGACTGGCAGCTGTTCGCCAGCTTCGACAGCCGTAACGCCCTCTGGAATGATCAACAGCCCATCGGCCAGCACCATCGATGAGAGCACGCCTGAACTTTGCGGCCCGGTCGTTTTGGCGATGAGCCAACCATCATCCCGCGTAAGTTTAACACGAACATAGCTGCGGCGTCCATCGGAATTGATCGGCTCGCCGACGACTGCAGTGAGGGTAGGCAGCGGATCGCTGCGCCCACCCATCACCAGCATCACAGGCCGCACAAAAACGTCGAAAGTGACCATGGCCGAGACGGGATTGCCGGGAAGCCCAAAAAAGGGAACCCCCCGTAAATGGCCGTAGGCCAGCGGCTTGCCTGGTCGCAAATTCACGCGCCAAAAATCAACCTCGCCAAGCTCAGCCAGAACCGCGCGCACGACATCGAACGCGCCAACCGAGACGCCAGCCGAGCTGAGGATGATATCAGGCTGGGCGGCCAGCGCCTCCTCGAAACGGCGACGCACATCCTCCAGCGTATCGCGCGCCGTCGGGATCAGAATCGGTTCGCCGCCATACTGTTGGATCAACCCGCTAAGCGCATAACGGTTTGAGTCGCGGATTTTTCCCGGCTCCAGCGGGGCGTCGATCGCGATCAACTCGTCGCCTGTGCTCACCACTGCAACGCGCGGCCGCCGCCTCACGCGCACTTCAGCTTGACCGATCGCCGCCAGCAGTCCCATGTCCGCCGCGCTGATCTGGCGCCCCGCTGCTAACAGCCGCTGCCCGGCCTGGATATCTTCGCCAACCGGGCGAACGAACGCGCCTGCCGCTGCCTCGCGGAAGATGGAAATTGCCTGTGGCACGACATCTTCGGCTCCCGCATGGAATTGTTGATCGGTGTCCTCAACCGGGACGATCGCATCGGCGCCCTCGGGGAGCGGAGCGCCGGTCATGATGCGAGCCGCCTCGCCCGACACTAAAGCACGCGGAGGCTGTGCCCCCGCCGGCAGATCGAACGCGACGCGCAGGCGAACTGGGGTCTCGCGGCTGGCGCCAGCTGTGTCGCTCGCTCGCACGGCGAACCCGTCCATGCTCGAATTGGCGAATGGCGGCAGTGAGATGGGCGCGACGATGTCCTGGGCTAAAATGCGGTCGTAGGCCGCTTCAAGGCGAATGGTTTCGGCCGGCAAGGGGACAATGGCGCTGAGCACGCGCTCAAGCGCAGCATCGACATTATGGAGCATACCGTTCGTTCCGCTGACATCAATAAACCATACTCTCATCATTATAACACGATGAGCTGGGGCACGTCGTTGTTTCGACTCGGCCCAAATGTTGTAAAATGTTTATATCACTGTGATGAGAGTGTGAATGACTGAACTGCATGAACGCTCCTGCTGTCGTGACCATGAACCTGCAGTCGCTCCTCGATGCGCTGCCCGATCTTTCGCCTAATGATAGGATGCTGATCGAACGCGCCTATCACAAAGCGGAGGCGGAGCATGCCGGCCAGTTCCGCAAATCGGGCGAGCCGTACTTCACGCACTGCGTCGCGGTAGCGCATATTTTGGCTGATATGCGCCTTGATGCGGACGCCATCGCGGCGGCCTTGATGCATGACCTGATCGAAGACACGCTGGTCACGCGTGAGGATTTGCGCCGCGAGTTTGGCGATACGATCGCCAGCATCGTTGACGGCGTTAGCAAATTGAAAAATCTTCCCATTAAGCCAGAGACCGACCGGCGCGGGCGGAACAGCGACCGTGAGCTGGAGTACATTCGCAAAATGGCGCTGGCCATGGGCGATGATGTGCGCGTCGTGCTGGTCAAACTGGCCGACCGGCTTCATAACATGCGCACCTTGGGGTATATGCCGGCAGATAAGCAGCGCGAGGTCGCTCAGGAAACGCTCGATATCTTCGCGCCCCTCGCCAACCGGCTCGGCATCTGGCAGATCAAGTGGGAGCTGGAAGACCTCAGCTTCCGCTATTTGGAGCCTGACGCTTATCGTATGATCGCCGCCAGTATCGATGAACGGCGCACGGCGCGCGAAGCTTATATGGAGCAGGTGATCTCCATGCTGCGTTCCGAATTGGAGAAGTATGGCATCACCAATGCGACCATCAGCGGGCGGCCCAAGCACATCTACAGCATTTACAAGAAAATGGAACGCAAGCGGCTGCCTTTCGAGCAGATCTACGACGTGCGCGCGGTGCGTGTGATCGTCGATACTGTCCCGCAGTGTTATCTGGTATTGGGGGTCGTGCATAATCTCTGGCGGCCCATTCCGGGTGAGTTTGATGACTACATCGCCGGGCCGAAAGATAACTTCTATCAGAGCCTGCATACGGCCGTGCTCGATACGCAAGGCAAAACGATCGAAGTGCAGATCCGCACGTGGGAAATGCACGAGCATGCCGAATACGGTATTGCCGCGCACTGGCGCTACAAGGAGGGAGTCGCCCGGGCGCGCGATGAAAAGTATGAGCGGCGGATAGCCTATCTGCGCCGTTTGATGGAGTTTGGCCGCGAGCAAGAAGATGCCGCCAGCTTCGTCGATACGATGAAGACTGAGGTGTTTCAAGATCGGGTCTACGCTTTTACGCCGAAAGGGGACATCATTGACCTGCCAGCCGGTGCAACACCGATCGATTTTGCTTACCACATCCATACTGATATCGGTCATCGCTGTCGTGGCGCCAAGGTCCATGGCCGGCTGGTCAGTTTAGATTACGTGCTCAACACGGGTGACCAGGTCGAGATCATCACCTCTAAGCGTGGGGGGCCCAGCCTCGACTGGCTGAACCCCAATTTGGGCTACGTCAAAACTGAGCGCGCGCGCTCTAAGATCCGTCACTGGTTCCGCAAGCAGAACCGCGATCGCCACATCGTCAGCGGCCGCGAGGTGCTGGAACGCGAATTGAAGCGGCTTGGGCTGCTCGATATTATGCAGTTTGAGACGGTCGCCCATTGGTTCAACTACGACAGCCTCGATGATTTTCTAGCGGCTGTGGGCGCGGGGGATATCAACGGCGGGCAGATCGCGAATCGCATTCTCGAGATGGAGCGCCGCGAGCAGGAAGCCCGTGAGAAAGAGATGCTCAAAGCGCGTCCGCCTTCGGCTGCGCTGTCTGTCGATATCTCGCATGGAATCAATATCATGGGAACGGGGGGGCTGTTGGTGAATATGGCCCGCTGCTGCAACCCGATGCCTGGCGATCCAATCACTGGGTTTGTGACGCGGGGCCGCGGCGTGACGGTGCACCGGGCAGACTGTCCGAACCTCGGCGTGGAACCTGACCGCTTGATCGAGGTTTCTTGGGGTAGGGTGAATCAAGAACAGCGTTTCGCCGTGCCCATCGAAATTATCGCTTATGATCGCGAGGGATTGATGCGGGATATCAGCACCGTCATTGCCGATGAAAAAGTCAATATGTCGAACGTCAACGTCAACATTCGCCAGAACATTGCCACCTTTAACGTGACGATGGAAATTTTGAATATGCAGCAGCTCACCCGCATTTTGACTCGCCTAAGCAGCATCCCCAGCGTCGTAGAAGCGCGTCGTCGCAATTCCACGAACTAAAACAGCGCCAACTCAACTCTTAAGATCGCTTCTCTAAGATTGCTGCTACAATAGCACTAAGTAAAATTTAGTCACTGATGTTACGCAGCTGCCATCATCCCACGGCCCTTCTCTCTTAGAGAGGAGGGAGACAGAACCAGCCAGGGTTTTTAAAGTCCCTCTCCCTCAAGGAGAGGGATTTAGGGTGAGGGCTGAAAAATGCCGAACTGCGTGACGTTACCTAGTTAGATTGCTTGGCGCTTTTAGAATGGAACCTGCATGAACACGATCACATGGCGATTAGCACAGCAGCAGCTTCAGCAAACCGAATGCAGCTCGCGGCTGATCTTTCTTCATCCGCAGTTCTCTGCCCAACTTGGATTGATAACACCCAAGCCGAACACCCTTTACGTGCGGCTCGCTGGTCTATGTGCCGATGTTGAGATGGGACGGACGAGGGCGCTGGAGAGCGCGTCAGAAAGCGGCTTCCCGCTGGCCGGTGCTGAACTGGTGCTGCTTGACGAGGCCGATCGAATGGATGGAACCGTTTTCCCGGCGCTGCTGCGCTGGCTGCTGAACGAAGCGCCCCAGGCGCGGCTGGTCGTCTTAAGCCGCGGCGTTGTGCGTTCCGTGCTTGAGGATCCGGATCTGCGAGAACAAGCGCGCTTTGTGCCTGCCAATGAATCGCTGCTGCTTTGGGATTATGCTCGGCGCAGCCAAACAAGCGGGGCTTTACTGGAGGTGCGCGCTTTGAGCGGCGGGCAGGTTTTGCTGGATGGCCAGCCGATCAGGCATTGGGATGGCGCGCTGCCGCGGTCGTTGTTCTATTATCTTGTCGACCGCGGCATGGTGACGCGCACGGAGATCTTTGAGACGTTCTGGCCCTCGTTGAGCAGCCGTGAAGCGACCAACGTCTTTCATGTCACCAAACGCAAAATTAATGAAGTTCTGTCTGCCGATCTCACGGTGTATTGGTCTGGGTTCTATCATATCTCACCGCGCATAGAGCTGAGCTACGATGTTGCGCTGTTCACGCAGGCGATCCAGCACGCCAGCGTTGCGCATGCTGGCGATGCAGCGCTATTGTGGGAGCAGGCGCTGACGTTGTACCGCACCGACTATCTGCGTGGCAGTGACATGGCATGGGTAAAACAGCGGCGTGACGATCTCAATGCCATGTTATGCGATGCGTGTTTGCAGTTGGCGCGGATCTATGAGCAGGGCGGAGAAATACGACAGGCGTTAAGGGTCCTGCTGCGCGCAGCAGCTGCCAACCCCTATCGAGAGGATGTCGCGCTTGCGCTTATGCAAGCGTGTCGCGCGCTCGACTGGCCTGACTATGCGCGCGCCGTCTATCAGCGTACCGAACGGCTGCTCAACGAGGGGTTGAGCCTCACGCCGGGGCGTGAACTGAGCGAACTGGCCGCGCTCGTTGGTCACAGCGATGCGGCCAGCTCGCCCGCTTAGCAACCGGCTGACGGTTTACGCCTGATTTTACGCCAAAGCTGCATCGACCAGCGGCGCTGGCTCGATCAGGGGTTGATAGGGCACGGCAGCAGCGACTGCCTCCGTCCCACTGAGGGAGATCACAAAATCGCCCTTGGCTGCGCGCCGCACGGCAGGCGCGGCATTGTAGCGCAGCGCGCGCGCGCGCTGCTTGGTCGTCAGCACAATCAGCGTCTCGTCGAGTCGTTCTGTCGTGAGCGCGGCGGCCAATCCTGCGCTCTCTTTCGGCACTTTCATCGCGATGACCCCGCTGCCGGCCCGTCCCTGCACCGGATACTCGCTCAATGGCGATGTCTTGGCGATCCCATCATTGGTGATCGTCCACAGATGCATGCCCTCGCGCGCTAAACCAGCCCCAACGACACGGTCGTCTTTAGCGGCCAGCTTGATGCCGCGCATGCCGCCCGCGCCGAGACCCGTTGGCCGAACGTCTGTCTCTTTGAAGCGGATCGCCTGCGCGCCTGCGCTGACAAGTATGACTTCGTCATCGCCTTTAGTCATGAAGACCCAACCGAGCTGGTCGGCCTGTTCAACGTCGATCACCTTGAAGACGTTGGCCATCATGCCAGGCATATCCTCGACGCGCAGCCGCTTCACTTCACCACCAGCGGTGGCGAAGAAAAGGAAGCCGCTATCGATGCCGGGTGGCAGGCTGAGCACAGCCGCGATCGTCTCGCCATTTTTAAAGCCGCACAGATTGCTGTAAGGGGTGCCGTCTTGTGGATTGCGCACCTGTGGCAGCTGATGAACGGGAATGGTCGCACATTGCCCGTTGGTCGAGAGCAAGTACAGGATGTGCGTCGTCGTGCTTTGGAGCACGAAGCGGGGCGGTTCCTTGACATCGGCGTTTACACGAGGGGGCGTGTCATCGAAGCTGCGGCCGAGCAGCCCGTTCACTGTCAGCGTCACCCAAGTTGTTTCCCGCGGCACCAACATCGCTGCGCCGCTGGCGCTGGTGGCAGTGCCATCGACGATGATCGTGCGGCGCGGATCGCTGTAGGCCTGCATGACGGTTCGCAGTTCTTCAGCGATCACTTCGCGCATTTTTTCAGGGCTGTTCAACAGCCCTTCAAGATATTGGATCAGCGCAATTTTTTCTTTGTATTCATCCTCGATGGCTTTGCGTTCGAGCGCAGCCAGCCGCCGAAGCTGCATATCGAGGATGGCTCGCGCTTGGATCTCGGTGATTTTGAGCAGCCTGATCAGGTTATCGCGGGCAGTATCGGCCGTGCGCGAACGGCGAATTGTGGCGATCACTTCGTCGAGCATGTCCAGCGCTTTAAGCAGCCCCTCGAGGATGTGCGCGCGGTCGCGGGCGCGCGCCAGTTCGTATTCGCTGCGCCGGCGCACGACTTCCAGCCGGTGATCGAGATAAACTTTCAGGCATTGTTTGAGGGTGAGGGTGCGCGGCTCACCATTGACCAACGCCAGCAAGATAATGCCATATGTCTCTTGCAGCGGCGTGAGCTGGAACAGGCGTTTGAGGATGCCCTCCGGTTCAGCGCCGCGCTGCAATTCGATCGACAGACGCAGTCCCTGCCGGTCTGACTCGTCGCGCAGATCGGCGATGCCCTCCAGCTTTCCATCGCGCACCAGGTTGGCGATGCGTTCGATCAGGCTGGATTTGTTCGTTTGGAATGGCAGTTCGCTGACGATGATCCGCGTTTTGCCGCGCCCCATGTCCTCAAGGTGAATTTTGGCGCGAATCGTGATCTTGCCCCGGCCGGTCGCATAAGCCGCCGCCAATGAGCCATCTTCGGTGTCAGTACCATCAGCATGATGATAGACCAGCCCGCCAGTCGGAAAATCTGGCCCATTGATGAACCGCATCAGGTCTTGCACGGTGATCTCATCGAACGCCTCCCAACGCTCGAGCATGTAAATGAGCGCCGCGCAGACCTCGCCTAAGTTATGCGGGGGGATATTGGTGGACATGCCGACGGCGATGCCAGACGACCCATTGACGAGCAGATTGGGAAAGGCGGCCGGAAGCACCGCCGGCTCGACCAACGTGCCATCGAAATTATCGATGAAGTCGACCGTATCCATGCCGATGTTGACGAGCAGTTCTTCGCCGATCTCGGCCATGCGCGCTTCGGTATAGCGCATGGCAGCGGCGCCATCGCCGTCAATGCTGCCGAAATTTCCCTGACCATCGATGAGAGGATAGCGCATTGAGAAATCTTGTGCCATGCGCACGAGCGCTTCATACACGGCCGCATCGCCATGCGGATGGTATTTGCCGAGAACTTCACCGACGATACGCGCCGATTTTTTATAAGGGGAATCGGCGCGAATGCCCATGTCGTACATCGCGTAGAGGATGCGCCGGTGCACAGGCTTGAGGCCATCGCGGGCATCGGGCAGGGCGCGGGCGACGATCACGCTCATCGCATAATCGAGGTAGGCATCGCGCATTTCCTGGCCGATGTTGACTTGTTTCACCAGACCGAATGTCATATGGTTTCCCTGCTAAATGTGGCATGCCGTCATTCTAAGGGAAAAAGGACGGCTGTCAAATTTGAACATATGTTCTTATTGTATCATGAAACCGCGCTTGAAATTCAATCTTTTCTTAGAGGATGCCCATACTCAGGCGCGAGAAGATGTGCTAATATCAGGCTCCATGAGCCTAAAAACACTCCTCAGCCTATTCCTGATCGCGCTGCTGAGCGCCGCCTGCGTTCCGCAAACACCGGTGCCCGTCTTCGTCACACCGACGCCTGCCCCAACCAGCGAAGCAACCCCAGACCCAACTCCTGTCGACTCCGCGGCGGTTCATCAGCCTCTGGCAGTGGCAGAAGCCGAGCGAGCAACCGCCGCTAACCTTGAGGAAATATCGACAGGCGAGCTGGCGCCGTCAGGTGAACTGGCACCGGCGAGAGGGAGCGACACAGTCCTAACCGACCACGGCGGCTCCCCCGTCCAGATTGCCCAACACGCTGGCGCAGCTTTCAATTTGACGAATGAGGCTGGTGATGCGGCGGTTCTGGCTGACCAACAGCAACAGCCCCCGGATCAGCAGCCGACTCGAGCAGAGCCGACGATTCCGCCGACGCCGGTGCCTACTGTGACCTGGCGTGGGCCGGTGATCGGGCCAGATTATCGCGTGCCGACCATCCTGCCGCCGACTCCGATCGGCCCGGCGACCCAGCCCCCCATCGCGCCGCCAGTGACGACGCCCCCACCAATCACGCTGCCGCTGCTGGATCCTGAGCAGATGGGGATCCAGCTTGATATCAACCTCACTGCCGAGGACTGGCGCGAGGCGCTCGCGCGCATCGAACAGATCGGCGTTAAATGGATCAAAGTCCAGATCCCATGGCGCGATGTTCAGCCAGATGGCCCTAACCAGAACGACAGCCGCTTTTTCCTGCTCATCGAGCAGCATTTGCAAGAGGCCAACCGCCGCGGTTTCCACGTGCTGGTCAGCTTCGCGAAAGCGCCTGCCTGGGCGCGTTCCGTCCACCTTGAAGATGGCCCGCCCGATAACCCACAAGACTTGGCCAATTTCATCCGCTTGTTTTTTCAGCGCGTCAACCCCGGGCTAGCGCGCGATGCTGTTGGGGAATATGTGAACGCGGTCGAAATTTGGAACGAGCCAAACCTGCGGCGCGAGTGGCAGGGCGTGCTGCCGTTCAGCGGCTCTGGCTACATGCAGTTGTTCGCGCCAGCTTATCAAGCGGTGCGCGAATATTCGGCCACTATGCCAATCATCACGGCCGGGTTGGCCCCAACCGGGACAAACCCCGGCTCAATCGATGATCGTCAATATCTCCGCCAAATGTATGCTGCTGGTCTTGGCAGCTACCGCGATATTTATATCGGCGTTCATCCCTATAGTTGGGGGAATTCGCCCGATGCCGCCTGCTGCGATTTTAACCCCGAACGCGGCTGGGATGACGATCCTCACTTTTTCTTCAGCGATACGATTCGCGAATATCGCGAGATCATGGTCGCTAATGGCCATGCCGATGTGCAAATGTGGGTGACCGAGTTCGGCTGGGCCACGTGGGATGGATTCCCAGGCCAGCCGACTCCGGACAGCCTGTGGATGCTCTACAACGATAAATGGACACAAGCGCAGTACACGATTCGCGCTTTAGAGATCGGCCAGTCGACCGATTACATCGGGCCGATGATCCTGTGGAATCTCAACTTCGCGCTGCTCTCCGGCATGATCGACAATCGCGATGAACGTGCTGCCTACAGCCTGCTCGTGCCGGGAACGCTGTGCGTCGTCGATGTGGAAGATGAGAATATCACTGAGCGACCACTGTTCTGGATGCTTTACGACGCCGTGCGTCCAGATATTCAACTCGATAGCTACTGCGGTTAATGCAGCGGCTTGTTCTATAGAGAACGAACAGGGCGGTGAAAGTTCATCATTTCACCGCCCTGTTTCGTCTATCGGTTAACCGCGTTCTGCCCGCGGCTAATCCTCTTGGCCACGCGGGTCATCATCGAAGGCGTCGTCATCGTAGAGATCGGCATCAACATCGAGCGCGCCTTGTGCCTCCAGTGTCACCGAAGGTGCAACCAACTCGCGATCCTGATAGGTGTGGAAGCCCGTCCCCGCTGGGATCAGCTTGCCGATGATGACGTTCTCTTTCAAGCCGTACAGCTTATCGATTTTACCCTCAATCGCTGCGCCAGCCAGCACACGGATCGTATGCTGGAAGCTCGAGGCTGAAAGAAAGCTGTCGGTGTTCAGTGCGGCTTTGGTCACGCCCAAGAGCACCTGTTGGCCGGCGGCTGGCTCTTTGCCCTCTGCAATCAATCCCTCATTGATTTTGAGCAGCTGCAGGCGGTCGATCAAATCGCCGGGGAGCAGTGAGCTGTCTCCGCTCTTCGTGATTTGCACGCGCGACAGCATCTTGCGGATGATGATCTCAAAGTGCTTATCGGCGATATTCACGCCCTGGTTCCGGTAAACCTTCTGCACTTCGGAGAGCAGATACAGCTCCGTTTTTTCGGGGCCGAGGATGCGCAGGATGCGGTGCGGGTTCAGCGCGCCTTCGGTGAGCTGTTGGCCCGCTTTGACTTCCACGCCATCGACGATTTCCGGCATCAGGCGGGCGCTCGATGGAATTTCGTATTCAACCTCCTGCCGCCGCTCATAGCGGAGGTACAGCTGGTTCCCCTCAAGATGGACAGTGCCCGCCATTTTGGCGACGATCTTCTCGCCGCTGTCTTCGTCGAAGGCGAGGATATCGCCAGCTTGAACTTGTTTCTCGTCTTGAACCTGAAGCTCCCAACCGGCCGGAATTTCATGCTGTTCGCTGAAGACTTCACTGTCGATCACCGTAGCGATGCGCACGCCCTCGCGCTTGCTCAGCCGCAGGATGCCGCCGATCTCGGTGACCACAGCTTCGCCTTTTGGTTTCTTGCGCGCTTCGAACAGTTCTTCGACGCGGGGCAAACCACTGGTGATATCGCCGCCGGCCGCTGCCGTTCCGCCGGTATGGAAGGTGCGCAGTGTGAGCTGCGTGCCCGGTTCTCCGATCGATTGCGCCGCGATGATGCCAACTGCGGTGCCAATCTCGACCATTTCGCCGCGGCCAAGATCGCGGCCATAGCACAAGGCGCAGATGCCATGGATCAGCGC
>DAOTYT010000165.1:0-3724 GCA_034434615.1 Anaerolineae bacterium | reverse complement strand
CGGCAGCTGTGGACGTTCACTACGCAGCCAGGCGAGATCATCACGATCGCGGCCATTGATACGACCCGCACGAATCAACTCGACGTTGCGCTGCGGCTGCTGGCGCCTGACGGCGGCGAACGCGCCTATAATGACGATCAGCTGGGACCAGACCTGCCGGGATGGTACGATGCCCAGATCCGGGATTATGTCGTTCGCGATGCGGGTGAGCATACGATCGTTGTCGAGCGGGTACGGGGTGAGGGCACCTATACGCTTGGCGTAATGGTCGACCGCGCGTTCACACTGGCGGCCGATGCGCCGGCCATCCTCGAAGGCGCGATACAGGATGTTTTCCCGTACCAGCGCTGGGCTTTTGAAGGGCGGGCAGGGCAGCTGGTCACCTTCACCATGTTTGCTGAAAGCGGCACGCTCGATCCGGCGCTTGAGCTGCTGCGCCCTGATGGCCGCACATTGGCCTACAATGATGACGCCCTCGACCCACAGCTTGGGGTAAATGCCCAGCTCGTCCGGATTGAGCTGCCCGAGGATGGCCGCTACGTCATTGAACCGTCGCGTTACGAAGGCATTGGGCGCTATCGCCTGGTCGTGGTGCTCAACAACTAATTCTGCTGACGTTCATCGCCGCTTTCGGAGAGGGGCGTCCCCATGTCCGGGACAATCGGCGGCGAAATCGTGTGCTGCTCCTCATGAAAATCGCGCTGCCGTTCGCTGCTGCGTTGGAAGAAAAGGGCCATTGCCAGCGTGATCGCGCTGATGCCAATGCCGGCGAACAGCCCGGTAAAGATCGCTTGGTAGATGCTGTTGCCCTGCGCCAGCGCAAACAGCAGCAGCGCCGCAAAACTGGTCGCGACGCCGACCGCAGCTAGCCCTGATGGAGAGAACCATTGGCGGCGAATGCCAAGATACATGACGATTTGAGCAGCAGCGAAGACCAGAAACAGCAGCACTGACCCCGCATTGGCCATTTTTCACCCCCGTCTCTTTAAAGCGCGCGCAGCACCGCTCGCACGGGCGACGCGCAGGCGCCATCCAATCTCAGTGGCAGCGCGATGAGTTCGTAGTCGCCATCTGGCACGCCGCTGAGCTGTAGACTCTCCAAATTGACCAGGCCGTGCCGCCGCAGCGCGTGGTGGCACGGCAGGTCTTGGCTGTCGAACGCATCTACCGACGGCGAGTCGATGCCGATCAAAACGCAGCCATTGTCCGCAAGCTGCTCAATCAAGGGCACGCTCAAATAAGCGAAATGGTTCGACCACGTTTCATCAGAGCGAGCGCTGGCCGGCGTATGAATGAGGAGCCGCATCGCGCCGCGCAGGGCTGCGCTTGGAAAGTCCTCGGGCAGCAGGGGGCCATACGCTTTGTGGGTGGTGACGACCCGCGCCGGGCCCAGATAGGCAGAAAGCGGCATCTCAGCTGCTGAAGCCCCCTCATCCGCGATGTGGTAGTAGGCATCAGCGTGAGTCCCCGTATGTGGGCTCATCGTCAGGGCCAGCAGGTTGACGGAGCTGCCGGCAGCCCGCGACATCACACTTGCGAGGTGATAAGCGGTATCCCCTGGCCAGACCGCGGTTCTCGGCGAGATTAGGCGTGTGATGTCGTACAAAGCTGTCATTGGATCTGCGCCAGTCGCAGGTCACCGACGACCGATCGCAGCTCTATGATCAACACGGGATCGGCGTCGGGATCGCCCGTAACCCACGTGGTGCGGTTGATCTGCTCGTACTGTGGATCAACTTGGCGCACATTGCCGCTGCTGGTGTTGTAAGTGACGCGGGCATTCACGTTAGCCGGGATCCCGATCAGCGTGATGCCAGAGCGAGTCTCGAGCCGTACCAATAGCGGGGTCGTCCGCGGGCCGCCGTCAAAATTCAGTTCGATCCGACCGCCAGTCGTCGTCACATTGAGTTCGCGCAGCGTCGTGTTGAAGAGGCTGTTAGCCGTAAAGGCGCCAGTGGTCAGCGTGATCGTGCCACGACCACCTTGATAGTCCGCCGGCTGGTCAAAGTTGAGCGTTGTCGGTCTGGTCGTCCCTTGCAGCGACAGTTCGTTGAGCGGCAAGCCGCCCAGTTGGGCGGTCACCTCCGCCGCGCCCGCTTCAATCGACAGGTTCAGCCGTTCAAGCGGCCCGACGCTGAGCGACCATGTGTTACGGGCATCAGGGATCACGCTGACGGAAGCTCTCCCCTGGCGGATACGGATCGTATCGCCCGCCGTCTCCACGGATGGTCGCCAGTCGCGGACATTCGTGTTGATGGTGCCCGTCAAGCCGCCCTGTGAGGCGGGCTGCAGTGAGAGGTTTCCTGCGGTCATCTCGAGAGCAATGTTGACCCTTCCATCCTCTGGAAAATCAACGCTGATCGTTTGTGTCTCCTCGCCGCCGGCCGACCGGCACGCTGCCAACACCAACGCGACAAAGATAATAGTCCAAATGCGCATCCAATTCCTCATCTGCTACGTCATCTCGCCCGAAAAATGCTGGGCGAAGTATGTATAATAAGCGCTGACTAAAGAATACCCTCTTGTGGAGAAAATTGCATGATAAGAGATCGGTTTGATCTGGCGGGTAAGGTGGCGATCGTCACTGGAGCCTCGCGTGGCATTGGAGAAGCGATCGCGCGAGCCTATGCTAGTGCGGGCGCGCGGGTCGTGATCAGCAGTCGTAAGCAAGAGAGTTTGGAAAATGTCGCCGCTTCGATTCGCCAGCAGGGGGGCGAGGCCCTGCCCGTCGCGGCGCATAACGGCGATAAAGCGGCGCTGCAAGCGCTGGCTCGTTCAGCGTTGGATGCTTATGGTAAGATTGATATTCTGGTCAACAATGCAGCGACGAATCCCCATTTCGGCCCGCTGCTGACGGCAGAAGACAGCATGTGGCAGAAGACATTTGAGGTCAATCTGTTCGGCATGGTGTGGTTGATACAGGCGGTTGTTGAGCCAATGCGCGCTGCCGGCGGCGGCAAAATCATCAATGTAGCTTCAGTCAATGGCTTGCGCCCAGGAGCGATGCAGGGTGTCTACAGCGCGACCAAAGCTGCGGTCATTAACGTAACGCAGACTTTAGCGGTAGAGCTTGCCGGGGATGGGATCGCCGTTAACGCGATCGCGCCGGGGCTGGTCAAGACGCACTTTGCGCGAGCGATTTGGGAAAATGAGGCGGTCTACAAGGCGATCATCGCGCGAACGCCGCAGCAGCGCATCGGCGAGCCGGACGAGATCGCAGGCATCGCGCTGTATCTTGCCGCCCCGGCTTCCAGCTTCGCGACCGGGCAGGTGTTCGTCGTCGACGGCGGTTTGAGCATTCCGTTGTTGTGAAGGCAGTGGCCAGATCGAAACTGGCCTATAGTGGAGTGAAGAATTGCGGTTCGTGTTGTATACCGAAAAAACCGTAGCGCAGTGTATGGCGGCGATCAATGAGCGCCTCCACGCGCGCGCGACCAGCGCGCGCCCGCGCATGGACGGCTGGGTGGATAAAAGTGGCAGTTTCTCGATCGGCGTGCAGACGAAGGTCTTGGGGCGTTTTAACCGGCGTACCTACTTAGTCGCGAAAGCGGAACGCCAAGCAGGCGTGACGACCATCAAAGGCACGGTGGCCGATGGCGCTTCGAACCGAGAAATGCTGTTCGTTTTCGTCGGTCTTTTCTTGGTTGCGCTTCTGCTGCTTGGCAGCGAGAGCCCGCTGCTGGGGGTGATCGTCTTTCCCTTCGCGGCGCTGCTGTATATTCCC
>DAOTYT010000164.1:0-3308 GCA_034434615.1 Anaerolineae bacterium | reverse complement strand
CCGCTCAAACGCGAGGAGACCGGCAAATTATTCCCCACCACTGATGATGCCCGTACCGTGCTGCACGCCCTGCTCAATGCCGCTCGCGCTGCCGGGGTTGACGTGCGCCACCCGTGCCGTGTCGAGTCGATCGAACGGTTGGGTGAAGGATTCCGTATCGCCGGGCCGTGGGGCAACCTGACTGCGCGGCGAGTCATACTCGCGACGGGCGGGTGCAGCCTGCCCAAAAGCGGCTCCGATGGGCAGGGCTATCAGCTCGCCCGCGCGCTCGGTCACAGCTTAACGGCTCGCATCTTTCCCGCGCTGGTTCCTCTGCTTCTGCCGCGCGATCATCCGCTGTGCGCGCTCAGCGGTGTAAGCGCAACGGTTACGCTCCACGTGCAAGCGAGCAGCGGCCGCCGTTTGCAGTCGTTCACAAATGCGTTGTTGTGCACGCATTTCGGCATTTCCGGCCCCGCAGCCCTCGATATCAGCCGCTACTGGACTGCCGCACGCTTCGACGATCCGAGTGCAGCGCTTATCGTCAATTGGCTTCCTGGTCAAACGACTGAGACGATTGACGCGGCACTGCGCACACCAGCGACGCGCACGCCGTTATCGTTGCTGAGCGGCGATTTGCCTGAACGCTTGATCCGCACGTTGTGCGCCATGGCCGGCGTTGACCCGGCACAGCGCAGCGATCAACTGAGCCGCGTGCGCCGGCGCGCGCTGGCTGCGCATTTGACAGCGCTAAAGCTCCCGGTCACTGGCGACCGCGGGTTTACCTACGCCGAGGTTACGGCTGGCGGCATCCCACTGACCGAGATCAACCTGCTGACCATGGAGTCTCGCGTCTGCCCCGGGCTTTTCTTATGCGGCGAGATCTGCAATGTGGACGGACGCATCGGCGGCTTCAACTTTCAATGGGCGTGGTCGAGCGGGTATGTGGCAGGCATCTCGGCCTAGACGCAACTGTTGCGCAGTCCAACGTCCTATGCTATACCCTTCCCCTACGCAGGTTCCCACACCGTTCATCCTCCCACTATGGAGCGACCATGCGTTACCGAGAACGCTTACAAGCTTTTTACGCCCGCCTGACTCCCAACGCAGACCTCGCCTTCCTGCCGATTGGGTCTGATCTGCAGTACCTAACGGGCATCCCGCGCGATCTGCCGACTTACGGAGCGACACTGCATCCCGGTCAATGGTTAGAAGGGGGTTGGTTCGTCCCCGGCCAAACGCCGATCATCGCGCTGCCGCGCATGACGGCGGAGTACGGCGGCCTAGCGATCGATGATGCATACCAACTGCGCATCCTGGGCGACCATGAAAGCCCGATCGCGCTGGCGAAAACGCTTCTGCGCGATGCCCGCCTGCCGCTCAAACCGCGCATCGCCGTCAGCGACCGCGCGCACGCGGAGACGCTCGTCCAGCTTCAAGCGCTGCTCCCTCATGCCGTCTTCGTTTCAGCCTCGGATCTTCTGCGCCCGCTGCGGCAGATCAAGGATGCTGAGGAGATCGCGTTGATGCAGCGAGCCGGCGCCATCACTGAAGCCGCTTTCGGGGCCGTCCTGCGACAGCTCAGGCTGGGCATGACCGAGCTGGACGTTATTGCCGAAGTGGATTACCAACTGCGCCAGCACGGCGCGCTGGGGCCATCGTTTACGACGTCGCTTTACAACTCAGGCCCAAACACGCCTCTGTTGTTCGGCCAGCGCGAACGCTCGTGGCGCCGGACGATCGAACCGCCAGTCGCCGTGCTCTTCGATTTTGGGGCGGCCGTCGATGGCATGTGCTACGATTACGGGAGGACTGTCGCTTTTGGTGCGCCCAGTGCCGAATTTGAACGCATCTATCACACGGTGATGGAGGCGCAGCAAGCCGGCATCCAAGCGTTACGTGCGGGCGCGCACAGCGCAGAAGCCGTCGACCGGGCGGCGCGCGACGTGATCGAAGCGGCGGGCTATGGGGCACTGTTTCGACACCGGCTGGGCCATGGCATCGGCCTGGATGTCCATGAGCCGCCGTTTCTCACTGCCGGTGATGACACACCCCTCGCTTCTGGCATGCTGTTCACCATCGAACCCAGCATCATGCAGCCGCATGATTTCTCGGCGCGTGTAGAGGATGTCGTCGTCGCTGCGCCCGGCGGCGGCCAACCGTTAACTCAAGGCTTTCAATCTTTATCAGTCGTGGAGTAAGCTGCCATGCCCGATCTGTTCTCACCGCTCACGCTGCGCGAAGTGACTTTCCGCAATCGCATTGGCGTTTCGCCGATGTGTTTGTATTCGTGCGAAGCTCACGATGGCCTGCCGACCGACTGGCATCTCGCTCATTATGGCGCGCGCGCTATCGGCGGGGCGGGCATGGTCATGCTGGAATCCACCGCTGTCACGCCCGAAGGACGTATTACCCTGGAAGATCTCGGCATCTGGGACGAGTATCAGATCGAACCGCTGGCGCGGCTGGCGCGGCTGCTGACCGAAAACGGCGCCGTTCCAGCGATCCAGATCGCACACGCTGGGCGGCGCGCGGGCACGACGCAGCCATGGAAAGGGGATCGCCCGTTGACTGAAGCGGAAGGCGCGTGGCAGCCGATCGCGCCCAGCCCGCTGCCCTTTGGGGAAGGCTACCTCACCCCTGAGCCGATGACGTATGCCCAGATCGATGCAGCGCGCGCAGCATTCGTCGCCGCGGCACAGCGAGCTGCTGCTGCCGGTTACCTGCTGCTCGAGATTCACGCTGCTCATGGTTACTTGATCCACAACTTCTTGTCACCGCTCAGCAACCATCGGCAGGATAGATACGGCGGTTCATTTGAAAACCGCATTCGCTTCCTGCTTGAGATCGTTCGCGACGTGCGCGCTGCATGGCCTGCGGATAAACCGCTGGCTGTGCGCCTGTCATGCATTGACTGGGCCGAGGGTGGATGGACGCTGGAGGAATCGATCGCGCTGTCGAAGCATCTGCGCGATCTCGGCGTTGACCTGATCGACTGCAGTTCTGGCGGCGCCGTGCTTTATGAAACGATTCCAACCCACTTCGGGTTCCAGCTTCCGTTTGCTGATGCAATTCGCCACCAAGCGAAGGTTGCGACGGCGGCGGTGGGCGATATCACAGATCCAGAACGCGCACAAACGCTGATCGCAGCCGAACAGGCGGATTTGGCGCTGCTGGGCCGCGAAATGCTGCGCGATCCGCACTGGCCGCTGCGCGCCGCGCGAACGCTCGGCATCGACCCACGCTCGCTGATGCCGCCTCAATACAGTTGGGCGCTTTGATGGGACATGACGGCCGCTGCAAGGTATCATAAAGCGCAGTGCTGCTTT
>DAOTYT010000163.1:0-7312 GCA_034434615.1 Anaerolineae bacterium | reverse complement strand
TGACTGGCCCACTGCGCCCCCTACTTGAGGCCAAAACCTTACGCTTGGATGTCACGCTGCCTGAACAGCCCCCAGCGCTTTATGCCGACCGACGGTGGTTAAGCCGCGCCATCTGCAACTATCTCGATAATGCGATCAAGTATGCGCCAAGCGGCAGCACTATCCAGCTTCGCCTGCTCTGCGAGGGGAATACGCTCATCGTCGAAGTGCGAGATGATGGGCCGGGCATTCCACAGCACGACCAACAGCGCCTGTTCGAGCGTTTCTATCGACCGCACCCCGACTCCGGCATCCCGGGCGCCGGCCTCGGCCTCGCAATCGTCCGCTCTGTGGCCGAAGCACACGGCGGCGACGTCTATCTGCACAGCAGCCCCGGCCGCGGGAGCACCTTCGGCATGCGCCTGCCACTCTCAGCGAATGCTGAGCCAACAGCTTGAACAGCGGCTAAAAACTTTGTTATAATTGGATCAATCATATAGAGCCTTCGGGGCAGGGTGAAAGTCCCTACCGGCGGTAGCACGTACCAACACGTGAAGCCCGCGACCCGTGTCATCAGCAGCTTGCTCAGCGATAGGCAGTAACTGCACGCGCTGATGCTGATGCGTCACAGAAGATCTTCTGTGCCGGTGGATCTGGTCAAACGCCAGAGCCGACGGTGATAGTCCGGATGGGAGAAGGCAAGCAAACAGCGCACGCGGCGAAGCAGCTTTTGCTAGCGTTATGCTGTCGTATTAAGCGGCGATTGCGGAATTCTGCGCTGTCGTCTGTTTGAATTACCCTGCCCCCGCTCTACTGCTCACGATAAGCGCGGGGTTTTTTTGATGCAAAGCACACTGCTGCGCCAGCAAATTCACAATCGATTCCCGGTGCTGCGGGTTTTGGCGCCATGGTTGATGGTTGTCATCGTCCTTTTAAGCTGGGAGCTGGTCACACGCTTACAGCTCTACCCAGAGTTCATCATTCCGCGGCCCATCACCGTTTTCGATAAATTCGTTGAGGTGATCGCCAACGGCCGCCTGTGGCTTCACGCCAGCACGACGCTTGGGCAGATGGCGATCGGATTGGCAATCGGGCTGAGCACCGCGCTCACGCTTGGATATGCGCTGGCCAAAAGCACGCTGCTTGAGGATATCCTCTCACCGATCATCGTCGCTTTACAGTCGACGCCCGTGGTGGCTTACGCCCCACTGCTCGTGATCTGGTTTGGAACAGGGCCGACCAGCAAAATCGTCACCTGCGCGCTGATCGTGTTCTTTCCAATGCTGCTCAACACGATGGTCGGCATTCGCAGCGTCCCCTCCAGCCTGCGTGATCTCATGCGTTCTCTGCGCGCCTCGCGCTGGCAGATGTTTTGGCTGCTGGAGGTGCCGGCCGCCTTACCAGTGCTGCTTGGCGGACTGAAGGTGAGCGCGACGCTGGCTGTGATCGGCGCTGTGGTCGGTGAATTCGTCAGCGCCAATGCCGGCCTCGGGCATTTGATCAAAATTTCGCGCGATGCCTATGATACGCCGCTCGTCGTCGTCGCTGTGCTCACACTGGCCATCATCGCACGAACCCTGTACGGCATAGTCGCGCTGTTGGAACGGCGTCTGCTCGCATGGCAAACGCGCGCGCAGCGCAGCAATGTCATCTCATAGTGAGATTTGAGGTTGACTGCTGAACCTCTTTCATTTCGGTGTTCTAGCGCTGTTCTTCGGAGGTACTCTTTCATGAGAGCGTTTCGTTTCACACTGTTGGCTTTGTTCCTGCTGATCATGCCAGTGGCTGTTCGTGCACAGGACAACCTCATTCAGCAAACATTCTTCCTGACTTTTGTGCCCAATGTCCAATTTTCCCCACTGTATGTCGCGATCGAGAATGGGCACATGGCGGAGCGTGGGATCGCGCTCGAAATTGTACATGGCGATGAGCCGGTCGGCGTTGATTTAATCGCGCTGGGGCGCTACCAGTTTGGCATGATCGGAGGCGAACAAGTGATCGCAGCGCGCGCCAACGGCCGGCCGGTCGTCTTTGTGTACGAATGGTTCAATCGTTATCCAGTCGGCGTGGTCGTGCCAGCCGACGGCGATATTCGAACGCCAGCCGACTTGGCCGGGCGCAAGGTCGGCATCCCTGGCCGCTTCGGCGCATCTTACACGGGCTTGATCGCGCTGCTGGCGGCTAATGGAATGCGCGAGGAAGATATCAATCTGGAGGTGATCGGGTTCAACGCGCCGGAGGTGATGTGCCTCGGCGGCGTCGAGGCCTCCGTCATTTACATCAATAACGAGCCGCTGCAAATTGCCAACCGGGCGCTGATGAATGACTGCCCGGCCGTCTCTGCAGTGTCCGTCATCCCTGTCGCTGACTATGCGAATATGATCTCTAATGGCATCGTCACCAACGAGCGCACGATCGCCGAGCAGCCCGAACTCGTCCGTGCGATGGTTGAGGCTTATGACGCAGGCTTGCGCGATGTCATCCACAATCCCGCTGAAGCTTACCTGCTCAGCGCGCGTTATGTCGAAACACTACCGCTGTCTGACGAGCTGCGCGCAGCGTTAGAGGAGGCTGCGGCCGCCCAACGTGAACGGCTGGCGTCTGGCCTGCTGCTCGATGCTGAGGAGCTGGCGCGCGAGCGAGCGACGCTGCTGGCGGGCTTGCAAGACCAGTTCGGCCGCGCCGCGACTGCCCAGTTCGAAGTGCTGCTCGCCACGATCCCACTGTGGGAAGCCGATGTGCTGGGCTATACCGATCCTGAGGGATGGGCGCTAACGCAAGAGATCCTGCTCGCCATGGGGTACATTAACGAACCAATCGACCTAGAGGCAGCCTATACCAACGCCTTCGTGCCAGCGCTGGCAGAGGACTAATGCCCGCCAACCTGAAGGTGCGCGGCGTAAGCGCGCAGTATCACAACGTGGAAACTGGCATCCTGGCAGTGTTGGCGAACGTTTCGTTCAGCATCGCGCCTGGTCAATTTGTCTGTTTAGTGGGGCCAAGCGGCTGCGGTAAAAGCACCTTAGTCCGCATCATCGCCGGTCTGCAGCCGCCAGCACGAGGGACAGTCCTGATCGATGACGAGCCCGTTAAAGGCCCCGCGCGCCAGGTCGCCATCATGTTTCAGGATGCCAATTTGATGCCATGGCGATCCGTGATCGACAATGTCGCGCTGCCGCTTGAGATCGACGGACAGCCGCGCCACGAGCGCTACGCGGCCGCTCGTGCTTTGCTGCCCCGCCTGGGGCTAACTGGGTTTGAGAAAGCGTATCCGGGAGAACTTTCCGGGGGGATGGCGCAGCGCGTCGCTTTGGGCCGCGTGCTGATACAACAACCCGCCCTGCTGCTGCTTGATGAGCCGTTCGGCGCACTCGATGCGATGACGCGCGAACAGGTCAGCGCTGACCTGCTGCGCGCATGGGAGCAGGGCGGGCAAACGATTTTGATGATCACACACGACATCAACGAAGCTGTGTGGCTGGCCGACCGAGTCATGGTGATGAGCCAAAGACCGGGCCGCATTATCAGTGATGTTTTGGTAGACCTGCCACGACCACGAACGCTGGAGATGATCTACAGTCCCAGGTTCGGGGCGATCGCGGCACAGGTTCGCGGGCTTATCGAACGCCCGCACTGATCGGACAGGGCGCTTGTTGCAAAAGCGCCCTGTCGATCTGTCGATACCTCATTGGGTCAAAAGAGATCAAAGGCCGTCCGCCTCTTGTGGCTCTTCGGCCTCGATATCGGCCAGACCCAAGGTGAAGCTGAACCACCCTCCCCGCGTGCCCCCCTGATTGCCTTCAGCCCAAATGCGACCGCCATGCGCCTCGACGATGTGCTTGCAAATCGCGAGGCCTAAACCAGTGCCTTCGCCACGAGTGCGCGCGGCATCCACTTGGTAAAAGCGTTCAAAGATGCGCTCCGTCAGCTCGTCAGGTACGCCTGGGCCGTGATCGCGGATACTCACGACGACATCATCGCTGCGGGGTTCGGCCGTAATCGTAACAGTGCCCCCAACAGGTGACCATTTAATCGCGTTATGCATCAAATTGACGAAAACACGCCGGATCTGGTCATGATCGGCCCAGACATGCAATCCATCGGAAACCTGATTGACGAAGACGATGCCTTTGGTCTCGCTTTGATCTTCCATTCGCTCGATCGCTTCAGCCACGATCTCCCGCAGCGGCAGTTCGACCATGCGCAGGATCGCCTGCCCCGATTCGATCATAGAGAGATCAAGCAGTTCCTGCACCAACCACAGGAGCGAGTCGGTCTCGCGTGCGATCGCGCGCAGGGCGCTCGTGCTTTGTTTGCGCTTTGGCTTTTCCTGTTCATGGAACAAGCTGTCAATGATCAGCCGGATGTTGGCGATCGGGGTTCGCAGTTCATGCGAGATATTCGCCACCATGTCGCGCCGGGCACGGTTGAGCCGCACCAGCTCGGTCACATCTTGCAAAGCTAAGCTGATGTAGAAGTTGCCCTCTCGGCGGTTTACGCTCACCTTAACGCGGTAGCTGCGCCGATCGATCGTGATCTGCTCTTCGAGGGTTTCCTCCTCATTGGCGACGGCGTCCTCGACCATCGACTGAAGCTCCGGTTTGCCGGTCACCTCAACCAAACTACGACCGAGCGCGCTGGTGACGTTGAACAGCCGTTCGGCCGCATCGTTGATCGCGATGATCTGAAACGACTCATTCACCACCATTAAGGCATCATAGGCGGCATTGGCCAGCGTGAGCGCCAACGCCACCCGGTAGCTGCTGGTCGTTTCGTGCTGGGCAAGCTGCTCTTGCAGCGCGACCAGTTCGCGTTCACGTTCAAGGGTCGCCTCGCGCACAGCATGCAGCGTGAGTTCCTGCTCGGTGATGCTTTTTTTGAGCAGCGCAATCGTGCGCTCGTTATCATCCAGCGCGCTGCGCAGCGACAGCGTGACACGCTCGTGATCGCCTAACTGCCGACGCAGTTCAGCGAGGTGGCGTTCCCGTTCCTCAATCTCGCGATCGAGCGAACGATCACTAGAGAGTTGAGCCATCACGTTCAGCCTTCAAAGCGATAGCCAACGCCGCGCACCGTGACGATGCGCTTCGGATTGGACGCATCGTCTTCGATCTTTTCGCGCAGCCAACGAATGTGGACATCGACCGTTCGTTTATCCACGAAATAATCATAACCCCAAACTTTAGTCAGAATGAGGTCGCGCGATAAGACGACGCCTTTGTTGCGCATCAATTCGGCCAGCAAATCGAACTCTTTGTTGCTGAGTTTCGTCTCGCGATTGTCCTTGAAGAGCCGGCGCCCCGTTAAGCTAAGGCGCAAATCGTTGGAGACCAGCTCATCTTGCAGCGCGGGCCGTCCTGGTGCGCGGCGCATCACGGCGCGCACGCGCGCCAAGAACTCGCCCAGCCCAATGGGCTTGACGATGTAATCATCGGCCCCACTCTCCAGGCCGACGATTTTGTCGACTTCAGACATGCGGGCGGTGATCATAATGACGGGGATGTGAGCAGTAGCAGGGTCGCGGCGGATGATGCGGCATAAGCTTAACCCATCGAGTTTGGGCAGCATGATGTCAAGCACGATGAGATCTGGATGTTCGTTTCGAATCTTCTCAAGTCCATCTTCGCCATCACCGGCCGAGAGCACGTTAAACCCCTCGCTGCGAAGCTTATCGGCCAATTTTAAAGCCAAAGTCTCTTCGTCTTCGACAATGAGTATTTTTGTCATAAAGGCTCCATAGGGCAGCAGGCGGCCCTTAACTCATCCATATTGTAAGATTACCAGCAGAAGGCTAACCTTTCTTTAAATGTTATCTGAAATTGACTTAACAATTCAAGCCAAAGTTCACCCATTCCAAGCGCGTATGCCCCCGAGACTGACCGATGTCCGTACACCGCGACGTACTGCCGACGCCATCACCTCCGCCCCATAGGCGCCGATCAAGTTAACATCGGCTTCGATCTCCCCTGTCGCCAAAGCGAAGATCGTATCCCCGTCGTACATGGTGTGCGCAGGGTTGACCGCCCGGGCAAGGCCATCGTGCGCCATTTGAGCCACTTTATTGACCTGTTCTTTGGTCAAACGCGCATTGGTCGCGACGACGCCGATAACGGTGTTTGTGCCCGGCACGAGATGATCTGTATCTATGCCGCGCTGCAGGCTGCGCAGTGCGTTGAGCATGCCCTCGAACGTATCGCCATCTGGTCGGCGACGCAGACCAGCAAGGATTTGACCTTGCTCATCGATCACATCGCCCACAGCATTGACGACAGCTAACGCCGCGACGACGACAGTATCATCAATATAGAAAGCAGCACTGCCAAGACCGCCTTTAGTCGCATACGCATTGCCATACAGCGCGCCAACACGACAGCCAGTACCCGCACCAACGCAGCCCTGTTCAACGGGTGTGGAAGAGGCTGCCTCACAGGCAGCGTATCCCATTTCCGCCGTCGGGTACACATCCGCCCGGCCAACTGCGAGATCAAAGATGATCGCGGCGGGAACGATCGGGACAAGATAGCCCAAACTCGTGCGATATCCCCGGTCGCGCTCTACAAGGAAGCGCATTGCACCGTCAGCGGCAGCAAGGCCGTAAGCGCTGCCGCCAGCCAGCATGATGGCCGTCACTTCTTGAACGTGATTGAGGGGACGCAGCAGATCGGTCTCTCGAGTGCCGGGAGCACCACCGCGAACATCCACACCGCCAACCGTTCCCGGCGGACATAAAATCGCCGTGCAGCCGGTAAGCGCATCGAGATCGGTAGCATGCCCAACCTGAATGCCGTGAACCGCTGTGAGTGTGTCGTTAAGAGTCGCCATCATCTTCACTGAAGTCCTCTGCATCGAAGATGATCTTATCGTTATCATCCATTAGCGCGTCTGGCTCATCAGGATGCAGGATAGCCAGCGCTCGCTCATAATCTTCGGCGTGAACGATGACCTTATTCTCGCCTAGAGGGCCAACCGTAATGCCGATTGCGGTGCCGGCAGGTTCGTTCTGCACCATCGCAGGGATACCCTCGCTCTCAAGCCTACCGGCGACGATATGAGCTTCGGGATTGTTATAAGTGGTATAAACAACTCTCCACTCTTGCAGGGAACCACGCTGAAGCATGAGAAAAGCCTTTTTATTTGATCGGTCAGGAAAGACAAAATGCGCTCTTATGAGAACGCAAAGTTAACGCTAGCGCAAATGATATTCAATAAAGCGTTACGGAGAAGATTGTTAGGCAGAAAAGGGTGGGATAGGGGTTCAAAGGCGAGGTGGAAGGGTGGGTTGGCAGCGGCGTACTCTCCCACACAGCAACCCGTGCAGTACCATCCGCGCTGG
>DAOTYT010000162.1:0-14719 GCA_034434615.1 Anaerolineae bacterium | reverse complement strand
TTTCAGGAGACTGCGGGTAGCTCTGCTCGATGAACTGCACTTCCTGCAGCGCTTGCAGCTTGAAGGGCGAGACCGCCAGTGCCGAAGGCGGCGCGCCGCCGGCTGGCGGGCGCAGCGGCTTGGCCCCCCGTCCGACGCGGTGGCGCACCGCGACGCGCAGCGGCAGATCGTTGGCGGGTTCTGTTGGCGGCAGCGCCACGATCGGCAGGCGCAGCACCCCCACCTCGCCCGGCTTCATCGTCAGGCCGACCATCTTCTTCGGCGTCGAGAGGTTAATCGGCTGGCCGTTGGCATCGCGCGTGGGAAGCTGAAGCGCAATCTTAACATCCAGCCCATGATCGACCATGTTCTGCAAGATCACGATCACCTCGAACGGCTGGTGCAAATACGCGCGCGGCGGAAAAACGCCAACTGCGAACTGGAGCGTGTCCATATGGGTGCGCGGCCCGCGCGTGATCGACCCAAGGACATCTGGGCACATGGGGTTAAGAAGGCCGTCGTCGCTCATCGTTACGTCGCTCGAAATCCATACTTCTGGCCGGTGCGGTCGATGATGTCGTTGATCAGATCGACTAAATTGTCATTGGCTTCTCCCGCCGCGGCTGCCGCTGCGGCCCGCTGTTCAGCGTTCACCGCGACGGCGCGCAGCAGGTCGGCGGGCGCATCTTTCGAGACGGGCATCTGCTCATTGATGAGGACGCCGCCCAACACCAGCGGCAGATAGACGCGGTTGAAATCGAGCCCGCTGCGGTCGCGCAGCGCAGTGACCAGCGCCCGCGCATACGCAGCCACCTCGGCTGGGCTGCCGAGATCGACGCCGCTCTCCGCTTCAATCAGCTCAAACGCGTAAAGCGCCGCATCGTAAAGCAGATCATCGAAAACCAGCCGCGCGATCGCCTGTACCGTGTGGTCGGCCACCCGCACATCTCGGTCGACGAGCCGCAGCATGCCTTGCAGCCAATGCGGCAGGGTTGGCGCCTGCTCCAGCGAGAGCGGGTCTTTTTCAAGCAGCGGGACAATCGCATAGCGTCCGGCGCTCGCGTAGCCGTGGCCGGTCTGGGCTGGGGAGCTGTATTCCAGGATGATCGTCAGCAGTTTGGCGATCAGCGCGGCTTCCGGTTCGTGCAGCGGGAAGCCCGCCTCTTTGAAGCGAGTCTTAACGGTCTCCAGCAGCGGCTTGTACAGTTCGGCGCGGCGCAGGCGCAGCAGGATAGTCGTCAGCAGCAGGTCACGGTATTGGTGCAGCAGCGGCCGCGCATCGCCGTAGTCGATCAACCGGCACACGCTCACCCAGCCCGGCTTCAGCTCGGCGATCTTGCTGATGCCGCCGGAGATGAGGCCAAATGACAGCTCGAGCGGGCCGCGGCCGAGCTTGCTGCGATGCGTCGCGTAAGATAGGCCGCGCAGCGCCTCAATCTCTGCCTGGGCGGCGGGGGGAAGCAGGTCGAGGTCAACCGGGCCGCCGCCCTCGGCATCGCGAATGCGGCGCGGTTTGCTCAGCGGTTTGGCGTCAACATCGACGGCGAGGCGGTAGCTGTCGCTGGGCGCGGTCGTTGGCAGCGAGCTGGCCGGCATCACGGCGTAGCCGAATTCGGCCGCCGCCATGCCGACGACCAGCCGCTTGGTCTTGCTCATGAACGAACCGTGCTGGCGCCGGGCGTCCATCTCCGGCAGCGCCAGCGTGATGATGGCATCGACATCGACATCGGCGGCGTTCTGCAGCAGCAAGATCACTTCGAACGACTTGCCCGCCCGCACGACGCGCGGCCGCACGGCGAGGGCTGCCTGCACGACGCCGATATTGGCGCGCGCGCCCATCGTGATCAGTCCCAGAAAATCGGGATAGTTGGGGCTGGCTGTCATCGGTCAGAACCACTTGTCGGGCGCGGCTGGCTGGGCGACGGCCCTGCACCCGCGCGTGTAAAAAATCTCTAACGTTCTCTATTATACGCTAGGTCTGCCCTATGAAGAAAAAAGACCCGCAAGACGCCGCTTACGTGAAGACGAGCGCCGCCCCATGTTCGATCGCCGCCAGACAGGCATCGCGCAGATTCAGGCACGTTTGCACCTCAATGCCATAGCGCGCCCAGCCGGTTCCGCGCCCTTGCAGGCTGAACGCCGCGCGCACGCGCTCATCATCGCGCGCCAGCTCAGGGGGAACGCCGAGCGCGCCGAGCAGCTGCCGGCACTCGTCAAGCAGCACGGGCGCCGAGCCGATCATCGTGCCGGCGATGCCCGCGCTCGCGGGGGTCAGGAGCACTTGCTGAAAGCGCTGGGGCAGGTAATAGCCGCGGTCTTCGCTGTGCACGATCAGGTGCTCGTAGGCCATCGGGCAGCGCTGGCTTTCCGGCCCCATCCAGCCGCGCACCGCATCGAAGTAACGTTCGAGCACGGGGTCTCCGGTCGCATCGGGCACGCCGGCCGCGCCGCGCCGGGCTGGCTCTGGCACGCCGAGACCCGCCCACAAGTGCGCGGCGATGCGCCGCAGCGTATGCAGGCCGGTATGCCCGTACATGGCGATGATCAGCGGCGGCGCAGCATCGCGCAGCGTCTCCGGCTCGTGATGTTCGGGCAGGCCCAGTTCGCGCAGCACCGCATTGATGGCGGCAAACTGGTCGTAGTAGAAGGCGTTGCGGTCAATGGCGTTGGCAGCTGCGGTCGCTGGCAGGATGCCGACGGTGAGTTCCAGCCCCATTCGCGTCACCTTTCCCCATCAGGATTTGCGCAGTTTTGATTGTAACCCGAAAGCCCAGGCTGTGGATGCAGCGATCGGCGCCAGCAGCGGCGGGGGCCTGCTCCCCCAGCTCATCTTATCGAGACAGGACGCGGCGAATGGGGTATCATTATCCTGCGTTATCGGATGACAGAGAGGACATTCTCGATGGCGAACTTTGATTTAATGCGCCGGCTGGCGCTGGATGAAGGCGGCAAGATCATCATGCTGGTGATGGATGGGCTGGGCGGGCTGCCGATCACGCTGCAAGGCCCCACCGAGCTGGAGGCCGCCAATACCCCGAACCTTGACCGGCTGGCGCGCGAGGGCAGCACCGGCCTCAGCATCCCGGTCGCGCGCGGCATCTCTCCGGGCAGCGGGCCGGCACATCTGGCGCTGTTCGGCTACGATCCGCTGGTCTACGATATCGGCCGCGGCGTGCTCGAGGCGATCGGCATCGGCCTGACCGTCGAAGAAGGCGACGTGGCCGTGCGCGGCAACTTCTGCACCATCGACGCGGCCGGCCGCATCACCGATCGACGCGCGGGCCGTATCCCGACCGAAGAGGGCGAGAAGCGCGTCGCCCTGCTGGAGGGCATCGCGCTCGATGGCGTGACGACGCAGATCAAGGCTGGCGAGGGCTATCGCTTCGCGCTCGTGCTGCGCGGCGAAGGGCTGAGCGACGCGGTTGAAGATACGGACCCGCAGGCGACCGGCGTCGAGCCGCTGGCCGCGCGCGCCAAATCGCCCCATGGCGATCGCACGGCGGCCGTCGTCAACCAGTGGCTGGCCGAGGCCAAGAAGCGCCTGGCCGGGCATGAACCGGCCAATATGGTCACGCTGCGCGGCTTTGCGACCGACCCGCGCCTGCCGAAATACCGCGATGTCTACAAGCTGAACGCGGCCTGCGTCGCTGTTTACCCGATGTATAAGGGCGTCAGCCGGCTGGTCGGCATGAGCATCATCGAGACCGGCCTGCACGATACCGTCGAACAGGAATTCGATCACATCGCGCGGGTGTGGGAGGAGTACGATTTCTTCTTCTGCCACGTCAAGTATACCGACAGCCGCGGCGAAGACGGCGATTTTGACGCCAAGGTCGCGGTCATCGAACAGGTCGATAAAGCGCTGCCGAAACTGCTTAACCTGAACCCGGACGTTGTGATCGTCACAGGCGATCATTCAACGCCAGCCGCGCTCCGTTCGCACAGCTGGCACCCCGTGCCGACGCTGCTGTGGGCCCCCGGCACTCACATGCCCGATCGAGTCGAGGTCTTCGGCGAGCGCGATGCCATGCGCGGCACGCTCGGCCAGTTCCCGGCCACCGACCTGATGCCGCTGGCGCTGGCCCATGCCAAACGCCTTGCCAAGTTTGGAGCCTGAGTGTTGTCGGAAGTCGTCATCGTTGGGGGCGGGCTGACCGGCCTCGCCGCTGCGTGGGAGCTGGAGCAGATCGGCCTGCCTTATACGCTCATCGAGGTCAAGGCGCGCCTCGGCGGCAGCATTTTGACCGAGCGGCACGCGGGCTTCGTCGTCGATGGCGGCCCCTTCATCCATGAGAAATACGGCGAGTGGCCGTTTTTAGAGCCGCTCGGCCTCGCTGACAGCCTGCGCGTCGTCGGCCGCTACCGCGATGGCGAACTGGTCATCTTCAAGGCGGGCACGCAGGCGCTGACCGAGGCGCTGGCCGCCCGCCTGCGCGGGACGATCCTCAAACGCATGGCCGTCAGCAGTCTCGGTCTGCTCGATGGGCGCGGGGGGACGCGCTTCGGCATCTGCCTGGAGAACGGCCTGCTGCTCGATGCCCACGCTGTCATCATCACCGCGCCCGCGCGCTATGCCGAGCACATGATCCGCAGTTTGCATCCCGAAGCCGCGCTGCGCCTGCTCGATTACCGCTACGATGCGGTGGTGCGCGTCGCCCTGGGGTTTCACCGCGCGGCGCTGCCGGAGGCCATCCTCGCGCGGAGGCCGGCGTTCATTCCGCCGGCTGACGATCGCATCAGGTTCTTGCAGCTCTGCGATCTGGCAGACCGCGTGCCAGCGGGGATGGTGCTGGTGCGCGCCGGCGTGCGCGTGGACGATGCGCCGGCCGCCGCCGAGCTGCTCGCCCGCGTCCGGTCAGCTGTGGCGCCAGCGGGGGAACCGGTCTTCGACTGGTTGTATTATTGGCCAGAGGCCGACCCGCTGACCGTGCATCTGCCCGAACATGCCGACAACATGGCTGCGATCGCGGCGCTGCTGCCCCCGCGCGTCGTGCTGGCAGGCAGCGATTACGACGGGACGCGCCTCGATCAGCGGATTGAAGCGGGGCTTGTGGCAGCGCGCCGCATCGCGGCGGCGTTGTGATCGTTGTGACAGAGGGGGATCGTCATGCCGACGATTGCAGACGCCATCCTGCTGGCGACGCGGGCGCATCGCGGCCAGCGCGACCGTGGCGGCGCGCCCTATATCTATCACTCGCTGCGGGTGATGCTGGCGGTTGAGACCGAAGCCGAGCGCTTCGTCGCCGTCCTGCATGATGTGATCGAGGACAGCGACTTTTCGCTCGAGGATCTGCGCGCCCACGGCTACGACGAAGCGATCGTCGAGGCGGTCGACTGCCTGACGCGCCGCGAAGGCGAGCCCTACCAGGCGCTGATCGAACGCATTAAAACCAACCCGCTGGCGCGGCGCGTCAAGCTGGCCGATCTGGCCGATAACATGGATCTGCGCCGGCAGGGGCCGGTCAGCGCGGCCGATCTTGAGCGGCTGCGTCATTACCAACAGGCATGGGCCGCGCTGGTGCGGGAAGCTTAAGCTGGGCGCAGGCCGAGCCGTTCGATCAGCCCGTCGAGCGACGCCAGCAGTTCGGCCGGCGTTCCATCGTTGAGCAGTGTGTAATCGGCGATCGCGATCGGGCCGCCTTTGGCTAAATGCTCAATTTCCTGATGGTCGCGCCGCTCGGCCTCTTCCGGGCTCAGCGGGCGCTCGGCGCGCTGCGCCAGCCGCGCGTAGCGCAGCGCGCGCGCACACGCGATCGTGACGACGACCAACGCCCCGCCAAAGGCGCGGTGCAGCAGGACGTATTCATCCCAGCTGTACAGCCCATCAATGATGATGCTTGGCCGCGTTCGCAGCGCCTCGTTCAACAGGGGCAGTGCGCGCCGCGCCACCGCATCCATGCCTTCGCTGCGGCGCAGTTCCTCGCGCACGCTGCGTTCCGTCTCCGGCGTGAGCGGCCAGCCGCGCCGCGCCACCTCATCGACGATGATGCTCCCGAAGCGATACTGAAAGAAGCCGTGCGCTTCTAGGTGCGCGGCGCACAGCGATTTTCCCGAACCCGGCATGCCGACCAGCGCCAGCGCCCGCGGGGGTGTGGATGCGATCACAGGGTTTCGCCTCTTGAAGATGTTTGCCGACCGTTGCTGCGCGGGGATTATACAATAGGTGGCGCCGGTCGGCACGATGGCGGGCTGCAAACAGGGCTATAATAAGATCATGATCAGTCAAACGCGGGCGAACCCGTACCATGCCGATTTTGGCGACGATGTGGCGCTGGCGCCGTTCGCTGGCCGCCAAGATGCCTTTGGCCGCCTGTACCAGCAGTTCAACGATCCAGCACGGCGGCGGGCGCTGGTCTTTGTGGGACGGCGGCGCATCGGCAAGACGGCGCTGCTGCATGCCTGCGATCACGCCTTCAGCGAGACGTTCGTCGGCGCGCTGGTTGCGCTGCGGGCAGCGCCGCCCGCCAGCGAGACGGAACTGGTGCTGTCGATGGCGCAGGCCGCGACCGCGGCGCTGATCGAGCGTGATTTCACACTGTCGCGCTTGAGCGATATGCCCCCCCCCGACGACGACCCGCGCGGGTGGTTCGCCGAAACCTTTTTGCCGCAGGTGCTGGCGGCCATTCGGGCTTATCGCCAGCTCACCTTCATGCTCGACGATGTCGACCGGCTCGCCCACAGCGCGCGCACTGGCGCGGTGGGCGAAGATATCTTCACCTATCTGCACGATCTGCTCTCTGGTTTCCCCCAGCTTGGGTATTTGCTCACGATCGACAGCGAGTTCGAGACCGACCTGCCGGCGCTGGCCCCGCTGGTACAGATCGGTGACGAGCACCGGCTGCGCAATCTTTCCGCTGATGAGGTGCGCTGGCTGCTGCAGGAACCCGTCCGCGGCCGCTACACCGTCCCCGACCAGGTGTGCAGCGCTGTCTATCGGGCCACCGGCGGCGCCCCTGCGCTGGTGCAGCAGTTTGGATTTCAGCTGTTCCAACGCTGGCAGGGAGCGCCTGAACTGAACGTGGTCACGCTGGAGGACATTAAGGCGCTCACGCCAGCTGTCTTTAAGTATGCCGAGAACGATCACCGCTATTTATGGTCACAGCTGACGTTCAATGAGCGGCTGGTGCTCACGGCCATCAGCAGCCTGCAGTACGACGATCCGCTCAATCCGGTCGAGCCAGATACGATCGCCAGCTGGCTGATCGAAACCGATTACCCGCTCGATTCGACATCGATCAACGCTGCGCTGCGCAGCCTCGAATACCGCGAAGCGATCGCGCTGGCGGGCGGCGGCCTCGCGCTCAAGGCAGGCCTGCTGCAAAGCTGGCTGCTCGATAATGCCCGCCTCGCCCGCCAGCCTAACGCGCCGCGGCCGCCGCTGGCGTTCACCGTTGAAGACGATCTGCCGCCGCGGCGGCCGCCGCTCGGCCCGATGCTGGCGATCGGGACAGTGCTCGGCATCATCCTCGCCCTGATCATCCTCGCCGTGATCAACAGCCAGTCGGTCGAGGAGATCTTGGAAGTGCCGGCGGTTCAGCCGACCGTCACGCTCGTCGCCGAAGAGCTGCCTGAGGGCGCGCCCTGATCGATCGCCCGGCCGGCCAGCGCAGCGGCAGCGAACACCCACCACACGATCAGCGTTGGGAACAAGTAGCGCGGCAGCGCCAGCAAGATCAGGTGGATCAATGTCGTATAGGCGATGAACCCCGCCAGCGGCAGGCTAATGCGCCAGCGCTGTCGCGTCCGCCACATCCCCAGCAGTCCGAGGAGGATGGCGCTGAAATGGAGCAGGTAGAGCGCCAGCTTGGGCCAGAACGACTCTTCTCCCGCCAGCGCGGCCAGCCCGCCAGGTGAACGATCGTCGCGCAGCCAGCCCAGCGCCAGTTCGCGCAGCCCTGGCCCGGGGAAGAACAGCGTGCCGTGCGGCTGGAGATAGGCGCCGGCCAGCTCGCCGAGGCGGCGGCGCGCATACCCGAGCGGGTCGGCGTTGATGGCCGCCTCGGCGCCGCTCAGAAAATCAGCCTGGGCCGGGCCATCCGGCGTATCGACCAACCGTCGATCGACAGCTTCCGGATCCTCCCAGCCGGTCGCGCCCAGGTAGAGAAAGGCCGGCAGCCCCTCCCCAGCCACCACGAATCGCTCCCAGCGCGCCAGGTTGTAGATCGTCCATGTTGAGATGAGCAGCACGTAGAGGCCGATCAGGAGCGCTGCGCCCATGGGCCATCGGCTCCGTTTAGACTGGCCGCGCTGCGCCATCAGCCAGTGGACGGCCAGCAGCAGCGGGAACAGCAAAAAGACGGCGCGCGTCAGCGTCGCGAGGCCGAACAGGACGGCGGCCGCAGCCAGCCAGCGCGCGGGGTGCGGCCGGCACAGCGCCTCGACATAAGCCCACAGGCCGCCGGTCACGAAAAAGAGATAGGTCGTTTCAGTCCTGATATCGGCCGCTTCTAGGATAAAGACCGGCGAAAAGGCGACTGCTGCCGCCGCGATCAGCATGGCGCGCGGCCCGGCCAGCCGTCCGGCCAGCCCCGCCGCAAATGCGATCGTCGCTGCGCTCAAGAAGGCCTGCAGGGCGCGGATGACGAGGATCGCGCCCGCCTCATCAAAAGCGACCTGCGGAATGCCGATCAGCAGCAGGTAGACCGGCGGCGTCGTCAGCCGGGCAATATCGACCGGATAGCCGCGCACCTGCGAGCCGGACGGCAGGTCGTTGACGAGCGCATAGCCGTTGGCGAGATACCAGATCGTATCGCCGCCCTGGGCGCTGTACGGCGCGAGCGGGTCTTGCGATAAGCCGTGCAGCAGACGCAGCGCCAGCCCCAAAGCGATAATCGCGAGCAAAAGGCGCTGAACAGTCATGAGGGGCTGATCGTGATCGTCGGGTCGGCCGGGGGCAGCACGCGGTGCAGGCGGTAGTGCGTGCCAGCGACCTCGGCGGCCAACGGAAAGCGCGGGTCTTCCGCCTCGCGCAGGTAAATCTGGTCGAGGTCGGGTCGATCGGCCGGCAGCAGCAGGTAATCGACGTCATAACGCAGAGCGACTTCGTAGATCGTGTCGAGATCTTCAAACGGGAACATGACCGAGCGCAGCCCGACATAGCGCAGGATGAACGGATCCTGTGTCATCAGGATCGGGCCGCGCGCCGCGCGCTCGTCTTCGCTGGCCAATGCGTGGACGACGCCGGCCATCCGCTCGATGGAAGCCAGATAAGCGCGCGCAGCGGCGGCGTCGCTGCGCACGAGGTCGAAGGTGTTCATCCCCAGCAGCGCCAAGATCAGCATAGCCGTGCCCAGCCGGATGCGCGCCGCGTCAATGACACGGTCGAACGCGTAACCGGCCAGCGGCAGCAGCAGCGGCACGAGCATCAGGTAGGCCTTCTTGAAGCTGCCCGCCTGCGCTTTGTAGGGAATGAGGAGGGCGTAGGCCACGTACACGCCGAGCAGCAGGATGAGCGCGGGCGCCAGCGCCAGCCAGCGCTCGCGCAGTTCGCGGCGTTGATCGGGCGCATGCGGCCGGGCGGCCAGCAGCAGCAGCAGGCCGCCGATGACGGGCAGCGCCAGCCAGTCGAGCGCCGTGATCATCAGCCGCGCCCCGGCCGCCATCTCGAACAGCCGCTTGCCGATGATCTCGCTGGGCGTTTGGCGTTCGAGCATCGTCGCCAGCGTGAAATCGCGGTTGTAAGCGTAGTGGTCGTTGTGGTGCGTGAAGAAGAACATCGCCCGCGTTTCTGGCGTTGAGAGCGTGCCGAATTCGTTCCAGTTGCGGGCCAGCCACGGCGCGCTCACCAGCGCGAAGGCGACCGGCAGCAGCGCGACCGCCAGCGGCGCAGCTCGCGCTGTGCCGGGCAGCGGGCCATAGCGCCGGGCGGCCGCGCTATAAACGAGCAGCGTGACGGCCAGCATCGGCAGCAGCAGCACGCCATCATTGCGCGTGAGATAGGCCAGTCCGCCCAGCGCCCCGCTGGCGGCGAAGGCCGCGGCGCGCCCGCTGCGCAGCCCATAAGTCAGCAGGATGACCGACCCGCTGACGAAAAGTGCGGCGGGGATGGTGGTATCGGTGCGCAGCGAGTTGAGCACGAACTCCGGCAGCAGGGCTGCGCCGGCTGCGGCGAACAAGGCCGCGGGCGCGCTCAGGCGCATTTGCCGCGCCGCCGCATAGCTGGCGACCGGCAGCAGCGCGCCGAGCAGGACGAACGGCACGATCGCGATCGCTGGCTGAGTGCCGGCCAGCACCATTGATGCGGCAGCCAGCAGGGCGGCCAGCGGCATCCAGTGTTCTTCTGGATGCTCGATCGACTCGGGCGGTAGGCTATACTGCCAGATGTAATCGATGGTGAAGCCGTGCCCTTCGACCAGCCGGACGCCCATATTGTAATAATGCAGCGGGTCGGCGATGCCAGGAAAATCGACGATCGAGGCCAGCAGCGCCAGCCGCAGGCCGAGCGCGGCCAGACAGATCAGGCCAAGGATATGAAGTGGTTTCATCAACAAATGCCAGACGACCGAACCACGCGCATTATACCATCGCGGTGGCGCAGCGTGGGACGGCCGTCAATTGGCGGGTGCGTCTTTGCGCAGGCCGCGCGCCAGCAGGTCGGCGATGTGCACGACGCGCTTGGCGCTGCCGCTGCGGCTGAGGCCGCCGTTCATCTGCGTCAGGCAGCTTGCGTCACCAGTGACGATCAAGTCGGCATCGGCCGCCTCAATGCCGGCCAGCTTATCCTTCAGCATCGCCCCGCTGATCTCCGGCATCTTGACTGCGAACAGGCCGCCGAAGCCACAGCATTCGTCGGCCCCGGGCAGCTGGCTGATCGTCACACCGTCGATGTTGGCGGCTAACGCGCGCGCCTGCTCGCCCAGACCGAGCAGGCGGTAGCCGTGGCAGGCGTGGTGAAAGGCGATCGTCGTCGGCGGCAGGGCCGCGCCGAGGTCGGTCACGCCAAGCCCATCGACCAGATACTCCGTGAACTCCCATGTGATGCTGGCCGCCCATTCGGCGCGGTCGCGCCAGACCGGGTCATCCTTGAACAGCTCCGGGTAATAGTGGCGCACCATTGAAGCGCAGCTTCCCGATGGACAAACGATAACCTGCGCCTCGGCAAAGGCGTTCAGGAACTGTTTGGCGACCGTCCGCGCATCGTTCTGGAAGCCGGCGTTGTAGGCGGGCTGGCCGCAGCACGTCTGGTTCAGTGGGAACCGCACCTCGATGCCGAGGTGTTCCAGAATTTCGACCACCGAGATGCCCGTCTGCGGGTAGATCATATCGACGATGCAGGTGACGAACAGCGATACCGGCTTGTAACGTGGCGACGGGCGAGGCGTTTCAGACATGGAGATTTCCTGAGCAGTTGATCTGAACCATTGCGGCCAATTATAGCGTGCCGACGCAGCCGCTCACGAAAAGCTGTGCGGTCAAGATTGATCGAGTGGCAAGGAAGGGCAGGCGCGTTCTCCCTGTATGGCCCTTCACCCCTGCGACTGCGTCGCCGTTCCCCTCGTCTGGGAGCAGCAGCCAAGTTGCAGCTAGGCGCGCCAATTTGTATGGGCTACAATACAGTATGTGCACGCGCTGGATCGGGCAGTCCTCCCCAGTACACCCCTGCCTTTTGGCACTTGCGTAAGAAGTTTGCTAGAAATTCTTGACGATGCCCGCCAAACTTGCTATATTTGGAGACAGAAATTAGCACTCTGCCAGTTCGAGTGCTAAAATGTTGCCCGGCACAATTGAGCTGCCAAGTAGTTTTAGCAGGAGGCTAAGTACGTATGGCTGTCAAGATTCGCCCCTTAGGTGACCGCGTCATTGTTGAGCCGATCGAACAGGAAGAAACGATCGCCGGTGGCATGCTGGTGCTGCCAGAGACCGCTAAAGAAAAACCGATGCAAGGCGCTGTCCTCGCGGTGGGCGCTGGCCGTCGCGATGAAGACGGCGAGCGGATCGAAATGGACGTCAAAGAAGGCGACCGCGTGCTGTTCGCCAAGTATGCCGGCACCGAAGTGAAGCTGGATGGCAAGAAGCTGCTCATCATGAAGGAGAGCGATATCCTGGGGATCATCGAAAGCTAAGATCCGCGGGATTTCTTTTTGAATCGCACCCCCCCGAACCCTACGCATAAACAGCTAGAGGAGTGAAAGCATGTCTGCAAAGCAACTGATCTTTCGTGAAGAAGCCCGCCGCGGCCTGCAGCGCGGCGTTGATAAAGTCGCCGAAGCCGTGAGCACCACGCTGGGGCCGAAGGGCCGCAACGTCGCGCTCGATAAGAAGTTCGGCGCGCCGACCGTCACCCACGATGGCGTCACGGTCGCCAAAGAGATCGAATTGGAAGATCCATTTGAGAACATGGGCGCCCAGCTTCTGAAGGAAGCGGCGACCAAGACCAATGATATCGCCGGCGATGGCACGACGACGGCGACCGTGCTCGCTCAGGCGATCGTCAACGAAGGCCTGAAGAACGTCGCCGCTGGCGCCAACCCGATGCTGCTCAAGCGGGGCATTCTGGCCGCGACCGAGCTGGTCTCCAAACACATCCGCGAGCAGGCCACGCCCATCAGCACCAAAGAGGAGATTGCCAACGTCGCTAGCGTCTCGGCGCAGGATACTGAGATCGGCAACCTGATCGCCGAAGTGATGGATAAAGTGGGCAAAGACGGCGTCGTCACGGTCGAGGAGAGCAAAGGCCTCGAATTTGAGACCGAGTACGTCGAGGGTATGCAGTTCGACCGCGGTTACATCAGCCCCTACTTCATCACCAACCCAGAGGCGATGGAAGCCGCCATTGAGGAGCCGTACATCCTCATCTACGACAAGAAGATCAGCGCGGCGCAGGATATCGTTCCGCTGCTGGAAAAACTGGTGCAAATCGGCAAGCGTGATATCGTCATCATCGCTGAAGATGTCGACGGCGAGGCGCTGGCGACGCTGGTGCTGAACAAGCTGCGCGGCATGCTCAATGTGCTGGCGGTGAAAGCCCCCGGCTTCGGCGATCGGCGCAAGGCCATGCTGCGCGATATCGCTATCCTGACCAACGGCACTGTCATAAGTGAGGAAACCGGCCGCAAGCTCGAGTCCGTCACCATACAGGATCTCGGCCGCGCCGGCAAGGTCGTGGCGACCAAGGATGACACCGTCATCGTCGATGGCGCTGGCGATGAGAAGGCCATCAAGGGCCGCATCGAGGAAATTCGCCGCGAGATCGAGCTGAGCACGAGCGATTACGACCGCGAAAAGCTGCAAGAACGGCTGGCCAAGCTCTCCGGCGGCGTCGCTGTCATCCGCGTGGGCGCGGCGACCGAGACCGAGCTGAAAGAGAAGAAACACCGCGTCGAAGATGCGCTGAGCGCGACCCGCGCAGCGGTGGAGGAAGGGATTGTCCCGGGCGGCGGCGTGGCGCTGATCAACGCGATCGCCGCGCTCGATAACGTCAAGCTGGAGATCGAAGACGAGAACACGGGCGTCCAAATCGTGCGCCGCGCGCTCGAAATGCCGATGCGCAAGATCGCCGCGAATGCCGGCGTGGATGGCGCGGTCGTCATTCAGGAAGTGCGCCGTAAACAGAAAGAGCAGAACAACCACAACATCGGCTATAACGTGCTCACCAACGAGTACGTTGACATGATCGCCGCCGGCATTCCAGACCCAGCCAAGGTGACGCGCGGCGCGGTTGAGAACGCGGCGTCGATCGCCTCGATGATCCTGACGACCGAAGTGCTGATCACCGATGCGCCGGAGAAGGAGAAACCCGCTCCAGCGCCGTCGATGCCGGATTACTAAACCGGCGAACTTCGCTCAAGTCCAAACACAGAGCAGACCACCCGGTCTGCTCTGTGTTTGCCTATAGGGCGACGATGCGGCTGGCGACGCGCAGCTGCTTGGTGAACAGCGGCAGCAGGTCGGCCAGTTCGCGGTAGCGGCCGCGCTCGTGTTCTCGCAGATAGTGGCGCAGCACGTGAATGGCCGCTGGCAGCAGCGTGTTTGCGCGAGCTTTGAGCTCCATCAATACGAAGGCCTCGGCCTCGCCTGCGCTGACGTGATCCTCCAGATAAATGGCCACCGCCCCGCCCAGATAAAGCGCCGCAAACTGCTCGTACCACGTGGGGCAGCGGGCGGCAAACTCTGGACTGACCGGCAGCGGCGTCCGCGCGGCAGCGGCCAGCACCTCGTGTTGGGCGCGCAGATAGTCTTGCAGCAGCAGCCGGCCGAAGGCCATGATGGCGGCGCGGTAAATGTAGGCGGGGTCTTCCTTGAACGGCCACGGCGGATTGTACCCCCACGCGAGGCGCGGCGGCACAATGGCGATCAACGCGCCGTCGGCTCGCAGGGCCAGTGTACAGTTGGTGGGGTAGGAAAGATGGGGCATGAAGAGCAGCGGCGCTTGAATTGGCCCAGTGAAGCGCTCCAGGAATGCGCGCAGCAGCGCGCCGTCTAGCAGCGCCTGCACTTCAAGCAAGCTGGTTTGCCACACCGCGGCTTCGCTCGCCCACCATGTCGGCAGTTCAGCACGCTGCATGAAATCACAGCAGGCAGCATCCCAGCCGGGCGGCGCCCAGTTCGGCAGTTTTGCCGCCGCCAGCGAAGGCCATTCCAGGCTCATGCCGAGCGCGAACAGCGCTTCCAGCGGCACGGCCGCATCGAGCATGGTTTGCAGCCCACGCGCCGCCGGGTGATCGCGCAGCAGATGCACCTGCCTGCGCGTCGCCCGGGCATGCGCATGGGTGCCGTGACTGTAACTCGCCTGCGCTTCGTC
>DAOTYT010000161.1:0-10820 GCA_034434615.1 Anaerolineae bacterium | reverse complement strand
GAGCTGGGCAATACGCAAGCTGCACTTACCGCTTTCCAGACGATCATCGATCAGCATCCAACCGATCCGCTGTTTGGCGAAGCCTTGCTCGAACAGGGACGAACGCGCTTTGTCGCCGGCGAGATCGATGCAGCGATCGCGCACTACTTGCGCATCGCCGATACCTATGATTACCTGCCCGAAGCGCCAGAAGCCCTGTGGCGCGCGGGTTATCTCTATGCGACCAATGATCAGCCTGCGCAGGCGCGCCAAATCTTTGAGCGGCTGGCCGACCGCTATCCCGATGCGCCCCAGGCCGTCGAAGGATTGTTTCTAGCCGCTTCGGCGGCGCTTAATCTGGGCGATCGTCTATCAGCTGAGCGTTTTTATGTGGAATTGGCCGTGAAGTTGTCAGGAGATGCGAGAGCTTCGGCTTATTTACAGGTCGCCCAGTTTGCGCTTGATCGGGGCGATACTGCCGGCGCGACCGAAGCCTTGCGCGCTGCCGTGCAGGCCGCGCCCGACAGCTACCATGCCGCGCGCGCGCGCGATATCATCACGGGCCGGCGCCCCTTCCAGGCGCCCCCCGCGCTGCGTTTTCAATTTGACGATGCAGCACAGATCGCTGAAGCCGAAGCATGGCTGCGAGAAACGTTCGGCATCGAGCAAGAAGGCGCTTTGTGGCCGCTGTCTTCGGCCCTGGAAGCCGACCCGCGCATCGTGCGCGGCCGCGAGTTATGGACAGTGGCTGCTTACAGCGAAGCGCGCGCCGAATTTGGTGACGTCATCAACGCGCACGAAGCTGACCCACTCGCCTCGTACCAACTCGCGATCTTCCTGCGTGGGCTGGCGGCTTACCCTAACTCCATTCAGGCGGCCGCCAATGTCATCCGCGCAGCCAACATCGGCACACTTGAGGCGCCGGAATACATCGCGCGCATGCGCTACCCAGCGTACTATCTGGATGTCGTGCTTGAATCGACCGAGCGTTATGATCTCGACCCGCTGCTGATGTATGCGCTCATTCGCCATGAAAGCCTGTTCGATACTTATGCGACCGCCGCCGCAGACGAAAAAGGCTTGACGCAGGTCATCCCCAGCACCGCGGAATATATTGCCGGGCAGCTTCGCTGGCCCAATTACCGGCACAGTGTGCTGTTCCGGCCCTATGCGGGGATCGAATTCGGAGCATTCTTCCTGGCGGAGCAGATGCGCCGCTTTAACAACAACGCGACGGCCGCGCTGGCGGCCTATAATGCCGGCCCCGGACGGGCCATCAATTGGCTGGAACTTTCGGGGGGTGATCACGACCGCTTCATGACGGCGATCACGATTAGCAGCACACGGCTTTACATTCAGCGCATTTACAGCCACTTTGATATTTATCGCGCGCTGTACGGGAGCGTTTAGGCCTCGGCCACATTTTCGCCGAGCATCGCCCGCACCTTAGAGACGAGGTCGTGGTGTAGAATCGGCTTGGGCAGGTAGTCGTTAGCGCCTGCCTCGATGCCGCGAATGATGCTCTCCGCGTCGCCGCGCGCGGAAAGGATCAGAATCGGTGTGCGCGCGGTTTCAGCGCGGCTGCGGATGACTTGGCACAGCTCAATCCCATCCATCCCGGGCATCATCACATCGAGGATGATCAGGTCTGGTTCGTTCTCTTCAAGGACGGCTAACGCATCACTGGCATCGTGCGCTTTCAGCACATTGAAGCCTCCGCGTTCCAGCATGATCCCGATTAAAGTCCGGGCTCCGATTTCATCATCGACGACCAAGATGTGCCTCTTCATGATTGCCGTTCCTTGATGCCCACTAGAATGAATTCAGAATTGATGATATTCGATGATAACACTATGTCTGCATGTTCTTATCGCAGTTTACCATCAGAGTGCCGTCACGGGCAACCGGGCGGGCGTTAATCCTTCCGCACTATACGAGGCAGTCGCAAAACTTTTTAATAGATTTTTCGTAATTGTATCGCAGAGCGACTCATAACGTTGGGAGGGGAAAGTAAGATGTCGCGAAATATCGCCATTGCGGCTAAGAACATTTCCAAATGGTTTGGGGCGTTCCGGGCGGTCGATGATCTGACGTTTGATGTATACAGCGGCGAAGTTTTCGCCATGCTCGGGCCGAACGGCGCGGGTAAGAGCACGTCCATCCGCATGATCCTCGACATCCTCAAACCTGATACCGGCTCGATCCATGTGCTGGGCGGGCCGATTAACGACAAACGCAAAGACCGTATTGGTTACCTGCCAGAGGAACGCGGCCTTTATCGCAGCGTGCCAGTCCTCGAAATGATGACCTATCTCGGCGCGTTGAAAGGGCTGAGCCCCACGGAAGCGCGCAGGCGCAGCATGAGCTACCTTGAGCGGCTTGGGCTGGCCGAACATGCCAAGAAAAAAGTGAGCGAGTTGAGCAAAGGCATGCAGCAGAAAGTGCAGTTCGCTGTCACCGTGCTGCACGATCCCGATCTGATCATCATTGACGAGCCGTTTTCTGGGCTGGACCCGCTCAATACGATGATCGTCAAGGAACTGATGCTGGAGTTCAAAGCGCGCGGGGGCGCGGTCGTCATGAGCACGCACCAAATGAATCAGGTCGAAGAGATGGCCGAGCGCCTGCTGATGATCGACCGGGGGCAGCTCGCACTGTATGGCCCTGTAGAAGAAGTGCGCAGCCGCTATGCCCTGCCAGCCGTCCAGGTGGAAGGCCAGGGCGACTGGGCACAGCTCAGCGGCGTTGAGCGCGTCGAAGTGGGCGAAAATGGGCGGCGCGGCATGCTGCTGTTTTTGAAACCGGGGACGCGGCCAGACGACGTCTTGGCCGAGATCGCCACTCGCCCAGATATGCAGATTCGGCGCTTCGAGCTGGCTGTCCCTAACCTGACCGAGATTTTCATTCAGGTCGTGCAGGAGGGCAAATATCATGCATAAGGCATGGTTAGTCGCCAAACACGAGTTCATCACCAATGTGAGCAAGCGATCGTTTCTTTTCGCCGCCTTTGGCATCCCACTGGTCTTCGTCATCCTGATTGTGATCGTCTCGCTGATCGCCATCGACGCGGAAGAGAATCTCGATCGCCTCGGCATGATTGGCTACGTTGACCAAGCGGGCGTCCTGGCCGAACCGCGCGACGTCCCAGCGGGTTTCAGCGCCTTTCCCGATGTTGAGGCGGCCGAAACCGCCCTGGAAAGCGGCGCGATCGGGGCTTATTTCGTGGTGCGCGCCGATTACCTGCAAACGGGGTCGGTCGCGCTGGTGAGCCGCAGCGGAACGCCGTCCGCGCTCAAATCAACCTTCGATGCCTTCCTGCTCAGCAATCTGAGCCGCGACCTCGATCCAGCGCTGGCGCAGCGCATCATCGAGCCGGTGGATATGACCGTGCGGATTTTGGACAGCGGTCGTGAGCTGACCAGCGCCGCTGCGCCGGCGCTGTTGATCGTGCCGTTCGTCTTCGTCTTCCTATTCATGATCGCCTCTCAATCCGCGAGCGCCTATCTGATGAGCGGTGTGGTCGAGGAGAAGTCGAACCGCATTATGGAGATTTTGATCACTTCGGTCTCGCCGATGCAGCTCTTAGCGGGCAAGATCGTCGGCCTCGGCGCGCTCGGCCTCGTACAGATCGGCATCTGGCTGATTGTTGGCTTCCTAGCCCTACAGTTCGGCCAGAACATCGAGCTTCTGGCTGGGATTCAACTACCGCTCGATTTGGTCGTTATCGGCCTGATCTTTTTCCTCCTCGGATACTTCTTGCTGGCTGGCATCATGGCCGGCATCGGCGCCGTGCTCGGTTCCGAGCAGGAAAGCCGGCAGTGGGCAGGCATCCTGTCGTTAATCACAGTGATCCCGTTCTTCTTCATCATCAGCTTCATCACCGACCCGAACGGGCCGATCGTCACCTTTTTATCGCTGTTCCCGTTCACGGCACCGGTGGCCGTCATCCTGCGCGTTGGTTTCGGCGCAATGCCGATATGGCAGCTCCTGCTGAGCACCGGGCTGCTCATTGCTACCGTGATTGTGGTCATGTGGGCATCGGCGCGCATCTTCCGCTGGTCGCTGCTGCTCTACGGCAAACGGCCGACCCCACGCGAACTGCTGCGCGTGCTGCGCGCCCCGGTCCCAATGGCGACCAGCGCAGCCTCTGGAGGTGATAACCTATGAAACACCTTACTCAGGTTTTCACATTTGAACTTCGGCGCAACTTTCAACGCCGCGGCTATCTGCTGACCACTTTCGGCGCGCCGCTGCTGTTCATCGCGATTTTTCTGCTCGTCAACGCGCTGAACCGAGGGCCGGCCGCGCAAGACGCGCTGAGCGCAGCGATGGTCGAGATTGACCTGCGCGGTATTACGAGCGTCGGTTATGTCGATCACTCTGGAATAGTGCCGTCAGTATCCGACCGGGCACGCCCGCTCAGCCGCTTTGAAACTGAAGCGGAGGCCCGCGCTGCACTTGAAGCAGGCACGGTTGAGGTCTACTATGTGATCGCGGAAGATTACTTGGAAACCGGCCGGGTGCAGTTGGTCATGGCCAACCTCTCGCTGCCGAGCATCAGCCCTATGCCCGTGCGTGCGCTGCTGCTCGATGCCCTCACACAGGGGGTGGAACCGCAGTTGGTCACTCGCCTGCTTAACCCTGCGCGATACGAAGAGCGGAATCTGGCCTTGACCATTGATACTGTTGATACTGTGGCGCCAGGGACGCAGAGCGCAGAAGCTTCGATGCTGCTCGTTTACATCTTCGCGCTGGCGCTGCTGCTCAGCCTATTTACCACCAACGGCTATCTGATGCAGACCGTGATCGAAGAAAAAGAGACGCGGTTGATCGAAATCTTGATCGCGACGATGCGGCCGTTTCACCTGCTTTCCGGCAAAATCATCGCGATGGGGGTGTTAGGCCTGCTGCAAATGGTCGTCTGGGTGGGCGGCATCTTCCTGTTCACGCGGCTCATTGCTGGCCAGCAGATCGATCAGGCGTTGGGCTTTATCGCAGCGCTGGCGAACATCCGGCTCCCGCTCGAGATATTGCCGATCCTGTTCGTGGTCTTCGTGCTGGCCTATGCCCTGTTCGCGGCTTTGTATGGCATGATCGGCGCGCTGTCCAACTCCATGCGTGAAGGGCCGCAGTATGCGGTGATCTTCACGCTGCCGGCGGTGTTACCGCTGTATTTCATGTCGCTGTTCGCCAACTCGCCGGACAGCACCATTCCCGTGGTGATGAGTTTCATCCCCATCACAGCGCCGCTAGCGCTGACGCAGCGCCTGGTCATTTCCACAGTGCCTGCATGGCAGCTCCTGCTCTCGATCGGCCTGCTGTTGCTGACCGTCATCTTCGTGCTGTGGCTGTCGGCTCGGCTGTTCCGCGTGCAGACGCTGCTGGCCGGCCAGCCACCCAAGCTGCGCGACCTGCCCGCTCTCATCCGCGGGTAACGAGCGCTAACGCTGATAAAGGACGCCCCGGCAGCAAGCGAGCCGGGGCGTTGCTATTTGCGACACGCGAATCGCGCGGGGAAATTTCTCGCAGCCGAACTTACGCCCAGCGAATAATGCCCGGTTTGAACGGTGTTGGCATGCAGGGGTGGTTAGGAAGCACACGCACCGAGACGCCGCGCTCGCCGCTGGTCTCGTAGGCGATGGTCGTCGTGAAGATGTACCCGTTCTGTCCATCGGGCTGCAGCGGCTGCATCGTCACTGCCGACCCCGCGTTGACATCGCCTCGCGTCGTGAGCGGGCCATAGTAGAGCTGCACGAGCACATCTTCCGGCCTCAACTGCCCCAGCGAAACATGGGCCTTAACCTCGACCGGCGTGCCAATGCGCACCGACGTCGGGGCAACTTCAACGCGCTCGATACACACCGCCTGCCAGGCCGTTTTCAGTTCGCTCAGCCACTGCGCATAATCGAGGCCGCGGGCGAGGTCAGGCTCCGTTAGCCCACGGGAACGCAGGAAGTCGGGCATATAGTGATGTTCACAGTACTCCTGCACCATGCGATGCGTATTGAAATATGGCGCAAGCAGGCGGAAGTTGTTTTTGATTTTGCTAACCCACTCGCGCGGCAAACCATCAGGGCCGCGGTCGTAAAAAAGCGGGACGATCGCGTGTTCGAGCAGATCATAAAGTGCTTCGCTCTCCACGTAATCCTGATGCCCCTCTTCGGCTTCGGAGTACTCCTCGCCATTCCCGATCGCCCAACCGACATCAGGGCTGTAGCCTTCGTCCCACCAGCCATCAAGGACTGAGCAGTTCAACCCGCCGTTATAGATCACTTTCATGCCGCTGGTGCCGCTGGCTTCTTTGGGACGACGCGGCGTGTTCAGCCACACATCGACCCCCTGCACAAGCGAACGCGCGACCAGCATGTCGTAATCTTCAAGGAAAACGAGATGACGGCGAAACTCCGGCTCACGCGCCAAATTGGCGATCTGGCGGATCAGTTCTTTGCCCGCTGTATCGTGGGGATGCGCCTTGCCAGCGAAGATGATCTGCACCGGCCGGTCGGGATGGTTGAGGATGCGCGATAGGCGCGCCGGGTCGCGAAAGAGCAGCGTAGCGCGCTTATAGGTCGCGAACCGGCGGGCGAAACCGATGGTGAGCGCGTCAGGATCGAGCGCTTCATCGGCCAGCATAATCTCATGCTGCGAGGCGCCGCGCCGCTCAAGCTGCCAGCGCAGCCGCTTGCGGGCAAAAACGACCAGGCGTTCGCGGCGGCGTTCATGCGTCCGCCAGATCTCCGTATCGGGCACCATGTCGATGCCTGCCCACAGGTCGGCCCGCCACTCCTCGCTGCGCCATGCCGGGTCGAGGTAGCGATCGAGCAGCGTCGCCATATCACGGCTGATCCACGACTGGACATGAATGCCGTTGGTGACGGAAGAGATCGGCACTTCGTGTTCGGGCACTTGGGGATACATCCACTGCCACATGGCGCGGGAAACGACGCCGTGCAGTTTGGCCACACCATTCGCGCTGGCCGATAACCTGAGCGCCAGCACCGGCATTGAAAACAACTGGTAATCGCCCATGTCCTCGCGGCCGAGATCGATGAATTCTTCGCGAGTTAGCCCCAGCTCGGCCATATAATCGGTGAAGTGCTCGTCGATCAGGTCGAAGCCAAACCGCTCGAGGCCGGCCGGCACGGGCGTATGGGTCGTGAACACGTTGGAAGCCGAAGTGATGGCCTGCGCCTGTTCGAACGTGACATTATGCTCCTTCATGAATTTGCGGATGCGCTCCAGCGCTAAAAAGGCTGAATGCCCTTCATTCATGTGGCAGATATCCGGCTTAAGGCCGAGCGCTTCCAGCGCGCGGATACCGCCGATGCCCATCAAGATTTCCTGCCGAATGCGGGTGCGCCGGTCGCCGCCATACAAGCGGTCGGTCAAGTTGCGATCTTCTTCGAGCACATTTTCGGCGCAGTTGGTATCGAGCAGATAGAGCGGCACGCGGCCAACCTGTACACGCCAGATATGCGCATACAATTTTCGGCCTGGCAGCGGCACATCAATGAGCAGGGGCTCGCCTTCAGCGTTGCGTTCCAACGTAATGGGCTGGTTAGCGAAGTCGTTGATCGGGTACAGCTCTTGCTGATAGCCATCAGCGTTCAAATACTGGCGAAAATAGCCCTCTTGATAAAGCAGGCCAACGCCAACCAGCGGCACGCCCAAATCGCTGGCGCTCTTGAGATGATCGCCGCTGAGTACGCCAAGGCCGCCGGAGTAGTTCTGCAAACATTCCGTGAGGCCAAACTCCATCGAAAAATAAGCGATCACCGGCTTGCTGTGGCCGGCATACTGCGTATCAAACCACGTACTGGCCGGGTTCATGTAGGCATCAAAAGCGGATAACACGCGGCGATAATGCGCCATGAAGGCGGCATCCTCAGCGGCTGCCTCCAATCGCGCCTGATCGATCTGCCCCAACATCAGCACAGGGTTGTGATTCGTCGCTTCCCACAGATCGCGATCAAGCCGGCGGAACAGGGCGATCGTCTCTTCATCCCATGCCCAGCGCAAGTTGTAAGCCACATCGCGCAGCCGCTCAATGGGCGCGGGCAAATTAGGCTCGACACGGATCGTCGCAACAGGTTTCACCATCAGTGGTACTCCTGAAACATCTCATCAAATTGGCTCATCCAAGCCGGGAAAGCCGAAGGCCATGCCAATCCTACACTGTTCATGTTAACCCGGCAAGCACAAGCTGCCATGAACGGCCATGGAAACAGAAACTGAACTGGTGGGCGCAAAGCACATCTTTCGCTTCTGAATATGGCTCGCTGTACGCTCAAAACAGGCCGTCTCATCGGCGAGCGTTATCTAACGAAAATTATGACTGGACGATCGATTGGCCTGTGATACAATTTTCATAGCGTTTGATGTGCGTCTCAAGGGATGTGGGTGCTCATGCTGAAGAAGCAGTATCTGAAGACAAAACCCGAATGCAAGGTTACTTTTTCATTCAACCCGGGCCACGGTGATCAAGTCCATCTCGTCGGAGATTTCAATGGTTGGGATGAGCAGGCCACACCGATGAAACGCGCCAAAGATGGCACTTTCAGCGTGACGCTCAATCTCGCTACAGGCCACGATTACCAGTTTCGTTATCTGGTTGACGGCACAGAGTGGCATAACGACGTTGATGCGGATAAATATCTGCCTAACCCGTACAGTGGGGATAATTCGGTCGTCTCGGTTTAAAGGGGCGCAGGCAGCAAAAGGCTGGCAGGTCGATGCGATACCTGCCAGCCTCGATTTATTAATGCCGGTGCACGCAGGCAGCCATCACTTCTTCTTCGGCGGGTAGCCCACCTTGGAACCGTTGGGGATGAACTTATCTGTGAACTGCGCGAAATCCGGCTCATCGAGATCGACACCCAGCACGCAGTTTTGACCGATGGTGAAACCTGGCGGGATGCGCGTATTCTTGCCCACGCAGGTGATGCCGAGGTCGCCAACATCGGACATACTGCCGACGCGCGCCCCCTCTTTGACGACGACGATTTTATCGAGGATGCTGCGCTCGACGATGGCGTTCGCCTCGATGTAGGCATCGGTCAAAACGACGGAGTCGCGCACCACCGCGTTCGGGCCAACGATCACGCCGGGCGAGAGCACTGAACGCTCGACCAGCGCGCCTTCAGAAATGACCGTGCCATGCGTGATCAGGCTGTTGCGCACTTTGGCGCCATCAGCGACATAGACCGGCGGCCGCTCCTCGCTTTTGGTGTGAATGACCCACGTGCGATCGTTCAGGTTGAGTGAAGGCGGCTGCTCGAGCAAATCCATATGTGCTTCCCAGTACGCCTCGATCGTACCGACGTCGATCCAGTATCCGCCATACTGATAGGCGACCACCTTCATGCCGCGCTCCACCATCCTCGGCAGAATATCCTTGCCGAAGTCGTGGTTTGATTCTTTCATCTCGCGATCCTCGAGCAGCAGCCGTTCGAGCACCTCGTAAGTAAAAACGTAGACGCCCATATTGGCCAAATTGCCGGGCGGGTTCGGCGGCTTTTCCAAGAAGCGCGTAACGTTAAGGTCATCATCCACATCGACGATGCCGTAGCGGCTCGCTTCATCGAGGGGAACCGGGATGACGCACAGGGTAGCATCGGCGCCTTTCTCGCGATGGTATTCAATTAACACGTCGTAATCCATCGCGTAGATATGATCGCCCGAAAGGATAAGCACATATTCTGGGCGGCCGCGGCGCACGAAATTCAGGTTCTGGGTAACGGCATCGGCAGTGCCGCTGTACCAGTCCGTATCGTAGCGCCCCTTATAAGGCTGAAGCACCTGCACGCCGCCGGTGAACGAGCGGTCAAGATCCCAGGGGCGGCCGCGCTCAATATGATCGTTGAGGCTGTGCGGCCGGTACTGCGTAAGGATGAGAACGTCAAAGATATTGGAATTGACGCAGTTGCTGAGCGTGAAATCGATGATGCGGTATTTCCCCGCGAACGGAACGGCGGGCTTGGCGCGCTTGGCGGTCAGCGTCGCCAGCCGCGTCCCTTCCCCACCGGCTAAAATGACGGCCTTTACCTTCATTACCTTCCCTCCTCAAACGATTTCGCTGCTTTTGCAGGCCAGCATATGGCAGCGCGCTGGCTGCGCTCGATCTCAACGAGCAGGGCGCGCAGCAGCACCAGCGCAATGATGCCGAGCACGATGACCCCGAACACTTCCGTTATATTGACGCGGACGATCGTCGAGCCGTGATCCATGCGAAGCGGCGCTCCGCGTTCGCGCTCATTGAGCAGTTCTTCCATCGCCTTCATCTTTCTAACAGCCGCTGCTTTAGGGCAGCCTTCTCATATAAGCGCATATACTCGCGCGCGCTGCGCCGCCAGCTAAAATCGAGGCGCATGGCGCGCTCCTGCATGCGCTGCCATGCCGCTGGCCGCTGGCGGTAAACATCAATGGCCCACAGCAGGGTGTGATACACCGCATCGGCCTCTTCCCATTGAAAGACGAAGCCCGTGCCGGTTTCGGCCTCAGCATTGTCGTAATTGGTGACGGTATCGGCCAGCCCGCCCGTTTCGCGCACCAGTGGCAGCGCGCCATAGCGCATGGCCAGCATTTGCCCAACGCCGCACGGTTCGTAATGGCTGGGCATGAGGAACAGATCGCAGCCGGCATAAATGTGCTGGGCGACTGCCGCGTTATACCCAATGTTGGCGCGCGCTTTCCACGCAAAATCTGCGCCCAAACGCCATAAGGCCTCGTTGTACTGCTGTTCGCCCGCGCCGAGCGCAACAAACTGAACATCGTGACCTGCGAGCAGGCGGCGCATGGCGGGCAGTGCCAGATCAATGCCTTTTTGCCACACCAAGCGCGTC
>DAOTYT010000160.1:0-41476 GCA_034434615.1 Anaerolineae bacterium | reverse complement strand
GGCAGCACTTCGATGATCAAGTACAGATCGCCCGGCTTGCCCCCGTTCAAGCCCGGCTCGCCTTCCCCAGAAAGGCGCACTTTTGTGCCCGTGGTCGCCCCGGCGGGAATATTGGCGCGCAGGGTGCGGTCGCCTTTGGTGATCAGGCGAACGGCCCCTTCATAAGCTTCGCGCAGGGTGATCTGCACGTTGTGGTAAATGTCCTCACCATCCACGCGGAAGCCCATGCCGCCGCGCCGGCTGCTGCCCTCGGCGGTGCGCCGGCCAGCGCTGCCGAAGATCGATTCGAAGATATCCGAAAAGTCGGCATAGTCGACGTTGGTATAGGTCGTATAGCCGCCCGTACCCGCCCCACGGCTGGCGCCGGGGTTCCAGCCAGCTTGCTGCGGATCGGCCGTGCCGAAACGATCGTAGAGCGAGCGCTTTTCTTTATCGCTCAGCACTTCATACGCCTCGTTGATCTCTTTGAATTTCGCCTCCGCAGATGGATCATTCGGGTTCGCATCCGGATGATACTTCTTCGCCAGTTTGCGGAAAGCGCTTTTGATCTCTTTATCGCTGGCCGTGCGGCTCACGCCCAGCGTTTTGTAGTAATCCTTAGCCATAGTCGTCACGTGTTCCAACCATCATAGAACCTGGATTTCATCTCATATTATCGTAGAGCCAGTTGATCGCCGAGTCAACCGGTGCAGCGCAGTTCTTACGAAGCTCATATGCGCTCGTTATTCATGGTGTTCAAATAGATCGGCTGGCGGTCTCTGAGCCGAAAAGATGCGCACGATCTCAGGCTGAAGTTCCTTTTTGGCCAGCAGCATGATGTGGTCGCCCGCTTGCAAAACCGTACTCCCCCGGGGGACGATCGTATCGCCTTCGCGGCCAATCAGGACGACGAGCAGGTCTTCAGGCAGGTTGAGGTCGACGATCTGCCGCCCAACGACCCACGCATCGGGCGCGATATTGCACTCAAACAGATCGCTGGCGATATTGCCATCATCCATCACGAAAGCCAGCGGTGAACGCGGCAGCTCTGGCGCTTCCGAATAAACGCCCAGCCAGCGCGCAACGGGCACGATCAGCGTCCCTTGCAGCAGCACCGAAGTGAGTACGATGAAGAAGATCAAATTGAAGATGGTGCTGGCCTGCGGCACAGCGGCCAGCAGCGGGAATGTCGCCAGGATGATCGGTGCGGCGCCGCGCAGCCCCACCCACGAGATGAACGCTTTTTCGCGCACGTTAAAGCCGCTGAACGCCAAGCTGATGAACACGCTGAGCGGGCGGGCGACGAAGATCAGAAACAGCGCGATCATGAGGCCAGCCGGCACAACCGGCGGAAGCCGCGAGGGAAAAAGCTGCAAGCCCAGCGTGAGGAACATGACGATCTGCATTAACCACGCCACGCCATCGTGGAAGTGCAGCAAGCTGTTCTTGTGGATGAATTTGCGGTTGCCCATGATCAACCCGGCCAGATAGACGGCAAGGAAGCCATTGCCGTTGATGACCGCAGTGAGGCCGTATACCAGCAGCACGAAGGCGATCGTCAGCACGGGGTATAAGCCGTCATATTCGAGGCGCAGGCGATTGACGGCTTCGACCATCAGGCGGCCGGCCAGCGCGCCGATGGCCGCGCCGATCATCATTTGTAGAACGAACAGCGGAATCAAGTCGATCGGCCGGCTCTCGGGAGTTGTAATCAGCGCGATCATGCCGATGGTGAGGAAAACGGCCATCGGGTCGTTGCTGCCTGATTCCAGCTCGAGAAGCTGTCGAAGGCGACCTTTTAGGCGCACACTTTTACCGCGCAGCACCGAGAGCACAGCGGCCGCATCGGTCGAGGCGATGATCGCCCCGAGCAGCATCCCTTCAGCCAGCGTGAAATTGAACACCTCGCTGACGAACAAGCCCACGGCCAACGCAGTGACGATGACACCCACCGTTGATAGCGAAACGCCGCTCCACAAGACCGGGCGTATATCGTCCCAGCGCGTGCTCACCCCGCCGGAAAAAAGGATGAAGATCAACGCAACGACGCCGACCGCCTGCACAAGCTGCGGTTCGTCGAAGTAGATGCCGCCCAGCCCGTCAGAGCCGGCCAGCATACCAATCAACAGAAACAGCAGCAAAGCGGGCACGCCAGCGCGTGCGGCTACTTTGCTGGCAAGGATGCTGATGAACATGAAAAGTGAGGCCCCGATCAGGGTCAGCTCGAACGCGGTCAGTTCGGCACTCCTCTCATGGTTGTTCAAATGCGCTTTTAGCGCGGCTGGGCACTGTTTTCAGTCAACAGCGCATAAGCAGGCGCGCGTGATAAAACTTGTTTTTATCACGCGCGCACAGGTTGATCAAACTGGCGAAACGGCCAGCGAGTCGGGCAGTGTCAGCGCCTCGATCAGTTCCCCGAGGTCGTCGGTGCTTGATCGAAGTCGATCGGCGGCGGCACGGTCACATCGGGCGGGATCGGCGCCAGCAGCTCCGGCTCTGGAACTTCAGGTGCGATGAAGTCCAACCGTGGGTCGGCCAGGCTGGCGAAATCGAACAGGAACGGGCTGTTGGTCGGCACCATCACCAGCCGGACGTTGTCCGATAGACTCTGAATGTACTGGTACTGAATGAGCGACGGGTTGGCCGCGATCTGCTGGCTGACCAGCCGCAGCGCTTCGGCTTCCGCCTGTGCGCGCAGGATGATCGCCTGCGCTTCACCTTCAGCGCGGGCGATGGTGGCATCGCGCTGGCCCTGCGCCTGCGCGCGCACCTGCTCCGCCTCTTGACGAATCTGCTGGACGCGCAGGCGGGCGCGCTCAGCTTCCTGCTGGGCGATCTGCGCCTGCTCGATCGCTTCGGTGAACTGCTGCGAGAAGTTGATATCGCGCACGAGCAGGTCAGTCAGGATCAGGCCTTCCTCGGCCATGCGCGCTTCCAGCGCCGCCTGAATCGAGTCCTCCATCTCGCCGCGGCCGCCGCCGTAGATCTCCTCGGCGCGGAAGCGCGAGACGACATCACGAACGATGCCGCGCGCCGTCGGGCGGATGAAGTCGTTGACATAGCGCGTGCGCCAGCGCTGGTGGACGGTGTTCACATTGTTCGGGTCGATGCCAAACAGCAGCGAGACATCGAGGCGGACGACCTGTCCGTCGACCGTGCGTGCCTGCACGGCGTCATCGCCGGGCAGCGCGCCTTCACGCTCAATGCCAGACATAGTATACTGCTGCTGTTCGATCGGGTAGATCGTCACATCCTGGATGACCGGAATGACGATATGCGTGCCAGCGCGGCGCGGTTGTTCAAGATTGCCCGACAGCGTGTTGAAGACGACCGCTATCTCCTGCGGCTGCACGATCAGGATACCTTGACTGACCAAGCTGAGCAGGACGCCGGCGATCAGACCAACTGCTGCCAGCAAAACGCCGCCACGGACGGGCCGTCCCTGCGAGGCCGACAAAACAACAAAGCCGATTCCCGCCAGAAACAGCAGGAACCCCAGCAAGCCGAGTGCGCTTAAGACTGAACTAATTCCCATCGAGTGCTCCTCAAGACGTTACATGTTATGGAGATGGCCGAGATTGTAACACATCCGGCGATCATTAACCCATCGCTTTAATAATCCCCTCAATTTTGGGGAGTATTGTAGAAAAAGGCAAAATTTTGCGTTTACTGTATTGTAATGGCGTGGCCAAGCGCCGCTGCGCTACCCAAAATAGGCGGAGAACACCGTGTTCCAACAAGTGAGTTTCGGGCCGCTTAGCCTGCACGCCTACAGCGTGATCCTTGGCGCGGGGGCGGCCGCCGCGGCGCTGCTCGCCTATAGGCAGTGGGCGCGGGTGGGCATTGCCGGGCGCGGCGAGCGGGTTGACTTGGCGCTGGGAGCGTTGCTGGGCGGGATCATTGGCGCGCGCATCGTGCATGTGCTGCTCCATTGGGATTATTTCGCCGATCACCTGGGCGAGGCGCTGCGCTTGAGCGCCGGCGGCCTCAGCTGGCAAGGAGCCGCATTAGGCGGGTTGGCCGGGTTGGCCATCGCCGGCCGTTGGCGCAGGCGGCCGCTGACGCTGCTGCTGCCTGCGCTCACGCTCGCCCCGCCGGTCGTGGCGTTGGCTGGCTGGCTGGCCTGTGCTACCGCTGCCTGCGCCTACGGCAGCGCAGTCGAGACGCTGGCCTTCTATCCACCGCTGATCGCTGTTGAAACGCCGGATATCTACGGCATCGTCGAACCGCGGTACAATACCCATTTATTTGGCATCTTTTGGTCGCTGGCCGTCCTCGCTTTGGTGATCGGCGCAGGGCACGCTGGGCTTCCCCAGGGTCGCCGTCTGTGGCTGGCGCTGGGGCTGGTCGCCGTTGGCATGTTCACGCTCGGTTTTTTACGGGCCGATCGAGTTCCCATGCTCGCCGGCCTACGCGCCGACCAGTGGCTCGATGCAGGGATCGCAGGGTTTTGCATGGCCTTAGTCATCAAAGGAGTTCCGTATGCGCCTCACGATCGGGCTGGCGCAGATTTACCCCAAACTGGCTGATTTACGCGCCAACCTCGAGAAGCATCTCGCCTATATTGATGAGGCGGCTGCCGCCGGCGTTGAGCTACTCGTCTTTCCTGAGCTGTCGCTGACGGGCTATCAGGTTCAGGATTTGGTGCCGGAGGTCGCCATCCGCGCCCAATCGCAGGATCCGATCTTTGGCCGCCTGCTCGAGGCGAGCCGCAAGCTCGATCTCGTCTTTGGCTTTGTGCACCTCGATGCGCGCCAGCGCTTTTTCATCGCCAGTGCCTATTTGTCGGCCGGTGCAGTTGTGCACATTCACCATAAAATTTATCTACCCACCTACGGTATGTTTGATGAGGGTCGCTTTTTCGATCAGGGCGAACGGGCACGCGCGTTCGATACGCGCTTCGGCCGCTTCGGCCTCCTGATCTGCGAGGATTTCTGGCATGTGTCGCCGCCTTACCTGCTCTGGCTTGATGGGGCCGACCTGCTCATCTTCACCAGCTCCAGCCCCGGGCGCGGCCTCGATGCTGGCGACCGGCTCTCGGGCACGCGCTGGGTCGAATTGGTCAATCAGGCGTATGGCAGCCTGTTCACCAATTACATCGTGCATTGCAACCGAGTGGGCTATGAAGACGGCAAAAACTTCTGGGGCGGCTCGTCGATCGTCAACCCGAACGGGGAGTTTCTGTGTCATGGCGTCTATTTCGAGGAAGCGCTGCTGACGCAAACGATCGACCTGAACCAGATCCACCGCACGCGCAGCCGGCTGCCGCTGCTGCGCGATGAACGACCGCTGCTGGTGCAGCGCGAACTTGCCCGCATTATCGACGAGGACCGAGCATGAACATCATGACGCGCGATCATCACCATCTCGATGCCCGGCTGCGCATCAACACCGAGATCGCCCGCCGCATCTTAACCGGCTTCATCTACGATCAGATCACCAAGATCGGCATGCGCCGGGCGGTGATCGGGCTGTCTGGCGGCATCGACTCGGCGGTCTCAGCCTATCTTTCGGCGGAAGCGCTTGGCCCGGAGAATGTGCTGGCCGTGCGCATGCCCTATCGCACCTCGGCTGAAGACAGCCTGACCGATGCCGATCGCGTGATCGACCTGTTGGGCCTGCCCAGCATCACTATCCCTATCACCGAGATGGCCGACCCGCTGTTCGAACGCTTCCCGGAAATGAGCGATATGCGCAAAGGCAATGTGATGGCGCGCCTGCGCATGACTATCCTCTACGACCAATCGGTGCCGTGGGGTGGGCTGGTGATGGGCACCAGCAACAAAACCGAGATCATGCTCGGCTATTCGACCATTTATGGCGACAGCGGCGTCGCCCTGCAGCCGATCGGCGATCTGTACAAGACGCAGGTACGCGCACTGGCGCGCGCGCTCGGCGTGCCAGCGCCGATCATCGACAAGCCGCCATCGGCCGATCTCTGGATCGGACAGACCGACGAGGACGAACTCGGCTTCACTTATGAAGAAGTGGATCGGCTGCTGTACCTGCTCGTCGATGAGCGCTACACCGTTGACGAGGCAGTCGAAGAAGGGTTTGACCGCGCCTTTGTCGAGGGCGTGTGGCGGCGCGTGAAAGGCAACCACTTCAAGCGGACGATGCCCAATATCGCCAAAGTTAGCACGCGCACGATGGGCCACGATTTTCTCTTCCTGCGCGACTGGGTGGGCTAGAACTGCCCGCGCCCACTTTAAGATCGTGTAAACAGCGCGCTCAACCCGTTGCTTCATAGACCATTTGTTCGTATAATCGAATAGAACAAATGGTCTTAGCCTGTTGGGGCAGCATGATCAGAATCGTGTGGGCAGAAGTGCCGGTCCGAAACCTCGATCGAGCCATCCAATTTTATCAAGCGGTTTTCGACGCGCGGCCGGCTGCTGCACCGCAGGATGGCGCGCGGCGAACGACAACCCTCACGCCGTTTGGAAACGCTGATGTTGCCGGCTTCTCGCTGAACCGGTCGAGGCGCTTTAACCCCGGCAACCACGGGCCGTTGATCTATCTCGATGCTGGCGAGGATATGACGGTTTATCTGCGGCGCATCGATCAGGCCGGCGGCTACGTGATCACGCCCAAAACGGCGCTGGCCAGCGATGGGGGCAGTTATGCCACTTTTCTCGATACCGAGGGCAACCTGCTGGCCTTGTATTCTTATCCCTAGCCGCTGCGGATCATCCCTTCCTCTACCGTGCAGACGGGCCCGTCTGCGCGCGGCGATGCGGTTTTTGCCAAACCCCGCCATTGAAGCGGAGCCTGTCGATCGGATACACTGATGATAGGCGCAATCTCCGCGCGACCGAAATTAGGCGAAATTAGGGATGAGGATGTGTCGTTTTGAATACCTATCGACTTCTGGCAGTTACCGCGCTGCTGCTCTCGCTGGTCGCCGGCGCTTGCACCGCCGGGCAGATGAGCAGCCCTTTCAGCGAGCGCGCCGTCCGCAGCACGCCAATCTCTGACCTACCCGTTAATCTCGCCTTTCAAACGCAGCTGCCTACTCCTATCCCTGAGGCGATCGTCGAAGCGGCAGATGCGGAACACCTTCTGCTCACAAATCTGTACGAGCGGTTGGTGGTTTCGGTCGTCAACGTCGATGTCACCGTGAATACGCCGCATCGGGGCATCGGCGATCAGTCGACCGGCTCCGGCGTCGTTTACGATCGCGAGGGCCACATCGTCACGAATGCCCACGTCGTCAATGGCGCGATCGAGGTTTATATCACCTTCTATGATGGCTATGTGACGCCGGCTGAGGTCATCGGCCTGGATTATTACAGCGATATCGCCGTGCTGCGCGTGCAGGTCGATCCGGCGCGCCTGTTCCCCGTCGAATTTGGCGACTCGGACGCGCTGCGCGTTGGCCAGCGCGCGATCGCCATTGGCAACCCGTTCGGCCTGTCCAGCTCGATGACGGTCGGCATCATCAGCGGGTTGGGCCGTCAGCTTCCCTCGGCAGAGTTGATCAACAACACGATCGGCGGCTTCCAGAACCCGTCGATCATTCAGGTCGATGCCGAGATCAACCCGGGCAACAGCGGCGGCCCGCTCCTCAATTCGTGGGGCGAGCTGGTCGGCATTAACACGGCCATCCGCACGGAAAGCGGCGTTTTTCAGGGGGTGGGTTTCGCCGTGCCGTCGCGCACGGTCGCCCGTGTGGTGCCGGAGCTGATCGAGCATGGAGCCGTCAACTACGCCTGGATCGGCATCTCCAGCCTGCCCGCCGATGGCGGCTTCAGCGTGGCCGGGCTGGCTGAAACGCTCAACCTACCGGTCACCCGCGGTGTGCTCATCGACCGCGTCACGCCCGGCTCTCCGGCCGATGATGCCGGTCTGCGCGGCGGCAACCGCGAAGTGATCGTGCGCGGCCGGCCTGTGTGCGCCGGCGGCGATATTATCGTCGCGGTGGACGGAACCTACATCAATACGATGGATGAGCTGGTGGCTTATCTGGTCGTCAACACGCGGCCAGGCACCACCGTCGATCTGCTGATTGTGCGCGGCGATGAGACATTCGACGTGCCCGTCACCCTGCGCGAGCGGCCCAATATCGAAGCAGCGCTCTCAGCGCGTCCATGCGGCCGTCCATAGGATAGGTAGGAAAGAAGGGACGAAGATTTGCTGGACGATTGGCTGATGGAAGCGCCGCTGCTCACCGAGCGCCTGCTGCTGCGCCCAATCTCGCCGGCCGATAAAGCTGCGGTTCTGCGCTACGTCGGCCACGAGTTGATCGCTGCGACGACGCTCAATATCCCGCATCCCTACCCGCCTGAGGCTTTTGAACAGTTCCTCGCAGCCACTGCCGAGGCACGCGCCGCCGGGCTTGCCCATCTGTTCGTCCTCATTCGGCGGGCAGACGACGAGCTGGTGGGGCAAATGGGACTGCACATCGAACCGCGGCATCGGCGTGCCGAGCTGGGCTACTGGATCGGGGTGCCGCACTGGGGGCAGGGCTATGCGACGGAAGCGGCGCGCCGGCTGGTCGATTGGGGTTTCGGGGCGCTCGGCCTCAACCGCATCTATGCCACGCATTTCGCCGAGAATCCGGCATCGGGCCGCGTGATGCAGAAAGCTGGCATGCGCCACGAAGGCGTGCTGCGCCAGCACGTCTTCCGTTTCGACCGCCCACGCGATTTGGTCTGCTATGGCATCCTGCGCGAGGAATGGTCGGCCGCCCGCGAGGGAGAACCATGACGCGCGCGCTGCTGCTGGCGGCGGGTCTGCTCGGGGCGGCTGGCGTCGCTTTGGGCGCGTTCGGCGCGCACGGCCTAAGCGCGCTGCTGGCCGCGCACGGCCGCCAGGCCACGTTTGACACTGCCGTCCAATATCATTTGATCCATGCGGCCGCCTTGATCGGCGCAGCATGGGCGGCCGAACGCTGGCCTGGCCGTCTGACAGCGGCAGCAGGCCTCCTCTTCATCGTTGGCGTTGGGCTGTTTTCAGGCGCGCTGTATCTGCTCAGCCTGTTTGAGCTGGGCTTCATGGGCGCGGTCGCACCGTTCGGCGGGGCGGCGCTGGTGCTGGGGTGGCTGTGTTTGGGGATCGCAGGCTGGCGTGGAGGCCGCCCATGAAGAGCGCCCAAGGCGCTCACTCAAGGTCGTAGTCTTCCGGCGGGCAAACGCGCAGCAACCCGGCCAGTTCGTGGCCAATCACCTGCACATGGTCATGCAGTTTGAGCTGAAGCGGCCCATTAAATGGCGCCTTGCTGACCAGCTCAAAGGCGGTGCCCGGCCGCAGCCCGAGCTGCGCGAGATAGGCCAGCTTCTCGGCATCGTGCGTGTTGATGCGGCTGATGACCAGCGCCGCGCCCGGTTCCGCCTCGTTCAGCGGGTAATCGCGCACGCGCGGCATATAGCCATCGCGGCTGGGGATCGGCTCGCCATGCGGACAGCGGCGCGGGTAGTTGGCCATCTGCTCCATGCGCGCCACGACTTTGTCACTGATCGCATCGCCAAGCGCATCGGCGGCATCGTGCACCTCGTGCCAGCCAAACTGCATCACATCGACGAGAAAGACTTCCACCAACCGGTGGCGGCGAATGTTCATCAGCGCTTCGCGCTCGCCGGCTGGCGTGAGCGACAGCCCGCGATAAGGCTCATGTTCGAGGTAACCGGCCTCTTTCAAGCGCTGCACCATGCGTGTGACAGCGGGCGCGGAAACCCCCATAGCATCGGCCAGCGCCGATGTCGCGATGTAGGGCGAACCATCTTGATAATATGCCAGCCGATAAGCCTCGGCGAGATACTCTTGCATAGCGGCGCTGACACGCATTACGAATAGTTCCCTTGTTACAGGCTAATTTTTATCATCTTTGTGATTATAATCATGATAACGATTGTAGCAAAAGTTAGCAAGGGTTAAAAGTCAAGTTCAATCAGGGTACACTTGGCCGCGAGAGCAGGTATGCCACCAGCGCGTCGATATCGGCCGGCTCTACGGTAAAAATGAGCTGGTGCGCCCCGGGCCGCTCGAAGACTTCGCGCAGCGTGGCCGCCGATCCGTCGTGGAAATAGGGGGCGCTCAGCCACAGCCAGCGCAGGCCGGGCGTGTCGAAGGTCGTGCCGCGCCGTTCGAGCGGCGACCCGCCAGTGCCCACGTCATAGGCCTCGAGATTGGTGCCCGCCTCTCCCACATGACATGCCGCGCAGCCCTGCTCGTCGAACACGGCCGCCCCGCGCGCGATCACTTCCTGCGGAAAATCGAACGGATTATCGGGCGGGCGCAGCGAGATCAGATAAGCGGTCAGCGCGTCAAGGTCGGGCGAGAGGCCGCTGTGCGGCGGGCCAAAGGCGGGGAAAATCGGCCCTTCCTCGATCAACCCGGTTCCCGCCATCAGGCTGCGTATCTTCAGTTCGACATCGGCCAGCTCGTCATAGGTGCCAGACCAGTTATAGGGCACGGTCTCTGGCAGCGCGTAGAGCAGCGGCGTATTGCGCGGGCCATCGGGAAAGCCCAACCATACGCGGCCGTCGCTCATGCCGTCAAAGTGACAGGTGGCGCAGCTCAACCAGCTGTCGGTCGTTAGTCGTGGATCGGCAGCACTGTGAAACAACTGCGCGCCGATCAGCAGGTCGGCCGGGATCGACAGGCGCGTGATCGGCAGCACATCGGTCACTTGCAGCGTCGCCGTCGAGATGGTCGTCACCGTGCCGTCGATCACATTGTGCACGTGCAGCAGCGTGTTGTCGCGGTTGAGCAGGATGCCGCGCGGGTTAGCTCCCACGGGGATGTTCGCCCGCGCCGCGCCGGTCGTCAGGTCGATGACAGAGACGTTATCGCTGCCCGCATTGGCCACATAGAGGCGCTGGGCGAACCGGTCGAGCGCTGTGGCGAACGGCATATTGACCGGCCGATCAGCCGTATCGAGCGTGATGCGCGCCTCCGGCAGCAGGCGCAGGTCGCGCAGGTCGATCACATTCACGACGGGGAACGCAGCCGTATCGAAGGTGAGCGCGGTATTCTGAGCGTTCAGACGCGTCTGCGGCAAATAAGCGATGCCGCGCGAGATATCGGCCTCGATCGTGTGCGACAAGGCTGTGTCGATGCCCGTCGCGACCGTTTCGATCACACGGCGCTGCGGCAAATAGATCAGGCTGATCTGCCCGCTCCAGCGGTGGGTGACGTAGAGGAAATCGCCCCACAGCAGCAGCCCCGCAGGAAATGCGGGCACCGCGATCCGGTCGATGACCCGCCCCGCCTCCAGGTCGACGATCGCGATCGCATCGCTGCCTTGCAGCGAAACGTAGGCGCGGTCGCTGCTGTTGGTGACGACCCCAACCGGCCACACACCATCAAGCGCGAGCGTCGCAGCCGGCCGCGCGGCCGGGATATCGATGATGGTCAGCGTTCCATCAGCGCGGTTGGTGACCAGCGCGCGCGTGCTGTCGGGCGTGATGGCGACAGCACGCGGATCGCGGCCAACCTCGACCTCGGCGATCACACGGTTTTGCGAGGGCACGAAGAGGGTCGCACTGTTGTTCAACATATTCACGGCGATCACCGTGCGCGGGTCGGCTGGCAGCAGGGCCATCGTGCTGCTGCTATAGCTGCGATGCAGGCTGGGGTTGGGCAGCGCGAACAAGGGCAGCGGCGTGGGCGAAGGTGCGCCGCCGGTCTGGGCCACCGCTGCCGGCCGCGCCGCGCCCCCTGCCAGCATCAGGGCGAACAGCGCCAGCGCAGCCGCGATCGAAGTTCGCCAGCGCGCCATGATCGCTATCGCTCCAAGCTGATCAGCCGGTCATGCAGGATGGTGAAGGCGCGATACAGCATCCGCTCGCGGCCGCCGCTGTCAGCCCCCACCACAACCAGCGTCAGCGTTTTGGCGTCAGAGACGTATACCCCGTTCACACGGCCCTCCAGCTCCAAATTGGGGAAGACCGCGCGCAGTTGGTTGGGTGTATAGGCATAACTGAAGCTGCGGCCTGTCAGGCGCAGCTCACCGTCTTCGAGAATCAGGCTGGGGGTTGCGAGTGTCCGGTAAACGCGCGCATTTGCCCATCCCTCTGGCAGCGTATAGCTGAAATTGTAGGGCAGCGCTGCGGGGATGCGCGCATCGCGCAGCGCCGCGCTCCACGAGAGAGGCAGTGCATCTTCTGCCAGCGCGAACACTTGGAATGCGCCGCTCAGCTCGCGCGCAGCGCCAGGCACCCCGCCCTCGATCCCCTCTCCTTCGATCAGGCCGGCCGAGGTCGCCCCGGCGTATTCAGCGCGAATGGCGATCGTCCAGACGCCGGGCTGCTCGGCCGCCAGATCGCCCGTGGGCATGTAAAAATAGCCGGTCGGGCTGGCCTGAGCGCTGAAGGTTCGCGCGCTGCCATCGGGCGCGGTGATCGTCACCCGGACCTCGGCCGACAGCGGCGGGCCGATCTGCCCGGCGACCGAGATGATGTCACCAGCCCGCAGCAGTTGGCCCGGACGGATGGCTGTTGGCTGGAAGAACAGGTCAAGCGCCCGCTCGTGCTGCGATCGATCGTCGATGACCAGCACCGGGCCGCCGTCGGCGCCGCCATCGCGGCCCCGGCCGGGGGGCAGCAGGCGCGCGCCGCGCGGGTCGTCGTGGTCAAGGACGACGGCGAGCGCGGCATAGCTGGCGGTCGCCCCGCCGCTCTCGCCGCCTCGAACGACCGCGCCGCCGAACAAGAACAGGTGATCGCCGGGCAGGTCGCCGTTCAAACCAGCGCCGATCTGACGGTTATACGGGTCGCCCAGCAGCCAGCCGAGATCAAGCCCGCCACTGGCGCTGCCGGCGACGAACTGGCGAGCAGCTATTCCAGGGCGCACGGCGCTGAAGTACCAGTAGGCGTCGTTGGCGAGCGCGATCAGAGTCGTGCCCTCGTCTCCGGCGAATGCGGGCAGCAGGCCGGGGCCATAGCGATGCCCGCGCGCCAGGATCTGTTCGAGCGGCAGTTCGCCGTGTACGGCCTCCAGCTCGCTGGCGGCATTCAGCGCGAACAGAGTGCCGGCGTAATCGCCCGCCAGATCTTGAACGGTCAGCAGCGGCTCGAGGCCAGCCGTTTGATCTCTGTTCAGCCACAGCATATCGCCGCTGTGAAAAGGCAGATAAGGCCGGGCGCGACCAGCGCGGCCTCCGGCTGGCGTCCCGGCGGCGCTGGCAAGCTGGCGAATGCTGTACCATGCCGGCCGCGGCTGCGCGTTTTCATAACCGGCCAGCCCCCGCCTCCCCCGCGCGATCAACCCGCTTTCAGGCCCAGTGATGACACCCGCCCCGCGCACGCTGGCCGCCCACAAACGCCCGTCCACATCGCGATAGCGCGCTTCATAATCCACTATATATTCGCCAGGCGTCATAAAAATGAACGGCGCGCCGGCTGGATAAAAATAACCATGCGGGTTCGCTTGTCCCTCAAAAACATGCTCGATTGGTTCAGCGCCATGCAGCGGAAACACGCGCAGCCGCCCGCTGATCTCGGCTGGAACGCCGGGCACCAGCGTGAGGCCGCCGTGAAAGACATCGCCGACGGCAAACGGCGTTCCAGGCAGCGCGGCGGGCAGCAGCAAGAGTGGCTCGGCGATGATGACGCGGTACGTCCCGCCGCCTTCGTAGCGGTTGCCAAAACGATCCGCAAATTCAGCCGTCAGCACGATCGTATAGTCGCCATGAACATCGAACGGGTAAGCGCTCAGCGTCGGGTCATTCGTCAGAAGCCGGGCGGTATCGACCGGCGCGCTGCTGCCGAAGCGGGACGTCTCGTCTGCCGCCGCGCTCGAGACGCCGATACCGGCGATCTCGCCTTCGAACCGGTCAACGCGGCCGTCAGGCCGGCGAATGACGGCGGCCAACCGGCCGCCAGGCAGATCGAGCGGGATCAGCGGCGCGCCCTGCACATCCGCGGCGTTCGGCAGCAGGTTGAGCAGGTACGGCTCAAGGGAATAGCGCGCGGGAATTTCCGCACTGCCGGCTGGCAGGATCAGCGCTGGCGGGTTGAACGCGACGCGGTTTGAGAGGGCGAAATGCTCGGCATCCTCCTCGGCCAGCGCGCCGCGCCCCCCGGTAGTTGAAGTCTCATCAACCAGAAGCGCCAGCGGCATCCTTGCCGGCGGCAGGCTTGCCGGCGGGATCGTTGCCGGCAGCGGACTAACGGTCAGCACGAGCGGCAGGCGAGTGTAAGCGGCAGCGCTGCGATCGCGCCGCGTCCCAAACATGTCCGCTTCTTCCCAGCGCTGGCGCTGGCCGCCGCGTTCGATGTAGCCCTGAAAGACAGGCACATAAAGGCCGGCTGGCAGGTCATCGGGCAGCGCCACGGCAAAGCGCAAGCGAAAGCGCAGCCCATCGCTGAGGGGAGACAGGGGCTGGGCCAGCGCTTCCGCATCGAGATCGACCCCGCCGGCCAGGTTATCGAGCGGCAGCCCACCTGCTGTGAGCACGTTCGACCAGCCATTGTTGCTGAAGCGGTCAGCGATCGCCAGCGGGATGGGCGCCCCAGCGGCGACCGGCTGCAAGCTGACTGTTCCGCTCAAGAGCGCATCGGGCGGCAGGGCCGCGACTGGGAACTGCACGTCCAATTCGAGCGTCCAGATCGCCCCCGGCTCCACCATGCGATCGCTGGCGCGCCCATTGGCCCACCAGTGAGAGGCGCCGAGCGATCCGCTGATGATGAAGCGGCTCGGGTCGGCGGCCTGATCGGCCTCGCCATAGATGATGACGCCGGGACCGCCCGGCAGCGCGCCAGGGTAAAGCGGCGGGTCGTCATAGCGGCCGTCGAACGGCATGATCAGAAACGGCGTGGGGCCGGGGCCGAACAGCGAAACGCTGAACGCGCCGGTCACGCTCGTGCGTGTATACAGGGTTTCTAACGTGTTCAGGTTGCGGATGGCGATCGGCAGGGCGGGCGGCGCAGCCCCGGGCGCGCCTTCAACCACGACCAGCCCGCGTTCATCGGGCGCCGAGACAGCGATCAACGCGCTCACCGGCGGTTCGCCGGCCTGCGGGGAAACAAGGGGCTGAGCAGCAGCAGACGAGATCGTCAGGCCGATGATCAGGGCCAGCCAGAAAGATCGGCGCAAAGTTATCTCGCTTTGCTCGTGGATCGCGAACACTGCCCAGTATAGAGAGGGGGCCGTCGCTTGTCAATTCATTCGCCTGATCGTTAGGCTATCTCCCTGCTGGCTGCATTGCGAAGGCGCGAACCGGGCGTTCGACGCGGACGATGACCGTCTCGCCCTCGCGCCACTCGTCATCGGCGGGCACGCGCGCCATCAATGCGAGCGGCTGCCCGGAGGCTGGTTCGATCAACTCCAGCCCAACTCGCTGATCATCGCCCTGGAACTCGACCCAGCGGACGACCGCGGTGGTCCCTGCACCCGCGCCGTCGGCGGCGATCCGCAGGGCGCTGGGCCGCACCAGCACTTCAACCGGGCCGTGTGTCGGCTCATCGAGCGGCAGGCGGCCCAGCGCGCAGGTGACCACCTCCCCCTCCGCGATGCCGGGCAGGAAATTTGACTCGCCGACGAATGCGGCCACTTCATGGGTGGCTGGCCGGTTGTAGAGCGTGCGCGCATCGGCGATCTGAGCGACTTCGCCGCGCATCATGACCACGACTCGATCGGCAATGCTGAAAGCCTCCTGCTGGTCGTGCGTCACGAACACGCAGGTGATGCCGGCCGCCTTCAGGATAGCGCGCACCTCAACGCGCACCTGCTGGCGCAGCCCGGCATCGAGGTTGGAAAAGGGTTCATCCAGCAGCAGGATATCGGGCTGCGGCGCCAGCGCCCGCGCCAGCGCGACGCGCTGCTGCTGGCCGCCGGACAGCTCGTGCGGCATGCGATCGCCCAGATCGCGCAGGCCTACCAGCGTCATCATCTCCAGCGCCCGCGCCTCGCGTTCGCGGCGAGCGCCGTTCAAACCGAAGGTGATGTTATCGCGCACGCTGAGGTGCGGAAACAGCGCATACTCCTGAAAGACCATGCCGACGCGCCGCTCCTCCGGCGGCACGCGCACACCCGCGCCGGCGACCAGCCGCCCACTGATGTGGATCGTCCCGGCGTTGGGCCATTCAAAGCCCGCAATCAGGCGCAGCGTCGTCGTCTTGCCGCAGCCGCTCGGCCCGAGCAGGGCGACGATCTGCCCCTGCTCGGCGCTGAAACTGATGCCGTTGAGCACGGGCACCTCATCAAAGGCGAGGTAGAGATCGGTACATTCCAGGGGTCGATTCTTCAACAGGGCCTCTTGGTCAAAACGCTGGCAGCAAAACCGGCTGGTCGTTGATCACGGCATACCAGTGCGGCAACCAGCCGATGCCGAACAATTCGATGGAAATATCCTTCTTGAATGGCGTGATGATATGTTCTTCGATCTGCACGGCGGCGCGCGCCCACTTCTCATTGATGGCGTTCAGTTCTGCCTGCAGATCCTGCTGCGCCCGCTGGACGTCGCGCTCGGTTTGTTCGATAGCAAGTTCAGCGGCCGCCTTCTGCCCGGCGGAGCGCTCGCGGAAGACCGCCGCGCGGCTGGCGCGCGACAGGGTGTATTTCGTGCGGCCGCCCATCAGGCTGATCAGCGCTTCGCCGGTCGTGAATAAGACCTGCTGGCGCGTCTTCTCAAGCTCGCGCCGCTCGGCGGCATACCGCTGCATGTGCCGCTCGAGCTGGGCATCCAGTCGATCGAAAATGGCCTGATAGCGCTGGCCCAGCCGGTCGACCTCGTCGTCGCGGCGCTCGCGCGCGGCCTGCTGCGCGCGGATGCGGAACTCGGCCAGATCGCCGTCTGGGTTGCCGTACAGGTTGAGCGCGGGGTTGAACGGCACAGCCAGTTTCGCCGTCGCATAGAGCATATCGATGAGTTCGCGGCGCAGCGCCGACAGCCGCCGCGCATCGGTCAAGCCGGGGGGCAGGTCGCCAAACATGCCGGCGTTGAACGGTTCGCTCGAAAGCTGCCGGGCATCGACGGGCGGCGCGGCGACCTCATCCCAATGAACGATGCCGGCGTGCGCGAGATCGGGAATGCGATAAGCATAGGTGCGCGCAGTGAAGACCTGCGACTTGCGATCCTGGTAGCGCACGATCGCCTGTGCCAGCAGCACCGGCCGGTAGGCCTGCACCACCCCGCCAAAACGTTCGGCGGTAAAGCCCGTGCGCCGCTCCCAGTCGCTGATGGCGTGCTGGCTGGTCGTGCGGTTGGGCAGGAAGAACTGCACGGTGCTGGCCGGCAGCGGCGGCAAACGATCGCTGTAGCCGGCAGGCAGGCGATTCGCTGCCGTCATGATGGTGCTGTCTCGCATCGCTTGGTTGATGGGGTTAGCCGGCGGCCCAACGGTGATCGCCTCGGTGGGCCGCAGCGCGGGCGCGCCAGGCGGCATCTCCGGCAGATGTGGGGGCGCCTCGGGCAGGCTGGGCGGTGGGGGTGGGGCCACCGCGGCCCGGCCGGCCTGCATGGCATAAAACTCGGCCTGCACGCCAAATGATGGGCCGAGCGGGGCATTGTGAGTCGGGTTCGCGTTATTGGCCGGCGGCGGGGTATAGCTGGCTGCGCCCATCTGGGCCAGCAGCTGCCCGCGCTGGTCGGCCATCAGGATCTGCACCTGCTGCCGCGTGAGCGGCCCGCGCAGATAGCTCATCGCCCAGCGCGTGTGCAGCATCGTTGGCCCGCCCCGGTCGTGTACGTTGTGCATCAGGAAAACGCGCGGCGGAATATCGGCGATCATCCGGCCAACTTCGCGCAGGTTCATTTCGGTGCTAACCGATGCCATCGACTCTAAACCGGCCATGACGCGCATGCGGTCGCGCTCTGACTGCAAACGGCCGATAAACCACGTGCCCGCGTTGCTCAGGCCTTTGTAATCGAGGTCGCCGGGGTTCTGCGTGGCCAGGATCAACCCCAGCCCAAACGCGCGCGCCTGTTTGAGCAGGCGCAGGATCGGCTCTTTGGTGGGCGGGTTGCGCGGGTAGGGCGGGAAATAGCCGAACATCTCATCGATGTACAGCAGCGCGCGCAGGCTGGTCGTGCCGCTTTGCGTCCGCATCCAGCCGAGCGTGCTCTCGAGCAGCAGCGTGATGATGAACTGCCGCTCGGCATCGCTGAGGTGCGCGATGTAAAAGATCGAAACGCGCGGGCGGCCCTGCGGGGTATAAAGCAGGCGCTGGATATCCATCGGTTCGCCGTTCAGCCACGTTTGGAATGACGGCGCGGCGACGATGTTGTTCAGATCCATGGCCAGCTTCTGCCGGTCGCGCTCGGGGATGTAATCATTGAGCGGGAAGACGCCCAGCTTGTTAAAGGGCGGGTTCTGCACCTGCAGGATGATATCTTCGAGCGTCAGATCAAGGCCGCGCATCCACGCATATTCGAAAATATTGGCGATCAAGACGTGTTCTTTATCCTGCACCGGCTGCGCACTGCGGCCAACCAATGCCAGCAGCGCCGTGACGATCGCGTTGATCTCCTCGCGATTGGCTTCTTCATTGCCGGCCCAGCCGTCGCGCGGGGCGCGCAGCGAGGCGACGATGCTGATCGGCAGGCCTGCCTCGGAGCCGGGCGTGAAGATGCTGTAATGGGCGGCATACTTCAACCAGCGCATCCGGTCTGGCACGATGCCCCAACTCGATAAGCCTTCGCGCCAGCGGTGGGCGACATCGGCGGCATAGGCTGGCACATCCATGCCGGCGCGCTGCGCATCATCAAGGTTCACCCACGGCTCAAAATCGGCCGGGCGCAGATCAGGGAAATTGAGCAGCAGGTTGGTGATATCGCCCTTGGGGTCGACCACGATCGCCGGGATGTTATCGAGGATCGCCTCCTCAAGCAGGCCGATGCAGAGGCCGGTCTTGCCGCTGCCCGTCATACCGACGACGATGGCGTGCGTCGTCAAATCGCGCGAGTCATAGTAGACCACATCATCGCTGATGCGCTGCGCGTCGGGGTCGTACCGACGCCCAAGATAGAATGTCGTTGGCGCCTCAATAAACGGCATAACAGCCATCACCTCATGCGTTTGTGGACGATTGCTTGCGTTCTAGTTTAGCACATTTGTCCTGACCATTATTCACAAACTATCGCCGTCGGCGTGAGCGCTTCGGCCCACCGCCGGTCGAACTCGGCAATATACTGCGCTGCCAGATCAGGATCGCGAATGATGACCAGGTTCTCATCGTTGGAACGGGTGGCATTGGCCGAGAAATTGAAAGAACCGGTCACCACGATCGCATCATCGATGATGAACAGCTTATGATGCAGCGCGAACGGATTGCCGTCTTGGCGCACGGCCATGCCTGCGCAGAACAGATTCGTCAGCTCGCTGAATTGGGTTTGGCTGCCCGTGCGCTCAAAGATGCCGTGCACAGTCACGCCGTCGGCGGCACGCTCGAGGATCAGGTCAGCGATCTCGGTCACCGTGAACGAAAAGGCCATGAAGCGAATCGACTGCTCGGCAATGCCGATGACTTCAAAGATGGCATTCAAGACATCATCTTCTGGGGCGAAGTAAATGCCGATCGGGATGCCATCTTGCACGAACTGTGGCCGCGGCGTATTGGCCGGCGATGTCGGCCCGAAACGCCGGTCGACGAACATCTCATCGAACTCGGTCTGATAATTCTCGACGGCCGCCCGCGAGCGCAGGATGAGCACATTGTTGTTATTGCGATAGCTGCCGTTGACGGTGAAATTCATGCTGCCGGTGAGCACGCGCTCGCTGTCCAGGATCATGAACTTGTTATGCATCAGTGCGCTGCGGCCATCATCGACGACCGGAATACCAGCGTCGATCAACTGCGGCAGCGTCGAGCGCGCCGGGTTAAGGCCGGCGCCGTTGTCGGTGACGATGCGCACCTGCACGCCGCGCTCGTGCGCCGCGAGCACCGCCTGCGTGATCGCCGGGCTGTTGAACTCGTAAGCGGCGATATCGAGCGTCCGCGTCAGCCCATCGATCAGCCCAGCGATGTATTCATCGACGCCGCCCGTGTAAGTCGCTGGGTCGCGGCTGCCGGTCGGCGCGGTGAACAAGACCTCCCAGAAGCCCTTGCGCGCCCCGTAGCCTTGCCCTAACTCGAAGTGGATGACCTGTGGGGAGATGGTGACGCTTAGCGTCGGCGGGATGTCGCTTTGCGGGGGCGGCACAGCCGTGCGAGCGTCGGCCGTCGCAGGGGGAACGGTGGGCGGGGCGGTCGTTGGTGGAACGGCCGTCGGCGGCTGCGGTGTCACGGTCGGCAGCGTCGTCGGCGTCGCAGTGATCACGCCGAGATCGGTGAGCAGATCGCCGCCGCCCAACTGGATGATCAGGAAGATGATGATCAGAGTGATGATCGCCGCCGCGCCGCCGAGGCGCGTCCGGTTTGGGGGTGTCCTTGCGCTGCGCTGGCTCATCGAGGGAAGCTCCTATTCTGTATCGGTGCGCGCGCTGCGGCCGCCGGAGATCCCATCGTCATCCTGGCGATCTTCCGGCCCCTCTTCGGCGAGCGTCTTCTGCGAGAAAAACGATGCGACCGCGCCAGGCTTGCGGCCGCTGGTGCGCACGCTCGTCACCGGCAGCTCATCCTCAGGGGGTGCGCTTTCGGTGTCGCCCACCGTTTGGGTTTCGGCTTGAGCGACGAACGCCGCCGTCCCCGTGGGCGGCCACGCCTGATCGATCTGCGTGAGCAGGCCGTTGAGCACCGTTAAATTGTCCTGCGCGGCCTGCGCTGAGAAGGTCATCGCCTCCGCTTCCTGCGCGGGCAGGGCGATGCCCAGCGCGGCAGCATGGGCCATCAGCGCTTCGAGCGCGGCGCGCTGCGCTTCGGCAGGCGCATAACCGCGGCGGCCCACCACCAAGTTGATCGAGTCGAGCAGGCGCGTGAAGATGCCGACCGCCTGCTTAAAAGCGGCGTCGTCGGCATACTCGGCATCGAGCTGCGCGATCTTCGCTTCAGCCCAGCGCAGCAGGGGGATTGCTTCTTCATCGACCAGCTCCTCGCGCAGGGTTTCGTTGTCGTACAGGGCCTGGACAGCGTCTTGATAGCGGCTCATGAGCTGGTCTTTTCCTCACACCGATGCGTTATTCGGTCTCAGTGAACGGGCGCAGCAGCGCGGCGGCAGCTTCGTGCTGGTTCTGCTCGGCCAAATCGATCGGCATCTTGCCGTTCATGTCCAGCGCATAGGGGTTGGCGTCATGATCGAGCAGCCAGCGCACCATGGCTGTTTGCCCGAAGATCGCCGCGCCGTGCAGCGCCGTGTTGACTCCTTCGCCGGCGTTGAGATCTGCCCCGGCCGCCAGCAGCCGCTCGGCGATGGCGATCTCTCCCGCAATGGCCGGGAAATACATCAGCGGGATGTTGTGCGCGCCGGTCGCCTCGCGCAGGCCCGGATCTTCAGCCAGCAGCGCATCGACGGTTTCGGCACGGCCGAGCATTGCCGCCGTGCAGATATCGAGCGGCGCCCCCTGCTCGAGCAGGAACTCGACGATATCACGGCGGCCAACGTGCGCCGCCGCCTGAATCGGGGTCTCGAACCACTCCGCATTTTCATTGAGCAGGGCTGGGTTTTCCGCCAGCATCGCCTGCACCTGATCGAGGTCATGGTGAGCGGCGATGACGAACTGGTTGACAAGTTCTTGCGTGAGCTGCGGTTGGTCGCTCATCGGGATCTCCTTTGCGGGTCGCGATCGCGGCGAGGCGCTGCGACGTTATCTGCTTCAATGGTAGGCCATTCGTTCGGGCAGGTCAATGATCAGGCTGTCACAAATTCCGTAATTTACTTGCCCAAGTCTTCACTAACACGTGGGAGGTTCTGGTTATAATAGGGTATAGTCATCGCTCTGTCGTCCAGCACATTGGCGGGCTATGGGTCGTTTTGTCTTGCTTGTGTTCCTTTTGTTTGCTGCCGTTGGCTGCCGGCCTGCGCGCCCCGCCGCGATGATTCAGATCCCCACGCTCGCGTCGCTGCCGTCGATCCACCAGCTCGAAGGCGCTGAGCGCGTCGCGCGTGAATTTTTGCAAAACTGGCACGATGGCGATCTTGAGCGCATGTTCGAGCTGATCAGTTTCGCCAGCCAAGATGCCCATCCGCGCGAGACGTTCGTCGCATTCTACGAAAATGCCGCGGCCGTCATGCGGCTGGCCGCTTTGGAGATTCGCTCGAACAGCATCTTCCGCGAAAGCGATGCTGTCGCCGTTTTCAATTACGACGTCGTCTTTGAGACCGACGGGCTGGGCACGATCGAAGATCGCAACCGCGACCTGCGGCTGGTCGTTGATGACCGCGCCCAGGACTGGCGCGTCGCCTGGACGCCGGCCGATTTATTCCCCGAGCTGGCGAGCGGCGGCCGTCTGCGCTTTGACCCCTCCATTCCCAACCGCGGCAATATCTACGATCGGCACGGCGTGGTGCTGGCCGATCAGGAGGGGCGCATCGTCAACGTCAACATCGTTCGCAGCCGCACGCCCGATTATGACAACTGCCTGAACGCGCTGTCGGCCGCCTTGAACCAGCCGGTCAGCGATATTCAAACTCGTCTCGAAGCGCGCCCGCCGACCGAGCTGGTCATGATCGGCGTCATCGAAGAGCAGACCTATGTGAACACGCATGAGCTGCTCGAACAATACTGCAACGCGCGTTTCGAAGGGCGCCGCGTGCGCCGCTATCCTGATGGCACGATCGCGCCGCACATCCTCGGCTATGTCGGCTATCCCGACGAGGCATCGGTCGAGGCGGTGATCGCCGCTGGCTTCACGCGCGACAGCATCATCGGCCGCAGCGGCATTGAGCTGAGCTGGGACGCCGAGCTGCGCGGCCAGCCGGCGGCGCGGCTGGTGATCGTCTCGCCGACCGGCGAGGTGCTGCGCGAGCTGGGCCGCATCGATGCCCGCCCTGGCCAAAGCCTCTGGCTGACGATCGACAGCGACTTCCAGCGGCAGGTCAGCCAGATCGTCGCCGATGCCTTCACGCAGGCCAAGGATACCTGGGCGCCCCGTTCGAGCGGGGCAGCAGTGGTCGTCGTCGATATCGACACTGGCGAGCTGCTCGCGCTGGTGAGCCATCCCACTTTTGACAATAACGCCTACAACACCTTCCCGATCATGGGCCAGCGCGCCGGGCAGTCGCTGGTCGTAGAGTATCAGGCCGACCCGCGCAACCCGGAAGTGAACCGCGCGACGCAGGGCGTCTACACCCTCGGCTCGGTCATGAAGACGCTGAGCGCCGTCGCCGCTGCCGACAGCGGCGTTTACGCGCTCGACGAACGCTATACCTGCACCGGCCTGTGGAACCGCGACATCGTGCGCACCGACTGGCTGCCCGGCGGCCATGGGACGCTCACGCTGGCCGGCGGGGTCACCAACAGCTGCAATCCCTATTTCTACGAGGTGGGCTACCGCTTGTTCATGGCCGACCCGTGGATCCTGCCGAACTATGCCCGCCTCGCCGGGCTGGGCATGCCGACCGGGCTGACCGATATCCCTGAGGAGACCGGTTTCATCCCCGATCCGGACTGGTTCCGCACCTCGTTCGGCTATGACATGCCGTTTTCAGAGGAGGTCAACGTCGCCATCGGCCAGGGCTATGTGCAGGTGACGCCGCTGCAAGTCACCATGTGGACGGCCGCGATCGCCAACGGCGGCTGGCTGTATACGCCGCATTTGGTGCGCGAGGTCGGCCTTGTCGGCATCGGCCGACGGCCTGCCTTCGAGCCAGAGGCGCGTTTTCTCGATATTCGGCAGGACGTGCTCGATGTCGTCCGCAGCGGCATGTGCGCGGTCACCAACACGCCGTCAGGCACGGCGGAGTTCGTCTTTCGCAACTCGCCTTTGCAGACGATCGGCGTGTGCGGTAAGACCGGCACGGCACAAACCGGCCAGCCGGGCACCCCGCCGCATGCCTGGTTCTCGGCCTACGCGCCGCGCCAGAACCCGGAGATCGCCGTCGTCGTCATGGTCGAGACAGCCGGCGAAGGCTCGGCCGTGGCGGCGCCGATCACGCGCCAAGTGCTGGAAGCCTATTTCGGGATGCTGCCCTAAGCGCAATCAGTAAGGAGAGAGGCTCATGACGATTAATATCACGTGGGTCAACAGCGACCAAACCGTCATCAAATTGGAGTTCCCCCCGGTATGGACGTGGAACGACCTATACGACGCCAAGCATCGCGTCGAGGCCATGCTGGATCAGGCAGACCACGACTGCGCGGTGCTTTACATACTGCCCTCCAATGCAAAAATCCCTGAGAATTTGCTTTCGAACGCGCTGCGCCTCTTGAGAGAAGGGCACGCGCGCGCTAAACTGTCCGTCGTTGTAACACCAAGCTTTTTCATGCGCACCATGGCCGAGCTCGTGAGGAAGATCTCGGCCGATGTCCGTAACCGCTCTCGCATCGTTGAGACGATCGAACAGGCTCATGAAGCGCTCATTGAGGCCGGCTTCCTCACCGCTCAAGACCGCATCGAAACCTGATCGCAATCGTCTACTTAAGTTAAGCACAAAGCGCAGGCCATTCAGCGCTGGTGGCCACGCGGTTGAATCGCAGGGGTGAGGCCGCGGCACTGAGCGCAGGCCAAGTGCTGGAAGCTTATTCGGGATGCTGTCATAAGCGCAATCACTTTGGATGGAGACTCATGCCAATCGCTATCGAGTGGATCAACCAAGAACGCTCTGTCATCCGATTGGAGTTCCCTCAGGCCTGGACGTGGGACGAGCTGAACCAAGCCAAACAGCAAGTCGATGCCATGCTCGATCAGGTCGATCATGACTGCGCGCTGCTGTTCATACCATCGCCCAATCCAAAAATCCCACATAATTTGCTTTCGAACGCGCTGCGCGTCCTGAGCAAAAGGCACGCGCGCGCCAGGCTGTTCGTGTTCATAACGCCCAACGCGCTCATGCGCACCATGGCGGAGATCATCGGAAAGATCTCGGCCGATGTCCGCGAACGCACTCGCATGGTCGAGACGAGTGAGCAGGCTTACACGGCGCTCATCGAGGCGGGCTACCTGAGCGCTCAAGATCGCGCCGAGAAATGACCCGCATCGCCTGCTGGCGTGCTTGGCGTCATCGTTTGGCTCGCACAAGGCGCAGGCAGTTCAGCGCTGTTGGCCGCAGCGCTGAGCACGCGCCGAGTATTACAATCCTATATAGTCTGGGATGCTGCCATCAACGCAATCACTGAGGAGGGAGACGGATGGCGATCACGATCGAATGGGTCAACAGCGAGCAAAGCGTCATCAAATTGGAGTTCCCGCAGCTCTGGACGTGGGAAGAAGTGTATGAAGTCAAACGTCAACTCGATTCCAGGTTGGATCAGGTCGACCACGACTGCGCCGTGCTGTTTATACTGCCGTCCAACGCCAAGCTGCCGATGAATGCCCTTTCGAATGGGCTGCGCATCCTGAACGACAGCCACCCGCACATCAGGCTGTTCGTGATCGTGACGCCCAGTCTGTTCGTGCGCTCGGTGACGGAGATGGTGAGGAAGGTCTCGACGGACATCCGCAACCGCTCCCGCATCGTCGAGACGATCGATCAGGCTCGCGAAGCGCTCATCGAGGCCGGCTACCTCACCGTCAGAGATCGCATCGGAACATGACCAGCATCGTCTACCTGCACGGCTTCGCATCGTCGCCCGGCTCGCAGAAGGCGCAGACGGTTCAGCGCCAGATTGCCGCGCTCGGCGTGCCGGTGTTCATCCCCGATCTGAACGTCCCCTCGTTTGAGGGGTTGACGCTGACCGCCATGATCGACGCGGCCGCGCGTGCGATCGCGGCCTGCCCGCCTGGCCCGGTCTGCCTGATCGGCTCGAGCATGGGCGGAGCGGTCGCCCTGCACACGGTCGATCGCAGGGGGCAGGCCGAGGCGGCTCGCGTCGAGAAGCTGCTGCTGCTGGCCCCCGGCCTCGACTTCAGGGCCAACCGGCTCCAGCAGCTCGGTGAAGAGGGTCTGGCGCGCTGGCGCGCGAGCGGCTGGCTCGAGGTTTATCATTACGGCACGGGGACGATGCGGCGCGTCCACTACGGTCTGATCGAGGATCTCGAACGCTATGACAGCGACGCCGTCCACCTGAACCGGCCGATCCTGATCATCCACGGGCTGCGCGATGACGTCGTCAGCCCGCGAAGCAGCATCCGCTACGCGATCGGTCGGCCGAACGTCTCGCTCAAGCTGGTCCCGTCCGATCACCAACTGCTCGACCAGACCGACGTCATCTTCGACGACGCGGTGCGCTTCTTCGGCCTCGCTGCGGCCTCGCGCTGACCGCAGGCCGGCGTCACTGGCCGGCGCGCGCGGGGGGCTGCCAGAATATGTGCAGCTTGTCCGCGATCGGCCTGAGCGCAGCGCCGGCCGGCGTATACCCCTCCGGAAACGGCAGGCCGAGGCCGCGCAGGATAGCCGAGCTGAGCGCGTCGCTCTGATCGGCGTCTTCGTGCACGGCCAGCACCCACGCCTCGCGCAGCGCCTCGGTCGGCCACAGCGAGAGCACGTAGGCCGCCGCTGGGTTTGAGCCTTCGTAGGTGCTCAACAGCCACGGAAAGACCGGCGCGCGCCCAGCGAGCGCGTAAACGGCGCCCGGCGTGCGACCGGTCAGGTCGATGATAGGCATCCCCGGCTGGTATCCTGCGGCGGCGGCCAGCGCGCGCAGATCGCGGACGTAGCGCGCCATGCTCTCGCTGACGAGCAGGGGCTGCGCCGAAGCGGCCGGCAGCGCGACCGCTTCCCGCATCGCCCACACTGGCGCGTCCTGCCGGTAGGGCAGCAGCGATCCCCACCCCACGCGCGCCGCGGTCAGCAGCAGCAGCAGCGCGGCGATAGCGCGCGCGGCGCGTTCGCAGCCGCGCACGTCGCGGAAGGCCAGCGTGACGACCGCCGCCCCCAGCACGAAGAAATAGGCGGCCATCGCGCTTTGGCTGTGATAACGGTTGATCGTCCCGAAGACGAAGATGAAGGCGAGGCTGAGCGGCAGCAGCCCCAGCGCCGCGCGCCGCAGCCTCGGGCGCAGATGCGCGAGCGGCTTATCCGGCGCGTGCATCACCGCTCGCGCCGCCCAAAAGCTGAAGGTCAGGAGGAAAACGTTCAGCACCCAGTAGCCAGTGCTGAGCAAGATCATGGCGCCCAGCAGCGCGAAGCTGAGCGCCCACCACACTCGAAAGAAGGTGCGGGCGAGACGCATCTCCCTCGCTGCGGTCGGCCGGCGGCGCCCGCGCAGCGCCGCGGCGGCAGCGATGGGCAGCAGCCAGAGGAGCTGCAGCGGGTTGAGCAGGATGAACTCGAGCCAGCGGTAGAGACCATCGGTGAAGATCAGCGCGAGGCTGCTGTGCTCATCGGGCTTCAGGATCTGCTGGTAAAGGATGCCGCGTTCGATGATCGCCAGCCAGCCAGTCCGATCGAGGCCGGCGAGAAACGGCAGGCTCAGCCCCAGCGCGAGGCCGAGGACGCCCGCCAGCAGCACCGGCGCGGCCAGCAAGCCCCGCCACATGCCCCGCTGGACGATCAGGATCCCCAACGGTAGCAGCGGGAGCAACGCGGCGGAGGTCGGTTTCGTCCACCAGATGAAGGCCGCCGCTGCGCCGATCAGCATGCTTCCGGCCGCGCTCAGCCGCCGGTCGTCCGTCCGCATCCAGAGCAGCGCGCCAACCCAAAACCCTTGCAGGCCAACCAGCACCATCCAGTTGTACCCTGGGGTAAGCAGCCAGCTCTCATAAAACAGCGCTCCCGCAGCGATCGGCGGCAGCAGCGCGCTCAGCCAATCGCCGGCGGGCGCTGGCCCAGCCAGTCGGCGCAGAGTGACCCAAGCGGTGCCAGCGCTCGTCAGCAGCAGGCCAGCGATGCCCAATCCGCGCAGCAGGGCGATATCCCCATCGACCAGGCGGTAGACCGGCGCGCCGAGAAAGCCGAACATCGAGAAGGTCGCCTCGATCGCCTCCGGGCTGCGGTAGCTGAGCAGGTAGAACGCCTCGTCGGTCAGGTCGAAGCCGCGCGGCACCCCGGCCAGCAGCAGCGCCCACGGCAGCGCCGCCAGCAGCAGCAGGACGACGGACGACGGGGACGGCCGGGGCGCCCACATCAGACGACCGTCTCCGGCGTGGGGGATGGATCCGCAGCTCGTGCTGACTGGCCGGCCAACGCGCGATAGACGGCCACCGTCGCTTCGGCGATGCGCTCATGGGTGAAATGGGCCAGGACGCGCGCCCGCCCGCGCGCGCTGAGATCGGCGCGCAGCGCGGGGTCGCCGCGCAGCCAGTCGAGCGCCCGCGCCAGCGCCGCCGCATCACCCTCAGGGACGACCAGGCCGGCAGAACCGATCACATCCGGGATCGCGCCGCTGTCTGAGCCGACGACGGGCACGCCGCTGGCCATCGCTTCGACCAGCACGCGGCCGAACTGCTCCTTCCAGTTGGGGCGCGTCAGCGAGGGCAGCGCCAGCGCATCCAGGTCGTGGTACTGCGCCGACATCGCGGTCGATGAGACCTGCCCGCGAAAAGTCACCCGCGCTGCGATGCCCAGCCGCGCTGCCTCGGCCTCCAGCGCCGGGCGCAGCGGCCCCCCGCCGAGCAGGATCAGCCGCCAAGCGCCGCCGAGCTGAGCGGCCGCGCGCAGCAGCACGCGCAGTCCCTTCTCCTCGACCAGCCGGCCGAAGTAGCCGATCGTGAACGGCCGTTCAGGGCGATGGGCAGGCGGGCGGAACAGCTCGGCGTCTGTGCCGAACTGAGCGATCACCGGGAGCTGGCCGCGGCAGCCTTTGGCCCGCCAAACGGCGGCCGCGCCCTCTGTCCCCGCGATCAGGACATCGGCCTGCGCCAGCGCCCAGCGCTCGCCCCAGCAGAACGGCGGCGGGTAGCGCCGGTCGATGTTCTGCCAGCTGAACAGCACCGTTTTAGCGCCAACGCGGCGGGCATGCCACAGCCCCTGCCATGCAGCGAGGTTGTACGGCTCTTCATCAATATGCACGATGGCGGGGCGGAACTGTTCGATCCACCAGCCCAGCTCGCGGTAGAAATGCAGATGATAGCTGCCGTTGAAGACGATCGGCACGGTCTCGAGACGGTAGCCCTTCGTGTAAGCGCGTTCGAGCGGCAGCGCGCCGCGCTCATCGCGCCATGCAGGCGGGGCGAGCGCCAGCAGCTCAACCCCGTGCTGCGCGATCGCCTCCAGCTTGCGCTGGTAAATGCCGACGACGATGGCCTTGGAGATCATGAGGACGCGCACGGGCAGCACCTTTGGGGCGCGAAACGAATATATCCTCTGTATTTTAATCAACCCGCACCCCGAAAGCATCCCTTCACGTTACAATGAGCGCATGTGCGGCTGACTGACGAAGGAACAGATGCCATGAGCCGAACCTATGATGTGCTGTGCATGGGGCGCAGTTCGATCGATCTTTACTCCAACGACATCGGCGCGCCGTTCGCCGAGATCACCAGTTTTGCCGCGCTGGTCGGCGGCTGCCCGACCAACATCAGCGTCGGCACGCGGCGGCTGGGCCTGCGCTCTGTGCTGCTGACCGCGTTCGGCGCAGACCCAGTCGCCGACCTGCTGCTGCGCTTCCTCAACCGAGAAGGCGTCGAGACGCGCTTCTCGCCGACCAAGCCGGGCAGGCGCACCAGCGCGGTGCTGCTCGGCATCGAGCCGCCCGATAAGTTTCCGCTCGTCTACTACCGCGATAACTGCGCCGACATCGAATTGACGTTCGAAGATGTGCTGGCCGCGCCAGTCGCCGAGAGCCGCCTGCTGCTCATCAGCGGGACGGGGTTATCGAAAGAGCCGAGCCGCAGCGCGACCCAGTTCGTCGCCGAGCTGGCGCGCAGCCTTGGCACGCAGGTCGTGCTCGACCTTGACTACCGGCCGACCGAATGGCCCGACGTGCGCGCGTTCGGCATCACCACCCGTGTGACGCTGCCGCTGGCCGATATCGCCATCGGCACCGAGGACGAGATCAAAGCGGCCACCGGCGCCCCCACTGGCGAAGCGGGCGTGGCTCGCCTGCTTGAAGGCGTGCGCGAGGCGGTCGTCTACAAGCTCGGGAGCCAGGGCGCTGCGGTATACACGAAGGATGGGCAGGTGTTCCACGCTGGGCCGTTCCAGGTCGAAGTGCTCAACACGCTCGGCGCCGGCGATGCTTTCGCCAGCGGCTTCCTCTACGGCCATCTGAACGGCTGGGGCTGGTACCGCGCGGCGCGCATGGGCAACGCCAACGGCGCGATCGTCGTCACACGGCAGGGCTGCGCCAACGACATGCCGACGCTCGATGAGACGCTGGCGCTGATCGAAGCGCAGGGCGGGTTTTAGCAGGAGGCGAGGCGCATGACCGCCGAAGCGCAGTCTCCTCCCTCGATCACGCACCGAGAGGATACGCTCATCGCGGCCGATGGGCTGCAGCTTTTCGTCGCGCACTGGCTGCCCGCCGAACGGCGCGCGCTGGTCGTGCTGATCCACGGCTACGGCGAACACAGCGGCCGCTATGCCCATGTGATCGACGCGCTGACGGCGGCCGGCTACGGCGTTTACGCCATCGACCACCGCGGCCACGGCCGCAGCGAGGGACTGCGCGCCTATCTCGATACGCTCGACCGGCCGATCGCCGACCTGAAACAATACATCACGGGCATTCGCGCCGCGCACCCGGGCGAGCGGCTCTTCCTCTACGGCCACAGCATGGGCGCGCTGATCGCGCTCGGCTATGCGCTGGCGCATCAGGACGACGTCGACGGCTTGATCACTTCCGGCGCACCGGTGCTGGCCGATGCCAACGTGCCCGGCTGGCTGATGACCGTCGCGCGGATCGCCGCCGCAGTCGCGCCTACGCTGCCGCTGGCGAACCTCGTGCCGATTGAGCGGCTGTCGCATGACCCGGCAGTGATCGCCGCCTTCCGGGCCGACCCGCTCACTTACAAGGGCAAGCTGCGCGCCGGCATGGGCATGGCCATCAACGACAAGGCGGCGTGGGTACGCCAGCGCCTGCCCGAGCTGCGCATCCCTTATCTGATCCTGCATGGCGCGGCCGATGTCAACGTTAGCCCTGCCGGCAGCACCTACGCCTACGAGCAGGCCGGCTCGGCCGATAAGACGCTCAGACTGTATGAGGGTTTGTATCACGAGATCCACAACGAGCCAGAGCGCGACGCCGTGCTGGCCGATATCGTCACCTGGCTGTACGAGCGGACGACACCGGCGTAATCGCTTAGCTCCCCCCGCGGACGCGGCGTAGGACGACGCCCGGCACGGCGCGCGCTTCGGGCAGGCCAAGCGCCAGCGCCAGCGCGAAGAATGCCGCCCCCCCAGCGGCGGCCGTGATCAGCGCGGCGGCGAGCAGGTTCCAGCCGGCCAGCAGCCCCAGCATCAGCCAAATGACCGCCCCCATGCCCAGCGCGGCGGCCAACGCCCGCCCTGCCCCGCCCAGCACATACCCATCGTTGATCGGGCCGATGCGGCGGCGCAGCAGCCACCACAGCGCCACCCCCTCCAGCAGTGTCGTCAGCGAGTTGGCGAGCGCCAGCCCTGCGAACGGCCCGCGCGCCAGGCTGGCCGGGTCGCCCATCAAACGGATGAACAGCAGGCTCAGCGCGATGTTGGCGACCATCGCCATGAGGCCGACCAGCACCGGCGTGCGCGTATCGGCCAGCGCGTAGAACGCGCGCGCCAGCACCTCGAGCAGGCCGTGGCCCGCCACGCCGATGGCGAAGAACGTGAGCGCCCAGGCCGTCGCCGCGGTGTGTTCGGCCGTCCACGAGCCGTATTCGAAGGCGATGGCGACGCCGGTTTCGCCCAGCAGCATCAGGGCGACGGTGGCCGGAAAAGCGAGGAACAGCACGCCGCGCAGCGCACTGGCGAGCCGATCTTTGTAGGCGAGCATGTCGTCTGCGGCGGCCAGCGCCGAAAGCGACGGGAAGACCGCTGTGCCTACGCTTTGGCCGATCACGCCGAGCGCGAAGAACATCAGCGTCCAGGCTGTGACGAGCGCAGTGCGGCTGCCCGGCAGCATGCCCGAGGTCAGATTAACGTTGACGAGGAAGTTGATCTGGACGACGGCCAGCCCCAGCACGCGCGGCCCCATCAGCCGCAGCACCTCGAATACGCCGGGCGTGCGCGGCTGAGGCAGGAAACGCAGGCGCGCGCCGACCCGCCGCAGGCCGGGGAGCTGTATCAGCAGATGCAGCAGCGCGCCCAGCACCGCGCCGTAAGCCAGCCCGTAGACGCGCGCATCGCCTTCGACCGGCAGCAGCGGCACCAGCAGCAGCGCGCCGAGGATCTGGCCGATATTGTTCATGCTCAGCGCCAGCGCGGGCAGCGCGAACAGCTGCCGCGCGTTGAGAATGCCCATCAGCAGCCCGCTGATGCTGAACAGGATGACCGTCACTAGCATCACCTGCGTGAGGCCAGTGGTCAGCGCGGCGATCTCCGGCGTCGCGCCTGGGATCAACAGGGCCGGCACATACAAGGGAGCCAGCAAAGCCAGCAGGCCGGCCAGCCCGGCCGCCGCCAGCGCCGCGCAGGTCATCACCGCGCTGGCGAGCCGCCAGGCGCCTTCGGGGTCATCATTGGCCAGAAAGCGCGCAAAGATCGGGATGAACGAGGAGCCCAGCGCGCCGCCAGCTACCAGCACGTAAAGCGTCTCTGGAATGCGCTGAGCGGCGTAGTAGGCGTCGAGCGCGTCGCCCGCCCCAAAGGTGACCGAAAAGATGGCCGTGCGCAGCAGGCCGAGCGCGCCGCTGGCCAGAAAGCCGAGCACGACTACCAGCGCCGCGCGGGCGATCTGCCGGTTAGAAAGCGCGAAACGGGAACTCATGGGCGCTAGGAGCCCTTCTGCCGCAGCCGATCAACGCGCGGCATTATACCACCGGCCCCGCCCGCGCGATCGATACAGTTAGCCGCCGAAACGCGTTTGCCCGGCGCCGAAGATGCGCCCGCTGAGGCGGAAGCCGTTCTCCTCCAGCCGATCGATGAACTTGGGCCGGAAGCCGGTCGACTCGAGCTTGCCCCCGCCGACGGTGGCTGGCGTCGCCCCGCTTTGGCCGGGCAGCCGGTAGATGAACAGGTCTTGCAGGGTGACGTTTTCGCCCTCCATGCCCTGGATTTCCGTGATCTGCGTGATCTTGCGCGAGCCGTCCTTGATGCGCGAAATCTGCACGATCAAATCGACGGCGCTGACGATCTGGCGGCGGATGACGTGCACAGGCAGATCCATGCCCGCCATCAGGCACAGCGTCTCCAAGCGGGCGATCGCGTCGCGCGGGCTGTTGCTGTGCACGGTCGTCAGCGATCCGTCGTGGCCAGTGTTCATGGCTTGCAGCATGTCGATCGCCTCGCCGCCGCGGCACTCGCCGATGACGATGCGGTCGGGCCGCATGCGCAGCGAGCCGCGCACCAAGTCGCGTATCAGCAGCGCGCCGGTCTTGCCATCGCCGCCCGGGATCGGCGGGGCGGTCTCCAGCCGCACCACGTGGCGCTGCCAAAGCTGAAGCTCGGCGGCGTCCTCAATGGTGACGATGCGCTCGCCATCCGGGATATAGGAGCTGAGGATGTTGAGCAGCGTTGTTTTGCCGGAGCCAGTGCCGCCCGAAACGACGATGTTCAGGCGCGAGTTGACGCACGCCTCAAGAAACTCGGCCACCTCGCGCGTGAGCGAGCCGAAGCTGATCAGGTCGTTCATCGTCAGCCGCTTGGACGGAAATTTGCGGATCGTGATGGTCGTTCCACACAGCGCCGAGGGCGCAGTGACGATGTGCACGCGCGATCCATCGGGCAGGCGCGCATCGACCATCGGATTCTCGCGGTTGAGCAGCCGGCCCATCGGCCGGACGATGCGCTGCGCCGTCCACATCACATGGTCGTCATCGTCAAAGGTCAGCTCGGTCTCGGTGATCTTGCCCTTCGATTCTTTGAAGATCACGTCTGGCCCGTTGACCATGATCTCCGCGCAGGTTGCATCGCGCACCAGCGGCTCGATCGCGCCGAAGCCGAGCACGTCATCGAGTATCGCCTCGCGCAGCTGCTCGAATTCGGCCTGCGATAAGCGGAACTCTGGCTTTTCTTGCCCCAGCCTCTCAAGCATGGCGCGCAGCCGCTCGGTGATGAGCGCCTCTTTTTCGGCATCGCCGCGCTGCCAGCCATCGGCCTCATCGGGGGTGCGCAGCACGCGCGGGCGCAGCGCCTTGCGAATGTACGCCACCCGCGGCGGCGTGCGCTTTTTGGCGGGGATGCCCTCCTGCGCGGGCGCTGCCGCAGCCGGGGCGGCATCGGCGGCTGGCTGGCCGTAGCTTTCGATCGGGTCGGTGCGGCTGGCGCGCGCTTGTTCGTTCAGTTTGCGCTGAATGAGTGAAGACATAACTTGGCGAACTTTCTACTGTCTGCGGTCGTGTTTATGTTCAGTGTATGGGCAGTTTGGACGTTGAACAACCATCAAGGCGTTAATCTTTGTCAAAACTGCAGCTGCCTCTGGCATGGCGTGGTTCAACTGATTATAATTACGAACGAAATAACTATACACTCTTGGATGGCCAACACAGGGACGGCACAATGGGGAACTGGCTGCGCAAAGCCTTCACGATCATCCGCGAGACGTTTCAGGAATACGGGCGAGATAAAGCGCCGCGGCTGGCCGCCGCCCTGGCCTATCATACGGCCTTCTCGCTGGCGCCACTGCTGATCGTCGCCATCGCCATCGCCGGGGTGGCGCTGGGGCAAGAAGCGGTGCAGGCGCGCCTCACTGCCGAGATCCAATCGATGCTTGGGCCTGAGGCGGCCGTCGCCGTCGAAGAGATCCTCGCCAACGCCAGCCGGCCTGGCGCGGGGTTGGTCGCGACGGCTATCGGCATCGTCACGCTGCTGTTTGGCGCGTTGGGATTCTTCGCGCAGCTTCAAGACGCGCTGAACACCGTTTGGGGGCTGGAACCCAAGCCCGGCCAAAGCATCATCGCCGTGATCCGCAGCCGCGTCATCTCGTTCGCGATGGTGCTTGGCGTCGGTTTTCTGCTGCTGGTCTCGCTGGTGTTGAGCGCGTTCGTCGGTGCGGCGAGCGGCTGGCTGGGCGAGCGCATCGCCCTGCCCGATGGCACCTTGCAAGGCCTCAACTTCGTCATCGGCTTCGTCGTGACGACGCTGCTGTTCGCCATGATCTACAAAGTGCTGCCCGATGCCCGCATTCGCTGGCGCGATGTGGCGATCGGCGCCCTGATCACGTCGCTGCTGTTCACTATTGGCCGTTTGCTCATCGGCCTTTACTTGGGCAACAGCGCGGTTTCCTCGGCCTATGGCGCAGCCGGGTCGTTCGTCGTGCTGCTGCTGTGGATCTTTTATTCGTCGCAGATCCTGCTGTTGGGCGCGGAGTTCACGCAGGTGTATGCGCGCCATCTCGGCAAGCGCATCGTCCCCAACGCCAATGCGCGCTTCATGTCGCCGGGCAAGCGCGCCGAGCAGGGGCTGGCCCCACAGACCGAAAAGGCGGGGAATGCCGCGCTCAGGCCAGAAAGCCGCGCGCGCGCCGCCGCTGATACGATGGTGGCGACGGCGCTGGCCAAGCAGCAGTCGGCAGTCATTGCAGATGCCGCGCGCGCGAGCCGCCGCATCGATACAGCCATCCTGACCGTCATCGCCGCGCTGGGCGCGCTGCTGGTCGGCCTGCTGCTGCGCGCCAATGAGCCAGCCAGCAAGCCGCGGCGCGCCGAGTGATTGATCGCCAGGCTCAGCCATTCTCGATAGCTTCAGCCGGCGCAGGCTCGCCCGCGCCGAGCAGACGGCGATAGGTCGCTTGCAAGGTGAGGGCATCGGCCGTGTGGAAAGGTTCTGGCGCCTCGACGGCGCAGACACCCTCAGCGCCGAAATCGATGAACGCCTGCAGCAGCTCGCGATAGCGCAGATCGGCCTCGTTGAGCGGCAGATGTTCCTTTTCGCCTTTATGGGTGTAGGCGATACCGCTCAGGTGAAAATGGAGCGTCTTCAGCCCGGCTTCGCCGAGCGCGTCTCGCACGCGCGTCAGCGCTTCGGCGAATTCGTCATAGCTGTTGAACGACCCGTCGCCGCGGCGGGCATGCAGATGCGCCCAATCGATGCATGGCAGCACGCCGGGCACATCGCGGCTGAGCTGAAGCACTTCGTCGAGGGTGCCGAACATCGCGCCTTTGCCCATCGTTTCGGGCCGCAGGATGACTTCGGTGCCCTCTTCGCGCAGGATCGCCGTGATCTCGATCAGTTTTTGTTTGACGCGCTCATAGACCTGCCCCTCAGGCTGACCGTGGTAGCTGCCCGGATGGAAGATGATATCGCGCGCGCCGGCCAGAAAACCGCGCCGCGCGGCAGCGAACAGGCGCTCATCGCTTTTGCTCATCAGCTCGGTCGTTTGGCTGTTCAGGTTAATGAAGTAGGGGGCGTGCACGCTCAACGACACACTGTAGGCCGCGCTGGCTGCTTTGATCTGCGCGCACATGTCGTCGCCCACGCGCACGCTCTGCACCCATGCGATCTCAAGGTGATCCAGCCCCAACTCGCGAATGTGTTTGATCGCCAGCGGCGTGCCGCTGCCTGGCGTGGTCTGCGGCGCGCCGACCGTGCCAAAACGAAGCCCATCTTTTTGCGCTGCCACGCAACACTATCCTTCGATCTCTCGTATACAATGGCAGGCAGCATTGTAACATGTTTAAGGTTGGCCGCATGAATTCACAACGTTCCGCCCTGCGCCGCCACCCGTTCGCCATCGCCCTGGCGGCGTTCGTGGTCGCGTTTATCGCGTGGCAGGTGCCGCAGTTCGATTTCATCATGTACCCGCTGCGGCTGTTCGTCACCTTCATCCACGAGTCTGGTCACGGGTTGGCAGCGCTCATCAGCGGCGGGCAGTTCAATCGGATGGTCGTCTTCCCGAATGGCTCTGGCCTGGCGATGACGACGGGCGGCGCGCGCTGGCTGATCCTGCCGGCCGGTTATCTGGGCGCGGCGGCCTTTGGTGCGCTGCTGTTCTTCTTCAACAACCGGTTCCATCACAGCCGCGCTCTCAGCACAGTCATCGCGATCATGGTCGCGCTGATGGCCGTGCTGTACACCGATTTTCTCTCAACGGCGTTCCTGGTCGGCCTCGGGTTTGCTGGCGTCCTCGGCCTGCTGGCCTGGAAAGCGAGCAGCGATCTGAACCGGCTGGTGCTCAATGTGCTGGCCATCCTGTGCGCGCTCAACGCCGTGACCGACTTATTCTCGCTGGTGCGCAACACGGGCATCACCTTGAACGGCGTCCGCAACGATGCAGCCGCTTTCTCGGCCGAGGTGATGCCGCTGGTCCCGCCGGTTGTGTGGGCGCTGCTGTGGGCTGGCCTGGCGCTGCTGATGCTGGGCGCGGCCATCTACTACAGTTTGATTCACCCGCTGCGGCGTAGGCGGGCCACACGGGAAGGGGCCAGCGCTGGCCGCGGCTTCTGAGACTGCTGGCCTAAGCGCCACGTTTTGCGTAAACTGTCTGGCATCGGCCGAACGTGAACACGCTGAAGAGCGAACGGAATGCTGACCCTGATCGATGAGATCATTAAAGAAGCGATGCGCAAAGGCGAATTCGCCAACCTGCCCGGCGCGGGCAAACCGCTGGCGCTTGAGCCAGACCCACATACGCCCGATCATCTGAAGCTGGCGCATAAACTGCTCAAGGACAACGATCTGGTTCCGGACTGGATCGAGCAGGGGAAGGCCGTGGATGCGCGGCGCGCCGCTTTTGAGGAACGTCTGCGCCGGGCCACATGGCGCTATCGTGGGGCGCTCAACGACTGCGCGCGCACCGCCGACCCAGAACGGGCGCGCTGTGACGTGGAGGCGGCATGGCGGCGCGAATGCGAGGGCTTGCGCGCCGAGGCTGAAGCGATCAACAAGCTGGCGCTCAGCTTCAACCTCAAAGCGCCGCCGGGCGCAGCGCACAAGCCGTTCATCGCCTTTGAGCGCAAACTGCAGACGCTGTTATCGTGACAGGCCGAGCGGTCACTCGCGCAGCGTCGGCAGCGTGAACATGAAACAACCGCCTTGAGCCAGTGGGCGCGGCAGCGCCCAAATGCGGCCGCGGTGCACTTCGATGATGCTGCGCGTGACCGCCAGCCCCAGCCCCACGCCTTCGATCTTGTTCTGCTTGGCCTCTGCCGTGCGGAAGAAAGGCAGAAAGACCTTCTGCGCCTCTTCGCGCGTGAGGCCGGCGCCCTCATCGACGATCGTCACCAGCGCGGCCGGCAGCACGACATCGCGCGGGGCTTCTTCGGGAAGCTGCGCGAGATCGGTGACATGCTGCGTGCTGATGCGGATGGTTCCGCCCGGCGGGGAATACTTGATCGCATTGGCGAACAGGTTGATCAGCACTTGCGCGATTTTGGTCTTGTCGACCGAGACGGGCGGCAGGTCATCATCCAGCTCCAGCACCAGCCGCTGGCCGCGCTCTTTGTACTGCAGCTCCATGCGCGCGCCGATCTCGATGATGAGATCGGGCAGGTGAGCGGTCGTTTTATCGAGCTGCATCTTGCCGGCGTCAGCGCGCGTGATCTCGATCATCTCGTTGAAGATCTGATTGAGGTGTTTGGCGCTATTGAGGATGATCTCGGTGTATTCACGCGCTAAATCGGGCAGTTGGTCGCCAGTCGCTTCAAGGATGAACTCAGCGAAGCCCTGAATTGAGGTGAGCGGGGTGCGCAGCTCGTGCGAGACGCGCGAGAGGAATTCGGCGCGCAGGCGGGCGGCGGTGCGTTCGGCGGTGCAGTCGTGGAACAAATAGATGCGGCCCAGCACCCGTTTATCGAGATAGACCGGCGCGCTGTACCACTCGATATCGACCGGCTGGCCCTCGCTGGTCACCATGCGGAATTCCCCACGGCGAATATCGGGCGCGTTGACTGGGGTTTGCAGCCACTGCTGGCGCAGCTCTTGGCGCGTGTCTTCGGGGATCTGCATGTAGCCCAGCAGTGTCGCCAGCGAATGCCCCTGCACTTGATCGGCCGAGACCTCGAACTGGCGGGTGAAGCGCTGGTTCACCGTCAGCACGTGGCCGCCGCTGCCGCGCGGCAGCACCATGATCACACCGTCGGTCACTGCATCGAGCAGCGCGGCGCGGCCCTGCTGCACGCGGTCGTGCTGCTGACGAAAGATCTGCGCCATCGCGTTGATGGTCAAAAATTCCGCCACGGTTTGGTAGCTGTGCAGCTCGCGGGTGCTGAAGTGATGCGGCCGGTCGGTGCCGATCACGATCACACCCAGCCGGCGCCGGGCTGACTGTAGGGCGACCAGCGTCAGCGAGCGAATTCGTTCGGCGCGCAAAAAGCCGCGGATCAGCGGGTCGAACTGGGCGCGCAGCGGTTCGATGTTCGGAAAGGAGACGATCTTGTCCTGCTCCAGCTTGGCCAGCACGTCCGGGTAATCGCGCAGGTAAAGACGCACGCCCATGCCGATGCCGCTGCCCAGCCGCTTCGACCACGTGCCGGCAAACTCTAAATATTCAAACGGGCCATGCGGGTTCTCGTCGGTCACTGGGCCGTAGAGCAGCATGGCACAGCTCGAAATGTGCGGGCCGAACAGCGTATCCTTAAGGATGTTAACGACGGCCTGCGGCGAGCTGTTATCCGAGATCGCCTGCGCTGCCGCGAGGATCGAGCGGGCGGTCGCCAGGTTCTCGGCCAGCAAGGTATTCAGGTAGTCGTTTTCCAACAGCAGCCGCAGCGAAAACAGCGTCGGCGCCAGCGCCTCGCACAGGGCTTTGATATCGGCCGGGCCTTCGTCGTTCCAACCGATGAAAAGAGCGCCCAATTTCAATTCGCCCTTATTCAGGTTAATGCCATAGGCGACGCGCAACGGCAGCTTCGCCAGCGCCTTCGCTGGAATCGGCTTGACTTTCGGCTCGGCGTCGTGGGCCAGTTCGAGATGATCGCGCAGCAGGCGATACAGGCGCGTCAGCAGGTCAGGGTGCGCGGCAATGCCGTCGGCGGTGCTGAGGATGACCGCATCGCGCGGATCGGCCTCGAGCTGAGGGGCATAGATGGCGACGATATCGGCGCCGGCGCGCGCGCGCACGTCATCGAGCAGGCCGCGCAGGGGTTCTAAATCGGTCTCCGCTGCTGGGTAGAGGGGTATGGCATAGTGATCAATCATAAATGGGCTGACCTAAGCCAACGTGCTGCTGGGTGTTTGCGGTGTTATGTCGATTGCTAACATTATAGCAACTGAAATTAAGGTGCGCCACTGAAGATCGCTGTTGGGCAGAAAACCCTCGCGCCCACGGATGATCGCAGGCGCGAGATAGGGCAAATCATGATCATGATGGAGAGCGGTCTATTTTTCGACCAACTTGCCCTCTTGTTCATCCGTCTCGAGCGCGATGCCTTCGGGCGGCCGCACGGTAAACATATAGCCGATGCCGCGTTCGGTGCGAATGTAGTGTGGGTGGTGCGAGTCTGCCTCGAGCTTGCGGCGCAGGCGGTGCATGTGCACACGCAGCGTATCTTCATACACCTCTTCAGACGGCCACACGCGCGCGATCAGCATGCGGTTTTCGACCACGCGGCCGGCATTGCGCAGCAGCACGTGCAGCAGGATCGACTCGGTGGGCGTCAAGCCGTAGGCTTTGCCATTGACGACGATTCGATTGTGCGCGAAATCAATGCTCAGATTATCGTCGATGCGGATGATCGGCTCGCTGGCATAGTCCAGGCTGGGCATCCGCGCCAGCACGACCTGAATGCGCGCCTCGAGCTCGCGCAGCTCAAACGGCTTAACGATGAAATCCTCGGCATATTTTTTCAGGCCCTGCACTACCGTGTCAGTATCGCTGGTGGCCGTAATGAAGATGATCGGCACGTCCGCCATCGATTTGAGGCGGTTGCTCACCTCAAAGCCATGCATCGAAGGCAGCGTCAGGTCGATCAGGGCGATATGAGGCAGGCCGCGCATCTGCACGTATTCCAGCGCTTCCGGCCCGTCGGTGAAGGCGATCACATCGAACCCGTGAGAGGTCATATAGTCATGGATCAGCTTGTTGATATTTGGGTCATCTTCGACCAACATGATCTTCGTCTTGCCCATGGCAAATCGCTCCAAACCTAAGAGATCAATCGTAACATTTGTAATGAATATACACCGATTGTAACAGTAAATCCAGATTCGTTTAACAGATTGCTAATTAAGATTTTTGCAATATGTGCAAAGGAAAAATCTTGTTATGATGAGCTAAGACTACGGCGATGGTCTGTAGGGCAGTGCTCGAGCCGAGATCAGAGATATCAGATATAAGGGGATGTGCAGGCGATGCGTATTCGGTTTGTATTGGCTCTGATCTTCCTGTTGGTGGTGGTTCCGGCCGCCGCGCAGCCGGCGATCGATTTAGGCGGGCAGTATACTTATGCCGGGGATGACGGTCAGATATCGCTGCGCTACCCGGCTGGCTGGGTGCTGGTGGAAGACTACCTGGAGGATAATTTTTTGTATCTGTTTCTTTCCAGCGACTTTGATGCTGTGGTCCGGGATTTGAACCTTGACGGCCTCAAGCCGGGCCAGGTTCAGCTTGATCTTGTGATCGACCTGCTGGTTGCCTTCGACACCAAGGGCCTTGACTCAGGCGTTGGAGACCTGAAGCAAGTG
>DAOTYT010000159.1:0-4281 GCA_034434615.1 Anaerolineae bacterium | reverse complement strand
CTGATCCGCACGATTGCCCTCAGCCTGCTCAAACAGGATAAGTCCAAAGGCTCTCTCAAAGGCAAACGCTTCAAAGCCGCTCTCGACGATGATTTTCGCCTTCGATTTGTAACAAACCTTCATGCGTAAGCCCTGCCCCGACATAGAGGCGATGTTGACAATAGCGCCAGATTGGCGTTGAAGCATGTGCCGCCCAACCGCCGTGCAGCACCAGATCACGCCAAACAGATTGATCCCTAAGATTCTATGCCATTCTTCAACAGTGCAGCTCTCTGAGGGGACATTGAGGGCGATGCCCGCATTGTTGACGAGGATGTCGATTTTGCTAAACCTCTCGATCGTTTGAGCCACCATCGCTTCGACACTGTCGGGGTTTTGTACGTCGGTCTCGATGGCGAGGCCCGTCCGCCCTAGCTCGCAAACCTCGTGAGCAGCTTCCGCAGCCGTGTGCGGATTTCGCTCAGCCACGACGATATCCGCGCCGGCTCGCGCAAGCGTTCGGACGATTTCTCGACCAATTCCTTGTCCGCCTCCTGTTACGATGGCAACGCGTCCGGTCAAATCAAATAAATTTTCCATGTCATGTTCCCTTTAATTAAAGTTGGTCTTATAGGCCGGTGGCGCTGGCCGACGTTTCGAACCTTAAGCAACCTTATGTGCGAAAACGCCGCCGCCGCCACTGGTCGAAGATAACGACGCCAATGATCACAACGCCCTGAATCACTTGCTGCCAAAAGGCGCTCACATCGAGCAAATTCAAGCCGTTCTGCAGCACGCCTGTGATTAGGGCGCCGATGAGCGAACCGACGACGCCGCCTTCGCCACCGAATAGATTAGTGCCGCCGATGACGACCGCGGCGATTGACTCAAGTTCCTGCCGCGTGCCCATAAGCGCATTTGCCGAGTTTAAGCGGCCGGTAAGCACAAAACCAGCGACCGCCGCCAACAGGCCAGAGGTGACATAAGCCAGAATGCGTGTGCGATCGACATTGATGCCGGAAACCCGGGCCGCTTCTCGGTTGCCACCGACCGCATAGATCGAACGGCCGAAGGCAGTGTAGCGCAAAACAAACCATGCGATAATGACAACGAGCAGCGCAATGAGCGCCGGAACCGGAATGCCGAGTATTCTGCCGCCGCCTAACCATATCAATTGATCGGGAAGACGATTTAGATGACCCGGCGCTGTGGAAAAAGAAGGAATTGGCAGCCCCTGTGTGATCAACAGCGCGAGCCCCTGAAAGGCAGCTAAGGTTCCTAAGGTGGCGATGAAATCAGGAATACGCCCTTTCGTGATGACCAATCCATTGACCAAACCGGCAGTAATACCGGTTAGCAGCGCAACAACTAAGCCCACACCAAAGTCAACCGGACCGATCACCAACTCGCCGATATAAATGGGTTGTGTCATCATGACCGCGGAAAGGGACCCCGCCAGTGCGGCCGTCGACCCGACGGACAGGTCGATGCCAGCCGAAAGGATCACAAAGGTTTGACCTATGGCGAGGATAGCGACGACTGACGTGCGGCGCATCACATTTGTTAAATTGCTTTCGGTCAAAAAAAAGGGGGTAGAAAGCGCTAAAAATAAACAAAGTGCGATGAGTGCAAAAAGGGGGCCACCTTGCAGCAGCAGGCTGCGAATGCGGAGCCAGTAGCGCCGCGATTGCAGTTGGCTCGCCGCGTTTGCGGTTGGTTGTGCCTGCGCCGGTTCTTCTTTGAGCGTCTCTCGAGTCACGATTCCTCCGTTCAGCTTGCGTAATGCAGCAGGTCTTCCTGCGTTGCCTCGCCACGTGCGAAGTGTTTCACAAAGCGCCCCCCTCGGATGACTAAAACACGGTCCGCCATACCCAAGATTTCCGGTATTTCTGAAGAGATCATAATGATGCCTGCGCCCTGTTGAGCAAGGCGATTCATGAGGGCGAAGACTTCGGCTTTGGCTCCAACATCGATGCCGCGCGTTGGTTCATCAAAGATCAACAACTCGGCTTCGCTGCACATCCAGCGCGCCAACACCACCTTCTGTTGATTGCCGCCGCTCAGAAACATCACGCTTCGGTCCAGCAAGGGTGGGCGAATTTGCAGCTCTTGCACATACTCCGCGCTCAATTTTTTCTCGCGACCAAGATTAAGCAGTTTCAGCGGCGGCACACGCCCCACATTCGCGAGGGTAATGTTTGGGGGGATCGGCTGCATGGGCACAAGGCTTTGCCGGCGATCGCCAGCGAGAAAGCCAACGCGATGCCTGATGGCATCGGCAGGGCGACGAATGCGCAGAGGTTTGCCATCGATCTCGATCTCACCATGCATCTGCGGCATTAAGCCGAAGAGCGCGCGCGCCAGTTCTGTTTGACCAGCACCCATGAGGCCAAAAATGCCAACAATTTCCCCCCGATGAACTTCAAACTCTAAATCGTGCAGCAGCTTGGGAACGGAGAGATGTTTGACGCGTAAAAGCGGCTGCTCGGTTGGCGTGCTGGTTTTAGGATATTGTTCAGCCAAGCGTCGTCCTGTCATCATCTGGATCAAAGTCTCACGCTCAACATCTTGAGCGGGCAGCGTCCCCGCAACTTTTCCATCGCGCATTACCGTGACGCGAGTTCCGATGAGTGGGACTTCGTGCAGCCGGTGAGAGATATAGATAATGCCGACGCCCTGGGCCTGTAAACGGCGGATGATCGCAAACAGTTTTTCCGCCTCAGTTTCAGAAAGCGCCGAGGTTGGCTCATCCAGCAGCAGGATGCGGCAGTTGCGGTTAAGGACACGTGCAATTTCCGTCAGCTGCTGTTCAGCCACATTCAGCTGGTTCACACGGGTACGTGGGTCAATATGATGAACGCCGAGCATAGCCAAACTTTCACGGGCGCGCTCGTTAGCGGTATGCCAATTAACGGTCTTGAACCATGTGCGTGGCAGTTGGTTGATCAGAATATTCTCTGCAACGCTGAGGTAGGGAACCAGGCTGAGTTCCTGATAGACCATGGCGATGCCGAGATCTTTTGCGCGCTGCGGGGTAAGCGGCCCGACATCGTGCCCGTCGATCAGAATGCGTCCTCTGTCCATTGGCAGAGAACCGCAGAGAATTTTCACGAGCGTAGACTTGCCGGCACCATTTTCACCAAGCAGGACGTGAACTTCGCCGGCAAATAGATCAAAATTGACACGATCCAGCGCTTTGACGCCCGGAAACTGTTTTTCGATTTGCTCCATTTGTAAGAGCGGGGTTGTTCCCACTGCTGAGGTAGCGTTCATGGCCTCACTGTGCGGTGTAACCACCGTCTATGCTAAGGACTGCGCCGGTGGCATAGGCTGCTTCAGCGCTGGCGAGGAACAAGATTGCAGAAGCGATTTCCTCAGGTTTGCCAAGCCGATTGGCTGGCCGAACCTGCTCAAGATTTTTCCTGGCGCTGACGGGATCGGGTGCTCGGTTAACCGCCTCGCGAACGAGCGGCGTATCGGTGGTGCCGGGGCAAACACAATTGACACGGATGTTGCGATCTGCCAAATCGACGGCGCAGCTCCGCGTCAGCGCGATCATGCCCGCTTTGGAGACGTTGTAAACCACCTGGCCCTTGATGCCAACTAAACCCGCTTCTGAAGCGACGTTAACGATGGCCCCACCACCAGCGCGCGCCATGATTGGCACGGTATAATGCGTGCAAAGGAAAGCGCTCGTCAAATTGACGGACATGATGCGCTCCCAGTCTTTGAGGGTGGTTTGGGTGACGTCGCCTTGCAGGTAAATGCCGGCGTTGTTGACGAGGACATCGAGCCGTCCCCATTCTGCGATGACGGCATCGACCATTTGCTGAATATGGTCTTCGCGGGCGACATCGGCAAAAAAGTGTTTCGCTGCCGCCCCAGTTTCAGCCAAATTGCGGGCGGCTTGTTCGCCGCGCTCCACATCATTACTGATGAGAGCCACTTTCGCGCCTTCACGGGCGAAGGCGGCCGCGGCTGCCCAGCCAATCCCCTGCGATGCTCCCGTAACGATAATGACGTGGTCTTGAAAACGCATATTTAAACCATTCTTCTAGCAGCAAAGTTTTTACAGTCTGAAAAGAATTGACGAGAGGGGCGAGGCCTCGCCCCTCTGGTCGATCAAGTTTATTCGCATTCAGCCTTGATCGCTTCCCAGTCGATCTCGGGGAGCGCAGGCTCTGGATAGAAGAGGCGAGCGTTATCAAGATAAGCGATGCGCGGGCGAATGTCGAAGGTTTGAGGAACTTCAATTTCGCAGGCCAGCTGCACGGCAAACTGAGTTCCGAACCAGCCCCAATC
>DAOTYT010000158.1:0-11718 GCA_034434615.1 Anaerolineae bacterium | reverse complement strand
GACCGTCACTCAGGTTTGTCCGGGTTCACCGTTTGGCTTTGGCGGCACCAAAGATCTGGAAGGCACTTTGTGCCATCCCGATGCTGCTGGCTCAGGCGGCGGGGTCGTCAACCGAGCCTTCACTGCTGCGATCGCGGCGGGCGATCGCAGCGTCGATAACCCGCAAGCCTCACCCAGACTGGTGATGAAGAACTTTTACTTCAAACCGCCATTTGTGCCAGCTCGCGAGGAAGACCTGCTCTCGTCTCTGCTGTCGCAGCATATTGGCGACCAGCAGTATCCGGGCGACCTCACTCCCTCTCCGAATTGGCCAAACGTCGCGCCAGGCACCTATGGCCCGGCAAACGCGCTGTCACCAAAGTATGTTGGCGATATCAACCGGCTGTACGCGATCGAGCCGAAACCGCCTGTGCTGTGGATACGGGGCAGCCACGACCAAATCGTCAGCGATCAATCCTTGTTCGACATGGGAACGCTGGGCCAGCTGGGGGCAGTCCCTGGCTGGCCGGGCGCAGAGGTTTTCCCACCCCAGCCGATGGTGAGCCAGACTCGCGCTGTGTTGGAAAAATATCAAGCGGCTGGCGGGCAGTTCCACGAGGCAGTGATCGAAGACACCGGTCACACGCCTTACATCGAAAAGCCGGAGGCGTTCAACCGGCTGTTTCATGAACACTTAACGCAATGAAACCTGTGAGGGCAACGCTTATACAGGCGCTGCCCTTTTCATTAAAGGTGCAAAAGAAACGAATGCAACCGCTCGCATTCAGCATGGATCTTTTCGCATTTCATGATCCACTGACGACATCCACTAGAATACGATCAAATTAAGAAATATAACGATGACAAATACGCTTAAGAGTGGCGGTTTTGATCAACTTGATCATGCGATCCTACGCGAACTTCAACACGACGGCCGGATGAGCGTGACCGATCTGGGCAGAAAGGTTCACCTCTCCCCACCGGCCGTTTACCAGCGCATCAAACGGCTGGAGCGCGCTGGAGTCATACAGCGCTATGTGGCGCTGGTCGACCGGACAGCGGCGGGCTACGACGTGCTGTGCTATATCAAACTCAGCTTGCAGCCACATACACGCGAGCGTTGGGCAGCCTTTCAAGCCGCCATCGATGCTCTGCCCGCTGTGCAAGAGTGCTACCACATCGCTGGCAGCTTTGATATTTTGTTGAAAGTCGTGGCGCGCGACCATAAAGCGCTGGAACGGTTTGTCGCCGAGCAGTTAATGACGCTTGACGGCGTCGAACGCATTGAAACGAATGTCGTCTTGAATGAGATGAAAGTTACGACTCAACTGGCCTTGGGTTGAACGAGGCGGCGCCATTTGACGGCGGTCGAAAGATGAGGCGATTTCTTCGATGTACATAGGCGATTATTTAGGCAGACGCGCACTTTACTCGCCAGACCAGATGGCGATCGTCGATGCTGGCAAAAACCCTCACCGCGCGTTCACTTACAGCGAGCTGAACAACCGCGCCAACCGGCTGGCAAACTGGCTGCGCGATGGCGCCGGCGTCAAAAAGGGTGACCGTGTCGCGGTGCTGGCGTTGGATGGGGTTGAATATTTAGATACGTTTTTTGCCTGCGGAAAACTCGGCGCCATTCTGACCGGACTCAATTGGCGGCTGCACTGGCGCGAACTCGCCGCGCTGATCAACAAGACGACGCCGCGGGTGCTGGTCTATTCAAGCGACTTCCGCGAGACAGTGGCCAATATCCTCGCCAACACCGATTGTATCGCGCACATTGTGCATCTGGATGGCGAAGGCCTCCCCAACAGCCGTTACTTTGAAAAGACGCTGACCGACTCGGTGCTCTTGCCGGTGACGACCGAAGATGTGACCGAAGAAGATATCGTCGCGTTGATCTTCACTGGCGGCACGACCGGCATGCCGAAAGCCGCGCAGATCAGCCACCGGATGATCGCGTGGAATGCGCTCAACACCATCATTCACGACCTGCAGCACGGCGATATTACCGTCAATACCTTCCCGCTTTTCCACACTGGCGGCCTGCTGGTCTACACGATGCCTCTGATCATTTTCGGGGGAACCATCGTCCTCACGCGGCGTTTTGACGCTCAACAGGTGCTCACCCTGCTCGAGGAGTACGCCGCGACCGTCTATGCCGGCGTGCCGACTATGTACCAGATGATGACCGCCGCCCCAAACTGGGCGACCGCTGACTTAAGCAACCTGCGGTTTTGCACCAGCGGCGGCGCCCCCTTACCGGTCAGTTTGGTCGAGAAATTTCGGCGCGAAAAAGGCATCCAATTTAAACAGGGGTTTGGCATGTCTGAATTTGGACCGGGAGTTTTTGCGCTCGCGCCGGAAGATGCGCTTCGCAAAGCGGGCAGCATCGGGCGGCCCAATTTTTATGTCGATGCCCGCATCGTCAATGAATTGAACCAGCCGCTGCCACCTGGTCAGGTCGGTGAGTTGGTGCTGCGCGGGCCTTCCATGTGTTCTGGCTATTTTAATGAGCCCGAAGCCAGCGCCCATGTCGTTGATGAATACGGCTGGTTCCACACCGGCGACCTGGCCGTGATGGATGACAACCATTACTTCACCATCGTCGATCGCAAGAAAGACATGTTCATCAGCGGCGGCGAAAACATCTATCCGAACGAGATCGAGCAGGTGCTTTATCAGCACCCCGCTGTGGAGCTGTGCGCTGTCGTGGGGGTGCCCGATGAGAAATGGGGCGAGGTCGGCAAAGCATTCATCGTCGTTCGCGCTGGCATGCAGGTCACAGTCGAGGAACTGATGGCGCACATGCAGCACTATCTTGCTGGGTACAAAGTGCCGCGCCAGATCGAATTCCGCGACCAGCTGCCCATATCCGGTGCCGGGAAGATCCTCAAACGCGAACTGCTGCAAGAAATTGAAGCGAGGGAGCACCAGCAATGACGATCAGCATCGGCGCAACGGCCATGCGCAGCACAACGATCACCGACGCGGCGATTCGCGCGTTTGCTCTAGCCTCTGGCGATGATAATCCAGTACATCTAAATGACGCTTATGCCGCGCAGACCCAGTTCGGGCGCCGCATCGCACATGGCTTGCTCACTGCCAGCTTCATCTCGGCAGTGCTCGGCAACGACCTGCCCGGCCCGGGCACCATTTATCTGGCACAAGACTTAAAGTTTAGGGCGCCAGTTTTCATTGGAGATACGATCACGACCATGGTTGAAGTGATCAAGTATCGAGAAGACCGGCGCATCGCCACGCTGAAAACGACCTGCACCAATCAAGACGGCGTGGTGGTGATCGAGGGCGAGGCGGTCGTGATCGCGCCAGAAGCGACATGATCGAGAATAGCTAATTTTTCTGATGAAGATTTAGGGAGACGAAGAGATGAAAAAAGGATTGTTCGTTCTGGTCATTCTGCTCACTGCTGCCCTGCTGGCGAGCGGCGCGGCAGCCCAAGACGGTGAACCGCTCAAGATAGGCCTGTTGGTCGATCAATCTGGAGCGCTCACGATTTACGGTATTGAGCTGGAGAACGGCTTCAAAATGGGCCTGCTCTATGCTGCCGGCATCGACCCGCTCGATTACGACAGCCTCGATGCGGCGCTGGCGGACGTCGTGATCGCAGGCCGGCCAGTCGAGGTGATCGTGCGCGACAATGCCAGCAATGCCGACCTCGCTGCCAGCCAAGCGCGTGAGCTGATCGAACAGGAAGGTGTTGAGATTCTGGTCGGCGCACCCAGCTCTGGGGTGATGACCGGCGTCCAGCAAGTCGCGCTCGATTCTGACGTGATCCTGTTCGCCGCGCCGGCCGCCTCGCCAGCGATCACTGGCCCCAATTTCAACGTCAACACGTTCCGTGTTTGCCGTAACACCTTCCAAGATTTTCTCGCTTTCGCGCCCTATGCCACCGAAGAACTGGGCACCAACTTCGTGATCCTCGCTATCGATAACGACTTCGGGCGCAGCTCGGCGGCAGCCGCTGGTGTGCTAGCGAGCGCTGGCATCACCTTCGTCTCCGATCCGATCTATGCGCCGCTCGAGACGACCGATTTCACGCCGTACCTGCAGCAAGTGCTCAATTCTGGCGCTGATGCCGTACTGCCGATCTGGGCGGGCGATGGCTCGGTGACGCTGTTCCAGCAGATCGAGGAATTGGGCGTTCAAAGCCAGATGGCCGTCGTCGCTGCCTTCAATTCGAATGACATCGTTGCAGTGAGCGACCCAAGCACAATCGGCAACATCTCGTGGATCGTTTATCATTATTCGTTCCCCGATAACCCGATCAATGACTGGCTGATTGAACGCCACCGCGCCGTTTATAACGATGTCCCCGATCTATTCACTGAGTGCAGCTTTGCCACCGCTCAAGCACTTGTGATCGCAGTGGAGGCGACCGAAGGCGATACGCTGCCTGATGCGCTAATCCCCGCGCTCGAGGGATTGATCTTCGAAGGGCCGAAGGGCCTGTACGCCATCCGGCCTTCTGACCATCAGGCATTGGTGCCGATGTATATCGCCCGCCTTGCCAATTTGGATGACCCAGACCAGAAATTCTACGACTTGCTGGCGGTGGTCCCGGCCGAACAAATTATCCCGCCCATTTTGCTGCCAGAAAGCCTGCTCGACCGGCTCGCGCTTGACGAAGGCTTCCTGGAAGCGCTGGCGGCCAGGGCCGCTGAGTCATAAACAGCCCGTCTTTTGTCAGGCGCTGTCGGAGCGGATTGAAGCTATCACTGTCTCCGGCGCCCGACAGCGCCTGACCATTTCATGAGGGAGCATCGGCGTGATGAACGCGAACGATGTCATTCTCGAAGCGAAAAATTTACGCAAAGAGTTCGGCGGGCTGGTCGCGGTCGACGACGTCAGCTTACGGGTGCGGCCCAATACCATCCACTCGATCATCGGGCCGAACGGCGCCGGCAAGACGACCTTATTTAACCTGCTCACCGGTCGCTATCGCCCAACGCGCGGCATTGTCATCTACAAAGGCGCAGACATCACGGCCGTGCCCGTTCACCGGCGCGCGCATCTCGGCATCGGCCGCTCGTTTCAGATCACGAATATCTTTCCTAACCTAACGGTGCTGGAGAACGTTCGGCTAGCGGCGCAGGCGCTGGGCGGCGATAACTTTCGTATGCTGCGGCGCACCGAGTCATTTAACCAATACATCGCCCGCGCCGAAGCGATGCTCGAACTCGTTGACCTGCGCGAGATGGCGCATGTGCCCGCTAACATGCTGCCGCATGGCGGCAAACGCAAGCTTGAGCTGGCGATCATCCTTGCTGGCGACCCAGAACTGCTGCTGCTCGACGAACCGACCGCCGGCATGGCCTCTGAACAAGTTCCAGACCTGATGGCGACCATCAACCGTGTGCGCGAGCAGGGTCGCAAGACGATCGTGCTGGTTGAGCACAATATGAACGTTGTCATGGGCAGCTCACATGTGATCACCGTGATGAACTATGGCCGTGTGCTGGCCGAAGGCACGCCAACTGAAATCGCCAACGATCCGACGGTACAAAGTGTATACCTCGGTGAGCTTTATGACCTGCCGGGGAAAGCATCATGAACGATACGCTGCTTGAAGTCTCCGATATTCACACATTCATCGGCCAGTTCCACATCCTCGAAGGGGTCTCGGTAAGCGTGCCGCGCGGCAGCATCACGGTGCTGCTGGGTCGCAATGGCGCCGGCAAGACGACAACGCTGCGCAGCATCATGGGCATCACCCCGCCAAGCAGCGGCCACATTCGCTTTGATGGGATTTCGCTGAACGGCAAATCGCCGCACACCATCGCACAGATGGGGATCGGTTACGTGCCGGAACATCGCGCGATCTTCAAAGAACTGACCGTACAGGAGAATCTACAGATTGCCGAGCGTCGCCGCGGCGATCTGGCGCGCAGCAGCGACTTAATCTTTGAACTGTTCCCAGACCTCAAGCGGCTGATCATGCTGCCTGGCGGCAATCTCTCTGGCGGGCAGCAGCAGATGCTCGCTGTGGCGCGGGCGTTGGTTCCGCAAAATCGGCTGCTGCTCATTGATGAGCCAAGCGAGGGCTTAGCCCCACTCATTATCGAACAGCTCATGGCCGCGATCACACAGCTTGCTCAACGTGTGACCGTGCTGTTGGTCGAGCAAAATTTTCGAGTCGCCAGCCGTCTGGCTGATCGCTATGTCATCCTCGATGATGGTAAAAGTGTGATGAGCGGCGTCATGGCCGACCTTTTAAGTGATGAGGCGATGATTCAGCGTTATCTCGGTGTAGCCTAGAGGAGCAAGACTATGATCGGAACGGCGCGGCGCAGTTCGATCGTCGCCATCGTCGTCATCATGATCGGCCTGCTGACTTTCTCTTTCCTGCGAACTGGCAGCCTCGGCAATTTCAGCATCACGCTGCTTTCGGGGCTGTTTCAGGGGATGCTGCTGTTTTTGGTCGCATCGGGGCTGTCGATCATCTTCGGCCTGATGGATGTTCTCAATTTGGCGCAGGGCGCTTATTTCATGATCGGCGCCTATATCGCCTATGACATTCAACATGCTGGCGGTTTGATCAATCTCACGAACGCGATCCCCGATCCGAATCTGCGTTTTCCGCTGGCAGTGCTGGCGGCGATCGCGGTGGGCGCGCTGCTGGGCGTCATCCTCGAACGCGGCCTGCTGCGCCCGCTTTATGCGCGCCCCATTTTCCAGCTTGTGCTCACCTTTGGTATCTCGCTCGTGCTGCTCGAAGTTGTCAAATTCATCTGGTCGACCACGCCCTATTCGTGGACGGCCGTCTTCGGGGTGCGCGAAAATTTCTTCGAATTGTTCGGCCAGCGCTTCAGCACATACCGACTGTTCGTGGTGGGCATCGGCTTCGCGCTGATCATCGGTATCGCCCTGCTGCTTAAGCGCACACGCATCGGCATCATCATCCGCGCCGGCGTTGAGGATAGCCAGATGGTTCAAGCGCTTGGCATCAACGTGCGCGCCATTTTCACTTTGGTCTTCACGCTGGGGTGCGCTGTAGCAGCGTTCGGCGGCGCGATCGCAGCGCCTTTTCTCGGCGCTTCGACCAGTTTGGCCAACGTATTTCTACTCCAAGCGATCGCCGTTGTGATCATCGGCGGCATGGGCAGCTACGTCGGTACGGCCGTCGGCAGCCTGATGGTAGGCATCGCGATCGCTGTAGCGCAGGAAGCGGCAATTGGCAGCAGTTTTAGTGCGCTGCCAAGCATCACGCCCATGCTGCTGTTAGTGTTGGTGCTGCTGCTGCGCCCCAGCGGCTTATTTGGCACATCGAGGTAGGCTTATGAGCAAACGATCGCGCTGGCTCAACGCCCTGCGCAGCCAGTGGCTGCTCGTGGCCATTTTCATCTTTTTGCTGCTTTTCCCTTTCATAGTCGCCGCTTTGACCGGTTCCAGCCCAACTGGCGTTCCGCGCGGCGACCGCATGATCATGCGAGGCGAGTCTGTGCGCTGGCAAGCGGTCTTCATCGAGCTGTTCATCCTTGCGACGCTCGCCATGAGCTACAATCTGCTCTTTGGTTTCACCGGCATCATCTCATTCGGTCATGCGCTGTTTTTTGGCATCAGCGGGTATACCCTTGGCCTCGCCCTACAGTTCACCGATCTCGACACAGGGACAGCGCTCGTCTTAGGTATTGTCGTTGGGGTTGGGTTGGCGGGGCTGCTCGGCCTTCTGATCGGGATCGTATCGCTTCGTGTGCGCGGGGTGTATTTCGCTATCTTTACGCTGGCGATCGCAGAGATGTTCTTCATCTTTTTCAGCCGCCTGCAGCTCACGCGAGCGGAGGATGGCTTCGCGATCACCCAGCTGCCCGTCTGGCTGGATCCAACCCAGAGCCGGCTCAACTTCTATTACATCGCACTGGCATTGGTGGTATTCACCTTCTTGTTGATCCGCCGCATCGTCAATTCACCGACTGGCGCGGTATTCAAAGCGATCCGCGAAAACGAAGAGCGCGCACAGGCGATCGGTTATAACACGCTCAGCTACAAATTGATCGCGATCGCGATCTCGGGCATGCTCGCCGCTTCTGCAGGGGTGCTGCAGGTGTTGCTCAATAAAAAGGTGGGGCCGGAAATTTTGAGCATTACCTATACGGTAGACCCTTTGCTCATGACGATCATCGGTGGCATCGGTACGTTCACTGGCCCGGTGATCGGAGCAGCGAGCTTGCATTTGCTCGATACCGTGCTGCGCGATCAAACCATCGTAATCGGCAGTCTTTCCGTCAATATTTCGAGCATTTGGGGTCTGCTGCTTGGCGCCGTTTTCATCACTGTCGTCATGATCTTCCCCAGCGGCATCGTGGGGACATGGCGAACTTGGCGGCTGCGCTGGAAAAACAGGCCAAAACGCCAGCATAAGCCCGAAGTCGCAGCGCAGACGCAGCTTAGCAGCACGGAATGAACGCACAATACAATAATGCAGCACACGACCGGGAGCGTTTAGCGAGTCGTCAGCGTTTGTAGGGGTAGTATTCCTCCCAAAGCGCGCGCGCGCGCGCCAAACGCTCCGGGATCACCTCGACGCCAATACCAAGACCTTCAGGAACGCGAAGCGTACTGTCTTCGTTCAGAAAGAATGGCGGCTCGGTGATATCGGGATCAAAATATCGATCGGTCGCGGAAATATCGCTGGGCAGGGTAACCCCAGGCAGCGAGGCAAACGCCACGTTAGCCGCTCTTCCGACGCCGGTCTCTAACATGCCGCCGATCCACAGCGGTACGCCCTGTTCAACACAAAGGTGATAGATGGCCAAGCTTTCTGTAAGGCCGCCAACGCGGGCGGGCTTAAGGTTCAAAATGCGACAGGCGCCAACGTGCAGCGCCAGCAGCAGGTCACCTGCCGATTTGATGCTCTCGTCTAGGCAAATCGGCGTTTTGAGCTGCGGCTGCAGCCGGCTGTGCTCAAAAATATCATCATAGCCCAGCGGTTGTTCAATCATCAGCAAATCATAGGCATCGAGCTGCTGCAAACGGCCGGCATCCGCCAGCGTATAGGCGCTGTTGGCATCAAGCATGAGTTGGGTATGGGGAAATTCGGCGCGCACGGCCGCTGCGATTTGCGCATCCCAACCCGGCTTGATCTTTAGCTTGATGCGCTTATAGCCCTGCTGGACGCGCTTGCGGACGATCGCCAGCGTCGCTTCAATGGTTGGCTGAATGCCAATGCTCACGCCAACGACGGCACAACCGCGCGAGCGGTGTCCCTGGGGCAAAAAAGCAGCAAAATAATCAGCCAAGCGCATTTCATTGGCGCGCGCCGCAGCATCCCACACTGCTGCTTCAAGGCCGGCCTTCGCATGGTGATGCCCTCGCGTGCCGCGCAGCAGTTCAGGAACCTGTGTTGGATCCGCGATCGTCACGCCGAGCAGCTCAGGAAGCAGGAAGTTTTCAAGGACATGCAGCGCAGTGCCGACCGTCTCAGGCCCATAGCCAGGTCGTATCTCGACCGACGCCTCGCCCCAACCCACGACGCCATTGGTCGTGCGCACTTCCACCAAGACACAAACTTTGAACGGCTCCTCGCCAAAGCTCGTCCGCAGAGGTTCGGTGAAGGGCAGCGCGATCGGGTAACAAGAGATTGAGTCGATGGTGATAGCGGTCACAGAAATTCTCCAGCAGCAGCCTCAAAGGTTGAGTAAACTTACCGCGGCTGCACGATGCAGCGCAACCCCTGCGCATCTGCGCCAGGTTAAAACACGAGCAGACATGTCTTTACATAACATACACGAGCTTGATGGAAGCATAGCCTATGATCCTTTGCGTCACCCCCAATCCGGCAGTCGACCGAACTCTGACTGTGCCGCATTATCGAGTTGGCGAAATCTTCCGCCCGAGTGACCTGCTGGTGGCGGCTGGAGGAAAGGGCATCAACGTCGCCCGCACGATTCACTCGCTCGGCGGTCATGCGAGATGTGCGGGTTTTCTCGGCGGCTATACGGGCCAGCAGGTGCAGGCGCTGCTGCAGGCCGACGGCATCGAGGCCATCTGGACGCTGATCGAGGGGGAGACGCGAACCTGCACCATCATCTATGACCCAGCAACCGACCAGACGACTCTCATCAACGAGCACGGCCCACATGTGAATGACCATGACTGGCAAACGCTCGAGCGCGATGTATTAGAAGCCTCAGCCGATGCAACGTTCGTTTGCTTGAGCGGCAGTTTGCCGCCAGGTTCGCGGCCAGAACGCTTCGCCGATCTCGTGCGCGCCCTGGTCGCGAACGGCCGCCGCATATGGGTCGATACCAGCGGCGCGGCGCTGCGCGCGGCGGCAGCAGTCAGCGGCATTAATTTGAAGATCAATCACGAGGAAGCCGGCGAGCTGCTCAATGTGCGCATCGAGACGCCGCAGCAGGCAGCGGATGCCGCCTCCAAACTCTTCACTGCCACCGGCAAAGCGGCGGTCATAACGCTCGGTGGGCTTGGTGCGGTCTTGGCGGAAGGCGCGGCCCGCTGGCACGCTTCGCTGCCACCGATCGAAGCGAAGAGTCCTGTCGGCAGCGGTGATGCTTTTCTGGGAGCGCTGTTATTTGCTTTTGAGCGCGGCGCAACCCCAGGGACTGCACTGCAGGCCGGCACTGCTGCCGGCGCAGCTAATGCCTTGGTCGTTGGTGGTGGGCGCATCGAACGAGCGCTGTACCAGCAGCTTGTCTCCCAAACAACCCTCGAACGTTTATGAGGCATGCGCGGGCCAGATATAAACATGGGGGCCGCGCTGGCAGCCCCCATGTAACCTGCTGGTCAAGTCAGAAGATCACTTCGACGTTTCGCCGCTACCACCCGTGACGAGCGTCAGCGTGTACGTGCCGGCGCCAGCACCAAACGCGCGCGCAATGATGGTGTAAGTCCCCGTCGTAGGGAGCGAGAAATTGGCGATGCGGGCATTAAACCCATCGCCGCTGTCGTCATCGCGCGTCACTTCGACGCCGTTCGGCCCGATCAGCTCAAGGAACGTATCGAAGTCCGTGCTAACCATATCAATGGTGATCACGTCACCGGCTGCTCCACTAAAGGTGTAGGCATTGCGACCGCCGGCCGCCAGCACACCAGTCAACGACTGACCATAGCTTATAGAGCCCGACGCGCTCGCAGCGCCAGCCCGCACAAGGGTTAATTCATAGCTGCCGCCGCCGCTGCCAAAAGCCCGCGCGATGATGGCGTAGGTGCCGGTTGAGGGGAGTGAGAAGTTTTCGATACGGGCATTGAACCCCTGGCCGCCATCGTCATCGCGCGTTACCTCGACGCCGTTCGGGCCAATGAGCTCAAGATAGGTGTCGAACTCGGTGCTGATCATATCGATCGTCACGCGCTCTCCGGCCGTCCCAACGAACGTATAGCTGTCGCGCGCATTCGGTGAGAGAACGCTGCGAAGCGTTTGTCCATATTCGATCGACCCGCCAGCCAGGATCGTTGTCGTCGCTGCCCCGCTGCCCCGCGAGAGCGTCAGGGTATACGACCCCGATGCGCCAGCGAAACCACGCGCGATGATCGTATAGGTCCCGGTTGTGGGCAGGGCAAAATTTTCGATACGAGCATTCAGCCCTTGACCGCTGTCGTCATCGCGCGTCACTTCGACACCGTTCGGCCCGATCAACTCAAGGAACGTATCGAACTCAGCGCTGATCATGTCGATGGTGATGACATCGCCAGCCGTGCCCGAAAAAGTATAGGCATCGCGGCCACCGCTGGGCAAATTACCGGTCACTGTCATTCCAT
>DAOTYT010000157.1:0-2626 GCA_034434615.1 Anaerolineae bacterium | reverse complement strand
GCTGGCATTTGCAGCCAGTCGCGCGAGAACGCGGCCCAGCTGGCCAAGCTGCTGCCGTATGAAGTTAGAATCACCACGGATTACCATGAGCTGCTGCGTGATGACGCGATCGATGCCGTCGACATCCTGCTGCCGATCCCCCTGCTACCTGAGGCCGTCGCAGCCGCCCTCGACAGCGGCAAGCACATCATCAGCGAAAAGCCGATCGCGCCCACCGTGGCGGCTGGCAAACGCTTGCTCGAGCAGTACCGGGCGGCGCCTTCACGCGCGGTGTGGATGGTCGCCGAAAACTGGCGCTACGAACCCGCCTTCATGCGCGCCGCCGATTTCGTTCAGAGCGGCGACCTCGGCGAGATCGTCACCGCTTACTGGGCGGTGCATGTGCCCGTGACGCCGGAACTCAAGTACTATCACACCAACTGGCGGCGCACCGGCGATTTTCCGGGCGGGTTCCTGCTCGATGCTGGGGTGCACCACATCGCAGCGCTGCGCCAGGTCGCCGGTGAGATCGCGCGCGTCAGCGCCAGCGTGGCAGCGATGCGCTCTGACCTGCCACCGGCCGACACGCTGAGCGCTGCGCTTGAATTTGAGAATCGTGCCATCGGCCATTACACGGTGACTTATGCCGTAGCCAGTCCTTTCCCAACTTATCTCCATCTGATCGGGACGCGCGGCGGTTTGAGCGTGGACACCGCTTCTCTAGAAGTCGTCACTTCAGAAGGGGCCCAGACTGTCCCTCTGCCCCAGCTTGATGGCGTGACCGCCGAACTGCAGGCTTTCGCCGATGCGATCCAGACCGGGGCGCCGCATCACAACGCTCCAGAGGCAGCGCTCCAAGACGTCGCTGTGATCGAAGCGATGCTGCAGTCGGCGGAGCAGGGCGTCCACATGAAGCCGGAACGGATCGTATAAAAAAGCCAGAAGGCAGGCCTTATGCATGACAGCCCTCTCGTCTCGACACAGTGGCTCGCTGAGCGCCTTGACGATCATCAGGTGCGCATCGTCGACATTCGCGGACATGTCCTGCCGGCCAGTGACCCGCCGCCGCACTACTTCAACCACTATGCGGATTATTTGCAAGCGCACATCCCTGGGGCAGCATTCATCGACTGGGTTCACGAGATCACTGACCCCGCCGACCCGCGCCACGCGCAGGTCGCCCCACCAGAGCGGTTTCAAGCCGTCATGCGGCGCATCGGCGTTGATGATGACACATTCGTCGTCGCTTATGATGACGCGGGGGGCATGTTCGCTGCGCGCCTGTGGTGGTGCCTGAATTACTATGGTCATCCACGGGTAGCAGTGCTCAACGGCGGGTGGACGGCCTGGGCCGCGGAAGGACGTCCCATCAGCGACGAACTGCCCTCCTTCACAGTGGGCACTTTCGTCGCTCGTCCGCAGCCCCATTGGTCTCGTTCCAGCACCGAGATCCTCGCTGCGTTGGAAGATCATGAGACGGCGCCGCTCCTGATCGACGTGCGGACGCCAGCCGAATATCACGGGAAGCTCTCACGCGCCAAGCGCGCCGGCCACATCCCGCGCGCGCGCAATCTCCCCCGCGCTGAATTGACACAGGCTGATGGCCATTTGCCAGCACGCGAGACTCTGCGCGCGCAGTTTGCCGCCATCGGCGTGACCGAAGCCAATGCCGCACAAGCGATCTTCTACTGCAATGCTGGCGTTTCGGCCAGCTTCGGCCTGCTTGCCCTGCGAGCGGCTGGCTACGCAGGGGGAGCAGTCTATGACGGGTCGTGGAAAGACTGGGGCAACGATGAGACGAAGCCGGTTGAACACTGAATTCAACTGTCAAAAACAGAACAAATAAGCTAAAATTGACCATTGACCAGAAAAGCATAAGGAGGCTCGTGTCTACAGCGCCGCTGTTCGTGGAGGTATTTCCGATCAGACGCGATGCACTGCCGGCGCTCACAGCGTTTTATATGCGCGGCAGCGCGCTGAAAAAAGGGGCCGAAAGAGACGGGGGGCTGTCCCTTGCGTCGGCCTTGGCAGAGCTGCTGCCAGGTTTTTGGCTGTGGCTGGCTGGTCGCATTGTGACAGATACCCCGCCGAACCCTGTCAACCTGCTGATGGCGCTCGATGAAGCGCGGCGGGCGCTGCCAGAAGCCCTGCAGCCGATTGAACAGCTCGAAGAAGACTATGCGTGGAAGCCGACGACCGAGACGCTGGCGCAGTTTGTGGCTCGTGGGCCTGCGGCCGCGCTGGAGGCCGAGATTCGCGCAGCGCTGGCCGAGACGACTTTCGCCATCAAAGCCATGCGCATCGAACGCGATTATCGCATCCGCGGATGGTCGGTCGGCGGCGCCCCGGCGCTGGCGCTCTCGGTCGCATCGCGGCTGGTGTTCGAACCTGACCTTCACACCTATGCGGCGGCGCTGCCCCATGTAAATGACCTGATCGGCCTGCGCGTGGCCGATCGAACCTCGACTCTTCAAGGCGAAGTGATCAAAGTGTTGGGCACGCTCGACGAACATCGCGAGCGGCTGCTCAGCCTGACGACACGCCCCGAAATGCAGGCGCTGCTACAGCAAATGCCAGCAGATCACTGGGTTGTGCGCATTCAAACCCCAAGCAGCGATTACGATTACGTCCTCGATGCGCTGGAACT
>DAOTYT010000156.1:0-2758 GCA_034434615.1 Anaerolineae bacterium | reverse complement strand
TTACCATCCTGAGGCAGCCAACGCGGCCAGCCAGCGCGACGTTGTCGCCCGTGCGGTTGAGGACTGCGCGCGTGAAGATATCCCGTTGTTCCTGGAACCGATCGCCTATTCCCTCGATCAAGAACGGTCGCTTTCGTCGGCCGAGCGCCGCCAGCTTGTCATTGAAAATGCGCGGACGTTCAGCGCCATGGGCATCGATGTGCTCAAGATCGAGTTTCCAGTGGATGCAGCGCATGAACCGGATGAGACCGTTTGGGCGGCTGCATTAGCCGACCTGGACGATGCATGTAGTGTGCCGTGGGCGCTGCTGAGCGGCGGCGTCCCTTATCCGATCTTTCGGCGTCAAGTCGAGCTGGCCTGCGCCGCCGGGGCCAGCGGCGTGATCGCGGGACGCGCGCTGTGGGCGGAAGCGATCGCCGCGCATGGCGCAGCGCGCCACAACTTTTTGATCAACGTCGGCCGCGAACGGATGGCCGATCTGGCGGCCATCTGCGCGGAGAACGGCCGGCCATGGTGGGCGGCGATCCCAGCCCCGGAGATAGCGGCCCTGTGGTATGAAAGGTATGGTGAATGAAGCGGACTTTCGAGACCGCGCAGCGGGTGGTAATGCGATGAATGAACTGGCTAACGCGGACGCTTCCGCCGCTGTCGTGCCGCCGCCGTGGAAACTGACCGGCGATGGCTGGGTGCTCTTCTATCGGTTCGATCGCGAGTTCGTGCGCCAGCCCAATGCGATTTTGCCAGAACTGCGCGGCACGTGGCGCGGCGGCTTGGGGGCGATCGCGTGGATGAACTACCATACCTCCGGCGTGGGGCCCTATGGCGAGCTGTTGTTCATTCCGGGCCGCTTTCAGGTTGGAAAACGCCGCTATCATTCGATCGCGCGCATCTATGTCAGCACCATGGCAAGCGTGGTCAGCGGGCGCGCGAACTGGGGTATCCCCAAAGACCAGGCTGATTTTTCGATTCAGACGGCTGAGGATGGCATCGATCATCTGAGCGCTTTCGCCGAGGGAATGCCGATCGCTCGCATGGCGGCGCGGCCGGGGCGGGCGCGGCTGCCGGTGAACACTGCGTTGTGCCCAGTCACGCTGATGCAGCGTTACATGGGGATGATCTTTTACACGCCGCTGCGGATCCGCGCTGGCGTGCGCTGGCTGGAAGTGCTCCAGTTTGAGAGCGATCCGGAACGTTTCATCGACTTGGGGACGGCACGACCGCTCGGCGCGGTCAAGCTCGATGGGTTCCGCATCACTTTTCCAGTTCCGCGCACGCAGCCTGCACCGGAGCTGGCGCAGTCATGAAACTTGATGGCCGGCGCATCGTGATCACCGGGGCGGGTTCGGGCATCGGCCGGGCGCTGCTCGCTCGGCTGTCCGGCCGTCCGGCCCAGATCGTCGCTGCCGATCGGGATGCTGTGGCGCTTCATGAAGCTGTTGATCAACTGGCCGGCGGTTCAGCGCGTATTTGCGCGCACGTCGGCGATATTGGATCGGCGGAAGGGGTTGACGCGCTGTTCGCGCGGGCGCTCGCTGAGTTCGGCAGCATCGATATTTTCATCGCCAATGCCGGCTTCGCTTACTATGAGCAGTTCGGCCAGCCCGATTGGGATCGTATGGCGGCGCTGCTCAATGTGAACCTGATCTCCCCGCTGTACGCGCTGGCCAAAATGCGATCGCTGCACCCGGCGGATCCTTACATGGTCGTCATCACCGCTTCGGCGATGAGCAAGCTGGGGCTGGCCGGTTATGCGCTGTACAGCGCGAGCAAAGCTGCGCTCGATCGGTTCGCCCAAGCCTACCGCGATGAGGCGCCGCCGAGCGGGCATTTACTGCTCGTCTATCCGATCAGCACGCGCACAGGCTTCTTCACGGCTTCCAGCGAGAAATTCGCCGCGCCGGTTCCATGGCCATCGCAGTCGCCGGAGACGGTCGCCGCAGCGATCCTGCACGGCATCGAACGTGATGCGCGCAGCGTTTATCCCTCAACGGTGTTTCGCATCGCGTTCATGGTCGATCGGGTCTTGCCGGTGCTGACAATCTATCGCATGATGGCACGGCGCCAGTTTTTTCACTGGTTGGCGCGCCAAAAGGGATAATGACCGTCATGGCGCTGTTGTTGTAAAGAAAACAGACATGGAAACGAAACGCAATCGCTCGCTGCTGGCCCGCATTGGCGCGGCCGAGGCGCCGCCGCCATGGTCGCTCGCTACGGTTGTCCTGACTATCGTCGCCGCGTTCCTGCTGTTCGTCGCCGGAACGCTGCTGGCATTCGCATGGCTGGAGGGGCAGCCGTATGCCGCCATCGCCGGTTGGCTGGTCGGCGGCCTGCTGACGATCCTGTTTGTCGCCCAGTCGCGCCGGCATCCCGAAGATCGCGCAGCTCTGCGCTTAGGCCCGCCGAAGACGCCGCTGGTGTTCATCATGCTCATCGGGTTTGGTTTTGCCATCGCGATCGACATCCTAAGCCTGGCCGTCACTGGCCAGTTTCTGCCCGCGCCAGAATTGATCGGCATCAGTCTCAGCGGTGGCGGCATCGCGACATGGGTGGTTGTGCTGGCCTTCATGATCATCGTTAAGCCGGTGGCAGAGGAGCTGGTCTTCCGAGGGGTGGCGCTGCCCGCGCTGCGCGCCGCCCTATCGCCGTGGCTGGGCCTGTTGATCACAGCGGGGCTGCATGCGGGCTTTCACCTGCTGCTTTACCCACCTAATTACGCGATCGCTGATGGCTTCACACCGATCTGGTACGGCTTTGCCGT
>DAOTYT010000155.1:0-26835 GCA_034434615.1 Anaerolineae bacterium | reverse complement strand
CTTGGCGTGGTGCTGTACCAAATGCTGACGGGGCGCGTGCCGTTCGAGGATGCCTCGGCGATGAGCGTCGCGCTCAAACATGTGAGCGAGCCGCCGCCGCCGCCGCGCCTTTACAACCCCAGCCTGCCGCCGGAAGTTGAAGCGGTGGTGCTGCGCGCGCTGGAGAAAGAGCCGGAGGATCGCTTTCCCAATGGCGACGTATTCGCCCGCTCGCTCGAGATGGCTTTCGGCATCAGCCTGCTCAGCGATTCGCTGCTCGTGCCGCCGTCAGCGCAGGCAGAGGCAGGGATGAATGCTGATGAGGCGGGCACGGTAATTTTCACTGCATGGGATCACGCCCCGGCAGAGGCGCCGGCAGCGGCGCCGGCGGCGGATGCGCATCAGACCAAGCCGTCTGCGCCCGGCCGGCCCGCCCTCAGTGAGCCTGTCGCCCCATCGGCGCAGAACGCTGCGGCCCCGGCGGCCCGGCCGCGATCGCGCCGCTGGATAGCCGTCATGGCGATCGTGTTGATCGCAGCGCTGCCGCTGGCCATTTTAGTGAGCCGGGGCGAAGGGCGGCTGTTCGCCACGGCTGGCTTGCTCGATACCGCGACCGGAACCCCGACCGGCATGCTGGAGGCGTCTGAAACGCCGGCCGTGCTTGCAGCGATAACCTCGGTCCCTTCTCTGACCGCGACCGCAAGCCCAGCGCCGACCGCGACAGCCACTGCAACCGCGACCGCAACCGTGCCGCCGACCGCGACCGCAACCGCAGTCGTGCCGCCGACCGCGACAGCAGCGCTGACCTCACCCACTTCGCCCGCTGCGCTGATCGTGGCGAACGAAAACGGCGCGATCGCCGCCAGCACACCGGAGGTCGCCTCGGCAGAGACTGGCGCCGGAAATACCCTGCTGCTCTATGACGGGCAGTCGCTCACGTTGATCAACCGTTCTGAACGGTTCATCGATGCTGGCGCGCTGCTGTTCGTGCAAACGCGCGCCGATGGCGCTCCGCTCACATTCCGATCGGAGCAGTGGAGCGGCGGGACCCGCTCGATCTACATGCTGCCGCCCGGAGATTGTTTTCAGGTGTGGCAGCTCGATCTGCCTGAGCTGTCAGTGCCCGCGGGCTGCATGGTGCGCCATGCCTGGCGGGCGGTCGCTTTCACGCGCTGGTTCTGGATCGGCGATCCCGCCGCCTCATTCGAAGTGCGGCGCGGTGACAGTGTGCTGGCGATCTGTCGAATTGGGGCCGGGCGCTGCGCTTTCGATTTGCCTGAACGCGATTAGCGACCGGTCTGGAAAAATTGCCCTGATTGATGTATGGTTTGGCGGGCTGTCATCGATCAGCGCAAAGCACAGCGGGGGCGCAGCGTAGTGGGCAACTTGATCGTCACGGGCTCCAACGGCCTGATCGGGTCGGAAGTCGTCGTGCATTTCGATGCGCTCGGCTGGCAGGTGATTGGGGTCGATAACAACATGCGGCGTGAGTTCTTCGGCGAAAAAGGCGATACGCGCTGGAACCAGCGCCGCCTTGAAAACACGTGCCGCAATTTTACGCATTATGAGCTGGATATCCGCGATCGCGCGGGGGTGCTGGCGCTGGTCGAGCGGGTGCAGCCAGACCTGATCGTCCATGCCGCCGCGCAGCCCAGCCACGATTTGGCGGCGACGCGCCCGTTCGATGATTTCGATGTGAACGCTGCCGGCACGCTCAACCTGCTGGAAGCAGCCCGCCGGTACGCGCCCGAAACCGTCTTCGTGCATCTTTCAACCAACAAAGTCTACGGCGACCGGCCAAACCGCATCCCCCTGGTGGAGCTGGAGACGCGCTGGGATTACGCCGACCCGGCTTACGCCAACGGCATCGACGAGACGATGAGCATCGATGATTCGCTGCATTCGCTGTTTGGCGTCAGCAAGGCGGCGGCCGATCTGATGGTGCAGGAGTACGGCCGCTACTTCGGCATGAAGACATGCTGCCTGCGCGGCGGCTGTCTGACAGGGCCGAATCACGCCGGCGTCGAACTGCATGGCTTCCTCAGCCACTTGGTGCGCTGCAATGTCGAAGGACGTGAGTACACGATCTTCGGCTATCGGGGCAAGCAGGTGCGCGATAACATCCATGCTTATGACGTGGCCCGCGCCATCGAGCTGTTCTATGAGACGCCCAGCGCTGGCGCGGTCTTCAATTTGGGCGGCGGGCGCGCCAACAGCGTTTCGATCCTCGAAGCCTTTGCGCACGCTGAGCGGCGCACTGGCAAGCCGATGCGCTATCGCTATCTCGACCAGCCGCGGGGAGGCGATCACATCTGCTATATCTCTGACCTGTCGCATCTTAAAGCCAGCCTGCCCGGTTGGGAGATCACCCGCTCGCTCGACGCCATCTTCGACGAGATCGTCGAGAGCTGGCAGCAGCGTCTGCGTGAACCCGCGTGAGCGCCGCGCCCTTGAGCTTCGAGCCTAGCCTGCCGCCGCGCAACGGGACGATGAAACTGTCGATTATCATCCCGGCTCGCAATGAAGCGGGCGTCATCCGCAGCACCGTGATCGCGCTGCGCGACCATCTCGACAGCGCTGACCTGCGTAATTTTGAGATCCTCGTCGTTGATGATGGCAGCAGCGACGATACCTGCGCGATCGTCATGGCCGAGCACGAGGCGGACCCGCGCATTCGCGCTGTTCGCAATGTGGGGCGGCATGGTTATGGCCGCGCGGTCGCCTGCGGTTTGAGTCACTTTGACGGCGATGCGGTCGTCATCTACATGGCCGATGCTTCCGACTCGCCGGAAGATGTCGTGCGCTACTATCACATCTTGCGCAGCGAAGCCGACTGCGCGTTCGGCTCGCGCTTCATGCGCGGCTCTCGAGTGATCGACTATCCGCGCTTTAAGTTGATCATCAACCGCATCGCCAACTTCGTCATCCGGCTGATGTTTAACATTCGTTATAACGACACCACCAACGCCTTCAAGGGCTACCGCGCCAGCGTGATCGAGGGCTGCCGGCCGTTCGTCTCGCCGCATTTTAACCTGACGATCGAGCTGCCGCTCAAGGCGATCGTGCGCGGCTATTCGTATAAAGTGATCCCGATTACGTGGCGCAACCGCGAGGTGGGCGTCTCGTCGCTCAAGCTCAAAGAGCAGGGCAGCCGCTATCTCTATACGCTGCTGACCGTCTGGTTCGAGTACCTGCTCGTCAAGCACGATACGCGCCGCACCGATGATGGCGTTTTCCACCCGTGGCCCGCCGAGACCTCTACCGACTCCGGAGGCTCAACCGCCGCTGAGGTGGACTCGCAGTGAGCGGACGGCGCATCCTCGTCACCGGCGGCGCGGGTTTCATCGGCAGCCACATCGTCGACCAGTTGATCGCGCGCGGCGATTCGGTCGTCGTCATCGACGATGAAAGCACCGGCCGCCGCGAGCAGGTGCATCCCCGCGCCGAGTTCATCCATGCCGATGTGACCGACAGCGCTGCGATCGCGCCGGCGTTCGCTGGCATTGATGCGGTGCTGCACATCGCCGGGCAGGCCTCGATCCGGCTGTCCTATCAAGACCCGGCCGCCGACCTCAACGTGAACACGCTGGGCACGATCAATGTGCTGAATGCCTGCCTGCGGGAGCGCATCCCCCGGCTGATCTTCGCCAGCTCGATGACGATCTACGGCAATGCAGCCGTCGTCCCAACGCCAGAGGAAGCGCCGCCGGCTCCCGCCTCGTACTATGCGATCACCAAATATGCCGCCGAGCGCTATGTTTTGCTGACGGCGCAGCGGCCCGATCTCGCCGCGCCGCTGCGGGTGACGGCCTTCCGCATGTTCAACGTCTATGGCGAGCGGCAGAGCCTGACCAACGCCTATCAAGGCGTGCTGGCGATCTTCATCGGCAACGTGCTGCGCGGCGAGCCGATCACCATCCACGGTGACGGCGAGCAGTCGCGCGATTTCGTCCACATCGACGATGTGGCGCGCGCCTGGGTGGATGCGATCGACGCCGAGCCGACCTACGGCCAGGTGATCAATCTGGGAACCGGCCGGCCGACCAGTGTCAACGCCTTGTGCGATCTGGTGCTGGCGCGCTTCGGCCATGACCGCGCCAGCTATCCAGTGCGCGGCGCGCCCGCGCAGCCGGGCGATCTGCGCGTCTCGGCAGCCGCCATCGCGCGCGCGCGGGCGCTGCTCGGCTGGGCCCCGCGCGTCGATTTCACTGAGGGGATGGCGCGCACGATCGACTGGGCGCGCAGCCAGCTCGCGACGTAAAGGCAGCGCGCGGCACTTTTGCGCTACAATTCCCATATGCGCCGTTCTGGTCACAACTGCATCGATCATCGCCATGCGCCAACGCCTGCTTCACGCCTGCCTCGTCCTCACCTTGCTGCTCGTCGCCGCCGCTGTGCAGTCCGACCCGGACTACACCCGCGCCGAGCGGCTCGGCATCACCTTCATCAGCTCAATCGATGTGCCCCATGATGAGATGCGCTACCGGCAGGCTTTGGAGCTGGGCGCGGGCTGGAACCGCTGGCCACTCTACTGGGATCGCGTCGAAACGCAGCGCGGCCGCTTCGAGTGGCAAGCCTACGACGACCTGCTGATCGCTGACATTGGCTACGGCCTGCGCCATGATGTCGTGCTGCTCGGCATCCCGCCGTTTCATCGCAGCGGCGCCTCGATCGACGGCCTGTTCGAGCCGGTCTTCGCCGACGGCAGCGATCGGTTAGCCGCTGGCGGCGCCATCAACCCACAGAACCCGTGGGCGCGCTTCGTCGCGGCCGCCGTCGAGCGCTACCGGCCCGGCGGAGCGCTGGCGCGCGCGCAGGGCTGGGAGGATGGCCTCGGCGTGCGCGTGTGGGAAATCTGGCTCGTTCCAGATTTCCACCAGTTCTGGAGCGGCGGCGTCGCCGATTACGCGCGTCTGCTCAAAGTGGCCTATCTCGCCATCAAGTCGATCGACCCAGAGGCGACGGTCATGGTTGGCGGGCTGCTTTACAATAACGACGACCGCAACTGGCTGGCCGATATGCTGCGCATCTATTACAACGAGTTTCCTCAGCCGCACGATTACAACTGGTACTTCGATGCGGTCGCCGTGCACAGCTACGGCGACTCGTGGCGCAGCGGCTGGCTGGTGCTGTACGTCCGGCAGACGCTGGTCGAGTATGGGCTGGAGCGGCCGATCTGGCTCAACGAGAGCGGGGTCGCTGTGTGGGATGATTATCCCGGCCCGACGTGGGCGGAGGCTGACGACGAGACGCGCAGCACCCGCGCCAGCGCCGCCCAGCAAGCCGCCTTCCTGATCCAAAGCTCCGCCTATGCGTGGGCGGAAGGCGCGAGCGTCGTCTTCTTCCACCAGCTCTATGATGACTGCGGCGATCAGCCGGCCGGCAGCGATTTTCCGCCGCACAATGGCAGCTTGTGCCGCGGCGGCCGCCCCTGTTACGGTGATGCCTTTGGCATCTTCCGCAACACGCGCGAGAGCGTCTGCTATTCGCGCCACCCGCGCCCGGGCAGCGCGCGTCCGGTCGCGGCCGCCTACCGCCTGCTGGCCGATGTCTTCGGGACGGAGCCGTTCAGCCGCCGCGGCATCATCGAGGATGGGCGCGTCGATGGCGCGATCCTCATCACCTTCTACCGCCCGCGCACGCGCGAGCGCGTCATCGTCATCTGGAACACGCGCACGCGCGACCTGACGATCGAGCTGCCGGCCGCCGCAGGATCCGCGATGCTGGTCACGCTGGCGGGCGAGGCGATGATCACGCCTGCCGACGGCGTCTATCGCCTGGCGCTGCCCGCGGCCGAAGCGCCGCGCCAGCGCTTTCTTGAGGAGCGCATTCCGGTCGATATCGGCGGGATGCCCGTGGTCGTCATCGAGGCGCTGGGCGACGCAGACGCCGCGCTTTTGGCCTTCCGCACCTATGAGACGACCGAGGCTCCGATCGTCGTCAGCACACCGTCGCCTCCGCCGTCCGGGTTGAGCGAGGCCGAAGTCGCAGCGCTGATCGCGCGTTCGCCGACCGGCGCGGCGTTCGTCAGCCTGAACAATGCCCGCCTGCGCGATGCGCCCAATACCGAAACCAGCAGCGTCGTGGGAACGCTGCCGTTCAATCATGCGGTCACGATCACCGGCCGCACGCGCGACAACGGGTGGTTTCAGATCGATGATGGCGGGGCGCGGGTGTGGGTGGCAGCCTTCCTCGGCCGCGTCTACGGAGACCTAAGCGGCATTCCCATCATTGAAGTGGCCGCGCCTGCCGCCGCTGACGGCGGCGAGTGATCCTTGTCTCGCTCAGGACGCCCGCTCGGGTTCGAGTTCCAGCGGCAAGTCAGGCTTGGTGATGGCCGCGCCGGGCGGCACGAGGAATGTTTCCGGCAGCGTCGCCCCGGCCAGCAGGCGCACCGCCGCATCGATGGCCATCCGTGAAAACTGCTCGCGCTCCACTTCGACCGAGGCCCGTATGAAGTAGTCGTTGGCGATGTATTCCAGCGCCAGCGCTTCGGCATCGACGCTGCTGATGATGACTTCCGATGGATTGATGCCCGCTGCCACCAGCGCGTCGATCGCGCCGTAGGCGCCGACGTCGTTGATGCTCAGAATCGCATCGAAGGTGGCGCCCTGCGCCAGCAGCGCCGAGACCGAGCGCCGCCCGTTCTCGCGCGTGCCGCCTAGATAGCGGCCGAGCACATGGGCCGCCGGCGCGATCTCGAGCAGCCCGTCGACCAAGCCGTTGGCGCGGGTGACGATGATCGGCATGCTCGGGAAATCGAGCACGATGACCTCAGCCTGCCCGCCAAATAAGGCGTTGATCAACCGGCCGCCAGCGCGCCCGGCCTCTAAGCCTATCAAATAATCGTCGCCGCCGACCAGCACGCCGCCGTAGCTGGGAATATCGGATTGCAAGAAGACCATTGGCAGACCAGCCCGCTGCGCCGATTGCAGCGCGTTTTCCAGCAGCTCCATATTCAGCGGGCAGATGACGAGCAGGCGCGCGCCCTCCGTCCGCGCGCGTTCGATCTGGGTGAGCTGGCGGTAGGCATCGCTGTCGCTGTCATACACGCGCGCAAGCAGGCCGTAGCCTGCTGCGAAATCGCGCATTTCGCGCGTGTGCGTGGCGTGATATTCGCTCGTCAGGTTGCATGCGATCAAAGCGATGAAACCGTTGGCGCCGAGCGCGTTGCGGGCGCGCGCGATCTCGGCCTCGGTCGGCGCGGCATCAGCGGAGGCGCCGGTCTGGCCAAGGAGGATCGTCGGCCGCTCAGCCGGCGCTGCAGGCCGGCGCAGTAACGCCGCGCCTCCCAACAGCATCGCGCTGAGCAGCAGCACGGCCCCAGCCAGATAAAAACCGAAGCGCGCACCCGTCGCCGCGCGTGGGCGTGGCTGAACCACGCGTGAGCGTGCTTGCGCCGATTCGGACGCGGCGCGCGCCTCGGCGAGCGAGAGCGTGGGTCTGGAAGGATCATCGTTACGCTGGGTTCTGCCGCTCGTCAGGATAGGGTAGCTTGATGTGCTGCCGGCGCTCGTCCCCAGGGCGGCGTTGAGGTCGTCGGCCATCTCATCGGCCGTGGCGTACCGGTGATCCGGTGTCTTTTGCAGCGCCATCATCACGACGACATCGAGCGCCGTTGAAACCTTCGAATTCAGAAGGCTGGGCGGCGTGGGCGTTCTCTCAAGATGCTGGTAGATGACCGAGATCATGTTGGTGTCGGAAGCATCGAACGGCGGCCGCCCGACCAGCATGTGATACAGGATCACGCCCATGCTGTAGATATCTGAGCGCTGATCGAGCGGTTCGCCGCGCAGTTGTTCCGGCGACATATAGGTCGGCGTCCCCACCAGATGGCCGCTGCGCGTCAGATCGAGCGAGTCGTCAACCAGCTTGGCCAGGCCGAAATCGGTCAAATAAGCGTTGCTAGAATCATCGAGCATGATGTTGCTCGGCTTGAGATCGCGGTGAATGACGCCGTGCCGGTGGGCGTAAGCGAGGCCGCGCGCCACCTGCGTGAAGATCTCCCCCGTGCGTTCAAAATAGAGTGGGCCGCTGCGCAGCAAATCGGCCAGCGTGCCGCCGCGCAACAGGCGCATCGCCAGATAGGCGATCTCGTTATCGACGATGCCGTAGTCGTAAACTGGCAGAATGTGGATATGCTCCAGCGCCGCGATCAGGCGAGCCTCCTGTTCGAAGCGCAGTCGAAACTGATCGTCGTCGCTTAGCGCGCTGTCGAGCGTGATGATCTTCAGCGCCACCTGCCGGCTGACCGACTGCTGGCGCGCCAGAAAGACCGTCGCCATGCCGCCGCGCCCGAGGCGGTCTTGGATGACGAAATCGTCGATTTGGCGGCCGATGAGGGGATCGGTTTGCATAGCCCAAAATCTGGTTTGGCGAAACATAATTGTCATACAATTGTAACATCTAAATAGCGGGAAGAAGATAAACGGTGGGCGAACGCCGAAAAAAAGGCGGGAAGAATCGGCGCGAGCTGTTTATAATGACAACTGTTTGGGCAGTGTGCTGTGCTGATGCTGGCGCACCGCCTCAAGCGTTTGTAAAGCGAGATCGAAGGAAAGTTATGGTCTTCCGTCACTTGTTCAAAGGTGCGGCGGCGTTGGGGCTGCTCGCGGTACTGTTTAGCGCCGGCAGCGCTGCTGCGCAAACGACGACCGCCGAACTGCCGGCCAGCGCGCCCGCAGCCAACGCGCCGCCGTCCTACCGGTTGAGCGGCATCGGCTACATCGCGCAGACGTGGAACAACTGCGGCCCAGCGACGCTGACGATGGCCCTCAGCTATTACGAGGGGTTCTCCGCCACGTCGCAGGCGCAGGATCAGGCCGCGCGCTGGCTGAAGCCTAATCCCGAAGACAAGAACGTCAGCCCGTGGCAGATGGCTGAATACGTCAACACGCAGCTCGATGGCAGCCTGCGAGCGATCGTGCGGCAGGGCGGCACGATCGACCTGCTGCACGTGCTGATCTCAAACAACTTTCCCGTCATGATCGAAGTCGGCTACGACCCGCCCGGGCGCAACCTCGGCTGGATGGGGCACTACCTGCTCGTCGATGGCTACGACGACGCCACCCGCACCTTCTACACACAGGACAGCTACGACGGCGCCAACATGCCCTACAGCTACGATCACATCATGCAGTTTTGGCGCCATTTCAATTACGTCTACATCGTCGTCTATGATGTGGCGCGCGAGGCTGAACTGCTCGCCCTGCTGGGCAGCAACGCCAGCGAGCGCCAGAACTGGATCAACGCACTCGAGATCGCGCGGGCCGAGGCGATCGCAAACCCGAACGATCCGTTTGCATGGTTCAACATGGGCACGAACTTCGTTGGGCTGGGGATGTATCCTGAAGCGGCGACCGCCTTCGACCAAGCGCGCAATGTCGGCGGCGGCCTGCCATGGCGCATGCTGTGGTATCAATTTGGGCCTTTTGAGGCGTACTTGGAGGTCGGCCGCTACAGCGATGTGATCGCGCTGGCGCAGGCCAACCTGAACGACGGCGGCGGTCACTGGGTGGAGGAAACGTTTTACTACGCTGGGTTGGCGCGCGCGGCCATGGGCGAACGCGAACGCGCGCTGTCCAATCTCGATCAGGCGATCTACCTGAACCCGAACTTCACCCCGGCGCGCGCGGCGCGCGCGGCGATCGCCGGGACGTAACGGCGCCGCGGATGACCGGATGATGCGGCGCGCGGCCCATATCGGCGCGATCGCCCTGTTCACCTTTCTGGTGACGATCGGCGCGACGTTCAACGGCATCCTCAACCCTGAGTTCCGCCTCGCCACGCTCATCGCGCTGGCGCTGTGTTTCAGCCTGTGGCTGCTGGTGCGCGCCGCAGCCGGCTGGAACTGGCATCCTACCCCGTTAGACGCCGCGATCCTGCTCTGGGCTGCGGCGTTTGCCATCAGTTTGGTCGCCAACCTCGAAGATTGGCGGCGCATCGCCATGGGGCTGTGGTATGCCGGCGCGTATGGCATCGGCTGGTATGCGCTCAACGATGGGCTGGCCAATCGAGGGCTGCGCCGCTCTATGCTGGTCGACGGCCTGATCTTCGGCGGCCTGATCGTTATGCTGTTCGCCTTCATCCAGTCGCTGCCGTGGCTGCGCGAGACGCTGCCGCAGATCATCGCTCGAAGCGCGCCCTTCAGCCTGCCGCGGCCGGGCAGTTCGCTCGGCAACCCGAACACGCTGGCGACCGTGCTGATCGTGCTGCTGCCCTTGTCGATCGGCCGCGCGGTCGCCGCGCCCCATGCGCTCGCTCGCCTCACCATGAGCTTGTACGCCGTTGCCGCCGCCCTGCTGCTGATCGCGACCTTTTCGCGCGGGGGGTGGGTGGGCGCCGCCGCCGCGGTCGCGGCCCTGACGATCGGGCTGGCAAGGGGGCGCAGCTCGCTGCGATCGATCTTCGCCGGCTTGAGCGGGGCGCGCCGCGCTATCCTAATCATCGCCGTCGGCGCGCTGCTCCTCGCCGGGCTGGCGGGGTTGGCCTTCATCATCGGTACGCTCGACGAGGGCGGCCGTAGCCTCGACCTGCGCACCTACATTTTTGACTCGGCACTGGCGCTGTTCGCCGAGCGCCCGCTCACCGGGCATGGTCTGTTCACTTTTGGGGCCGGGCTGGCGCGCCTGAATTCTACGCCGCCGCTCCAGCCGCACAGCCATGCGCACAACCTGCCGCTGCACGTTGCTGCTGAGTTGGGCCTCGTTGGGCTGGCCGCGCTGGCGCTGCTGCTGTGGCTGGGCTGGCGCGCGCTGCAGCGATCGATCGCGGCGGCGGAGGGGAGTGCGCGCGCCGAGCGCATCGCGGCGGGGGCGGCGCTGGTCGGCATTTTGGCCCATCATCTGCTCGATATGACCGCGATGAACCCGGCGGTGGCGGTCACAGTGCTGCTGGCGGCCGTCGTCGCGCTGGCCCCTGAACCCGGTCTGCGGCCGCAGACCGGCGCGGCGGCGCTGGCGCGCACCGTAGTGATTTATCAAGTGGCGATCGCCCTGTTGCTCACCGGCATGTGGAGCGCGTTCGTCTATCAGGGGTATTTTGCCGCCCTGCGCGAGGGGATCGCCAGCGGCGCTTTCGCGGCGACCGCGCGCGATCTCGACTTTGTCTTCGACAACGACCCCGGCCTGGCGGTTTACCAGCATCAGCGCGGCTTCCTGTTCGGGCTGGCGGCGCATAATGGCGTGCCTGGCTCGCTGGACGAGGCGATCGCATCGTTCGAACGCTACACGACGATCGCGCCGGACTACGCGCTCGGCTGGGCTAATCTGGCCGCCCTGCGCGCCCAGGCTGGCGATGACGTCGGCGCGCTGGCTGCCGGCGCCCAAGCCGCGCGGCTGGCCCCGCGCGACCCAACCTTGCAGTTCAATCTTGGACGCTACGCCGAAGCGGCCGGCGAGCCGCAGATCGCGATCGCCGCCTACCGCGCCGCGCTCGAGCTGATGCCGGATGCCCGGCTCGACCCGGCGTGGTCGCTCAGCCCGCTGCGGCTGGCAGCTGCCGATGACCCGCCGCCGCTGACGCCTTACGGCCAGATGCTGCTCGCGCTCGAGGCCGGCGATGCGGCGGCGGCGCGCGCGCTTCAGGCCGCAGAGCGGCCGGCCGCCGCGCCCAGCGTAGATCACGTCTTCACCGCCTTGATCGCGCTGGCCGAGGACGATCGCGCAGCGGCGGAGACGGCGCTGGCCGCCGCCGCTAAGGCCGTCCGCGCGCCCCCGCTGGGGCGGGCCGATGAGGCGTGGGTGCGCGCCGGTGAGGGTGTGATCGCGCTCTCGACCGGTGACACAGCAGGCGCGCGGCGGGCGCGCGGCTTGGCGCTGGAGGCGCTCTCCATCCCGCTGACGGCCGAAGATACGCGCTATTTGCACAATATCCACTACGTGCAGTGGCTGCGACAGGTCATCCCGCGGCAGTTCCTGCCGCAAGTCGGCTGGCCGCTGGCCGATGGCGCGCTGCTGCGGCTGCTGGCCTCGCTCGATCAGAACGGGCCGTAAGCGATGCCTTCGGTGCGGCCGGCGAAGGCGAACACCTGCCCGGCGCTGGTATCGGCCAGCAGCGAGCCGCCATCGAACCGCTGGAACGACAGTGAAACGGCCTGCTCAGCGCCGCGCGCGAAGCCGAGCGCCTCGCGCACGCCGGGCACCGCTCGCCACACCGCACCAAAGCCCATCGTCGGCATGCGCAGCCCTTCCGGGACGGGGACAGTCCATGTCTGTTCTGGCGGGGCCTGCGCGACGTACCAGAAGCGGCCGCCGCCCGCAGCCGGCGCGATCGCGAAGATTTCGCCGGTCGGCAGCCAGTACATGATGCCGCGCTCGAAGAACTGGATCGAGCCGATGTAGGGCGTGACCGGCTCGCCGGCGCAGCCGAGCGCGCGCGGGATGGCCGGGTCGCTGGCCCACGTCGTGCCGAAGACCGGGTCGGGCGCGAACGGGCAGGCGGGAATTTCGAGCGTCGGCACGGGCGGGGCCAGCGTGCCTTGATAGCGCGCTGGATCGATGATCGGCAGCCCGGCATCGACGCCGCCGCTCGCGCCGAGGAAGATCCCAATGTAGACCGTTGGCGTCGGCTGGATGATCAGCGGGGCGATCGTGGCCGTGGGCCGGCTGGCGATCTGCGTTAGCCGGCGCTCTTCTTCGCCCGGCGTTGGCGAGACGTAAGCCGTCGCCAGCCGGCGGACGATCGATACCATCTCGGTGGGTTCGCTCGCTGGCGCGGCAGCCGGCGCGCAGGCGGCCAGCAGCAGAATCACTGCGAGCAGGCTGATGCGTCTCCCGGCCTCAGCGCGGCTCGGTCGTCGATCCGTGCGCATGCTCATCTCCTCCAGTGCAAACCGCCGGCAGCGTCTCGATCAGCAGGTTGTCAAATGTCCCATCTTCCGCGATGGCGTACAGCCCAAAGCGGATCTGCTCGGCATCGGCCAAACGCGGCAGCGCGTAACTGTCGCGCACGCGCTCGTTGGGCAGCCAGCTCGTCAGCGGCCGCCAGCCGTAAACCGGCGCTGCGCGGTCGTCCTGCGCCAGCAGCGTGCCATCGGCATCGATGAGGTGAACGAACACATTCAGATCGCGCGGCGGTGTGCGCGGGGCAGCCCAGTCGATCGTCAGGATCAACCGCTCATCCGAGCAGGAAAGCTGCACGGCGTTGGGCGCTGCCCAGGCCGGGCCAACGGGCGGCGCTGCTTGCAGCAAAACCGGCTCGCGCGCGATCTCGACCAGTTCGGGCGCGGCGGCGTTCAGATAAACCGGCCCGCCCAGCCGCGCCTCCCACCACGACAGCGGCTGATTGTAAAACGTATACCACGGCGTGACCAGCGGCCCGTCGTCCAGCAGGGCGGCGTAATCGGCCTTGTGATCGACCAGCCGCAGGCCAGGCAGCTCGCCGAGCACATCGCGGGCGAAACCGACGGCAAAATGACGCGGCCCCCACGCCAGCATCAGCGTTGAGCCGGGCGGCGCGGTACGGGCGAGCGCGATCGTCTCCAGCCCGGTGGGGTCGGTCGTCAGCGCCTCGATGAACGGCCGGTTGTGCGCGTTCAGCGCGAAGACGGCCGCCAGCGCGGCGAACCCAGTCGCGGCGCGCCCCAGGCTGAGCGCGCGGACCGAGTGCCGCTCTAACCATGCCAGCAGCCGGTCGGCGGCGAACAACCAGCCAAAAGCCAGGCTGAGGGTGATGGCGAGGATGAGCGCGGAGAGGACATCGGTATACAGGAAGATGTGAAAGAGATAGGCCGTCCCGCCGCTCAGGCTGAACGCGATCGCGGCGCGCCGCAGATGAGGGACGCGCAGCCCAGCGGCCAGCCCGGCGACGCCGAGCGCGATGCCCACGAGGCCGACATCGGTCACCAGCACTTCATTAATCAATGCAGCGTTAGCCAAGATGCCAGCGGCCGTCTCTGGCGCGCCGATGAAGCGCTCTGCCTCGCGCCCGATGAACTGATCCCACAGCCCGGCGAGCGTCTCTGGCTCGCCGTAAACCCAAGCCGCTCCGGCCTGCGCGCGCAGCATCAGGTAGAGGTAGGGAATGAAGCCGAGCACGCCGAGCAGCCCGCAGACGATCAACCGGCGCGGGACAGCGCGGAGCGGCTGCGTGAGCTGCGACCAAGCGGCGTAGACCAGCGCCGGGATCGCCATCGCGATCGAGCGGTGGTGGGCGACGCCGGCCCCGCCGATCAGCGCCAGCCAATAAAGGCGCCCGCGCACCGGCCCAGGCCACAGCGCGATCAGCAGCAGGCCGGAGAGGAAGACCAGCGTCAGCGTGTAGATCTCGGCAATGACGTGATGGATCCAGATCGTGCGCGTCAGCCCATAGACGACGACCATCAGCCCGGCCAGCAGCGGGCGATTGGTCAGCCGGGCGGCCAGCGCGTAGATCAGGCCGAGCGCCAGCAGCCCCCAGATCAGCGAGACGACGCCGGGAGCAGTCGCCGGGTCAACGCCCAGCGCGCGCAGCAGCGTCACCAGCAGCGCGCCGCTCATGACATAATGTGGGTAGCCGGTCGCATGCAGCGTGCCCCACACATTGAGCACGATCTGCGTCTCGCCAACGTCGATCATGAAATAATGATCGGAACCGTTGATGATCGTTTGCAGCGTAGAAAGATAAACGACCGTCAGGCCGGCCAGCGCGGCCAGCCCGATGAGCACAGAAACACGGTGTCTTTCCAACATAGATATGAGCATATCTTAAAGTCGCTCTCATGAACACCGATTAGGGTTATGTCTTGGTGAATCTGCTCAATACGTGGAGGTACATATGCTTGAAATCGGCCAGCAAGCCCCCGATTTTGAACTGCTCAATCAAGACGGCCAGCCGGTGCGCCTGAGCGACCTGCGCGGCAAGAAGGTTGTGCTGTTTTTCTTCCCCAAAGCGAACACCATGGGCTGCAACGCGCAGGCCTGCGGCTTTCGCGACGAGTTTGAGACGATTCGCGCGGCCAATGCTGTCGTTTTCGGGGTCAGTGCTGATAGTGTCGAGACGCTGCGCCGCTGGAAAGCAGACAAAAATTTGCCCTACGATCTGCTGTCCGATCCCTCGCACCAGATGCTGGAGCGCTGGGGTACGTGGGGCATCCCGATGCTGGGGCTGGTCAAGATTCCAGTGGTCAACCGGTCTTATTACGTTGTCGGCGAGGATGGACGCATCATTGCCGGGAAAGTCAACATCGGCCCGCAGGATAGTGTGCGCGAAGCGCTCGAAGCGGTGGGCGTGCGCACGGAAGCCAGCCGCAGTGTTTCGCCGTAACGGCTGCGAGGGAGGGAAAAACGATGCCGACAGTTGGTGAACAAGCGCCCGATTTTGAACTGCTCAATCAAGACGGCAAGCCCGTAAGGCTCAGCGATTTTCGCGGCAAGAAAGTGGTGTTGTTCGCCTATCCGAAGGCCAATACGTCCGGCTGTACGACGCAGGCCTGCGGTTTTCGCGATGCGTTTCCTAAGCTGGACGCGAGCAGCGTCGTCGTGCTTGGCATCAGCCCCGACCAGCCTAAGGATCAGCTCAAATGGAAGCAGAAAGAAAACCTGCCGTACGATCTGCTCTCTGACCCTGATCATCAGGTGCTGGAACAGTGGGGCGTCTGGGTCGAGAAGTCGATGTATGGCAAGAAATACATGGGTGTCAACCGTTCGCATTGGGTGATCGACGAGAACGGTGTGATCATCGATGCGCAGGTCGGCGTCAAGCCGGCCGACAGCGTGGTCAAAGCGATCGAAGCGCTCGGCGTTTAACCGCCTCAGCTGCCGGCGGCGCTGTCTACATACTCGCGCTGGACGTGATCGACGATCTCGGTCAGGATGGCGTGGTTGTAGCTCAGGTGATTCAGCTCGTGCACCAGCGCCGCGTACAGCAGGCCGAGGCCGTACTCATAACGCGGGCCAGGCGGCTCGTTGGCGCACACAATGGCATCGAAACCGCGCGCATCATAGCCAAGCGCGTTCATCACCATGATGACGCCGGCCGGATAGCGCGACCAGCGCGGCAGCGGCCGGCCAAGCACTGTCTTGCGCTGGCGGGCGCTCTGCACTGTAAAAGCCGGCGCCAGCGCTGAGTTAATCTCCAACGATAGGCACGAAAACTGCGCCCGGTCATTAAACCGGCCCGCGACCCATAAATCGCGCTCCGCTAAATGAAACAGCACTTCCGGCGTGCCCGAAGCAAAACGTTCCTGATACTTGACCAGCAAGCGCAAGGGGGGATTACCGATATAGGGCATGGTCACGGCCGGCACAACCTCTCTGGATAGACGTTGAGAGGGACATTGTAACACAACCTCGCGCGCACTCTGGTACAATCCGACAGTATGAATCTGCTACATTTCGTTTAAATGTACCGTGATGCGCTTGATGACTCTCTCCCTATGGGTGCGGGCGGCTGTCGTGGTGTGGGGGATCGGCTGCGTTGCCGCGCTGCCCACGCTGGCACAGGAGTCTCCGACGATAGTGCCCACCGCCGCGCCGATCGTCTTCCCGACCGCGCCCGTCATTCCGCCGACGCCGGAGCCAACTGCGCCGCCCAGCCCGGAGCAGTGCCCGCTGGTCTTAGAGAGTTTTTGGATCGCGGCGACGCAGGCCTGCATCGGCAAGCCGGTCGGTTATGCCTGTAACGGCGGCAGCCCCCCGGCCGCTGAGCCGCAGGGGCCAGTGAGCAACGCGCTGGCCGCGATCGGCGCGCTGGTCGAGCTGACCGCCATTCAAGCTGTGCGCACGCCGCCGATCGCGACCGAGACAGGCAGCGCCGGCATCTTTTACCTGCGCCCGCAAGAGCCGCGCTACACCGCGCTCGTGCTCGGCGAGGCGAGCCTGCGCGATGTGACGCCGCCCGATTTCCCGAACTGGACTTCGCTGGTCATCGAGACGAGCGCGGTCTCTCCCACTTGCCCGGCAGCGCCGCTCAGCGTCGTCGTCTTGCAAAGCCCAGCCGGGCAGGCGACGCGCCTGGTCGTCAATGGCATTTCGATTTTCCTGTTCGGCACGGTGCTCGTGCGCACCGACGCGCAGCATACGCTGTTCGTCGCCATTTCCGGGCAGTCATCCGTCCTCAGCTTCGGGCAGGAACAGCCGCTGCTGACCGGCCAACAGCTGCTCGTGCCCCACCAACCCGATAGCGTCGCTGTCCCGGCGGGGCCGCCCGGTCTGCCCGGGCCGTTCGATCCGGCGCTGCTGGCCGGCCTGCCGATCGCGCTGCTCGACCGGCCGCTGGTGGCGCCGCAGCCCGGCAATGTCAGCACCATCGGCGCTGTCAATCTGCGCTCCGAGCCATCGATCTACGCCGGCGTGATCACGCAGGTGCCGGGCGGCGAAGTGCTCAGCGTGCTGGGGCAAAACAGCGGCGGCGACTGGCTGCACGTGCGCCGCGACAGCGGCGAGACTGGCTGGATGTTCGCTGAGCTGCTGGCGAGCAATCTCGGCCCGGTCAGCGCGGTCTACGATGTGACGCCGCTGCCGCCGCAGCGCTTCGGCGAGGGTGGCACGCAGGGGCGCGTGATCGCGCCAGCCGGCGTGAACCTGCGCGTAGGGCCAGACCCGGCCTTCCCGCCGGTCGGCAGCGCTGGCCCCGGCACGATCGTCACCCTGCTGGCGCGCAGCCCGTACAGCCCGTGGGTTAAGGTTGAGGTGGGCGGCACGGTCGGTTGGATCGCCATGCTCACCATTGAGACGACGGCCTTCTTCGATGCGCTGCCGATCGATTTCGGCGCGCCGCCGCTGCCCACGCCGACCAACATCCCTGGTTTGTTCGGCGGCGCATTCCCTGATCCGGACGGCCCGCGTGAATGAACGCGATGCAGCACTGCGCCGTCGCTGCTGAATCGAGAGGAACTTTTTATGACCTCGCAGAGCCGACTGCCTGCTTGGTTGATCCCGCCGCTGGCGGCGCTGATCGCGCGCCAGAAGCGCGGCGCGCCGCCTAAACCCGACCCCGAGGCGCTGATCCTGGAACCGCCGGCTGAACGCGAAGGCCCAGCACTTTTGCTTGAAGGCGCTCCCAACTTTCGCGATCTCGGCGGCTACCGCACGACCGATGGCCGCCGCGTGCGCGTGGGGCAGGTCTATCGCTCCGGCGCGCTGTCTGAGCTGACTGAGACCGACCTCGAGCGGTTGGCCGCTTTGGGCATCCATCAGGTGTTCGATCTGCGGACGCCGGAGGAGGTCGCCCGCAATCCCGACCGGCTGCCCGATGGGGTGCGCTATGTGCCGCTGCCGCTGCCGACCGAAGGGAGCAGCTTCAGCCGCATCGTCGAGCTGATCGCCAACCTGCGGCGGCTCGATCAACTGCTGCTGCGCGGTTACACGCGGGTGATGATCGACAGCAATGCGCGCTTTTTTGGCGATCTGCTGCGGCGGCTGGCCCATGATGAGCAAGCGCTGCCGGCCGTCATCCACTGCACGGCTGGCAAGGATCGCGCTGGCATGGCTGCCGCTCTGCTGCTGGCGGCGCTCGGCGTGCCTGATGAGACGATCGTCGCCGATTATTCGCTCAGCAGCCGCCATTACGCGCTGTTCCACCGTCTGGTCAGCGAGCAGATCGCGCCGCTGGCCCCGGCCGGTCTCACCGCCGATGACCTGCACGGCCTGCTGGTCGCCAACCCGGAAGTGATGCGGTCGGCGCTGGCGCATTTGCGCGGGCGTTACGGCTCGATCGAGACGTATTTGCTGGAGCATGCCGGGCTGGACGCAGCCGCGCTCGAACGGCTGCGCGAGCGGCTGCTCGAACCGTGATCGTGGTACACTCAAGCCATAGCGCCGCTTCATCCTTGTACTGAGTGTGTCGAGCCGATGCTAACCGTCGCTGATGCGCTGCAAATGGCAGAATTCGCCGGCGCTCGTGTCGTCGCCGGGCACGCGGGCCTGTCGCGGGTGGTCAAGTGGGTGCATGTCGTTGGTGTGCCCGATGCCCCGCATTGGTTAAACGGCGGCGAACTGGTGCTGACGACCGGCCTCAATATGCCGGACTCTCCCGATGAGCGCTGCCGCTACATCCAGGCGATGGCGGAAAAAGATGTCGCTGGTTTGGCGGTCGCCGTCGGTCGTTACCTCGATCATCTGCCCGATTATCTGCGCGCCGCCGCCAACACCGTCGATTTCCCGTTGATCGAAATTCCGTATCAGGCGCGCTTCGTCGATATCGCCCGCGCGGCCAACCAGCGCATCGCTCAGGAAACTATGCTGATGACCGAGCGCGCGCTCAACATTAACCGCGTGCTCACGCAGCTCGTGCTTGATGGCGGCGACCTCAAGGGGTTGGCCGAAACGCTGGCCGGGCTGGTCGGCCAGTCGATCAGCATTGAGACGGAGCGCTTCGAAGCGCTGGCGAGCCACAACATCGCCGCCGTCGATGAGGCGCGCCGCTACACGCTGAGCGAAGGCCGAACCGACCCGCGGCTGGTGCGCGCGCTGGAAGAGCGCGGCGTGCTGGCGCAGCTCAAGCAGACGCTGCGCCCGGTGCATCTGCCGCAGATGCCGGAGGTTGGGCTGGAGATGGAGCGCATCCTCGCGCCGATCGTCGTGCACGGTGAGATCTACGGCTATATGTGGATCATCGCTGATGACCGCCCGCTCTCTGACCTCGACCGGATGGCGATCGAGAGCGGCGCGACGATCGCCGCGCTGATGCTGCTCTATCAAGAAGCGGTGCAGAATGCCGAAGCCTCGCTCAAAGGCGGTTTGATCTCGCAGTTGGTGCAGGGCGTGGTTGGGCGCGAGGCAGTGCTGGCCGACCAGGCGCTGCGCTACGGCCTTAGCCTGAGCGCGCCTTTTGCGATCCTGCTGCTCGAACTGGCCGATGCCCCCGGCGGCGATGGCCGCGGCTCGCAGAAGCTGATCCAGCTCTACCGGCGCGTTAACCGGCTGGCGCTCAACGAAAACTGGCCGGCGGTGATCGGCCAGTTCGCCGGTCAGGTCGTCGTCCTTATTCAGGCGCAGGCCGATATCGCGGCGGCGGCAGCGCGCATCCATGACGTGACGGAGGCCGACGGCGCTCCTTCAATCGCCGTGCGCATCGGCGTGAGCAGTGTGCATCGCGGGGCCGATGCGGTCAGCGCCGCGCACCAGCAGTGCCGCGATGCGCTGGATATCGCCGCTCGCCTGCGCGACCCGCGGCGCACGATCTACTTCGATGATCTCGGCTATCTGCATACCCTCTATCGCGCGGGCGGCGACGCTCTGCGCGCAAACCCGCACGCGGCCAGCCTGCGCCGCCTGCTGCGCGAGCAGGGGGCCGACCTGTTCCGGACGCTCGAGGTTTACCTCGACTCTGGCGGCAATGGCGTCAGCACGGCCGAGCAGCTCAGCATTCACCGCAGCACGCTCAACTACCGGCTGGCGCGCATCAGTGAGCTGTGCGCGGTCGATTTGAGCGATCCCAAAACGCGCACAAACTTACAGGTTGCGTTAAAGCTGCTCCGTCTGTTCGAGATCGAATGATATCGGTCGCAGGGGCTGTCTACCTGGCCTCGTGGATGTGGATCGGCACCTGATCCACGACGACGGCCAACAGCCCCAGTTCCTCGTCGGCGACTAAAAAGGCGGGCGCAGCCAGCCAGTCGTGTTCGTCAGTCAGCCGGAAGTAGCCGGAACCATAGCGCAGGCGGCACAGCAGCCCGAATTGATCGCATTGGTAGAGGATGAAGACATTCTGGTTGTCGAGCGCGACGGCGTAGGCGAGGTGATAACGCACGCCGCCGAGCTGCGCACTGTCGCGGTGGACGAGCTGCAGCGTCCACGAGGGGACACTGCCGGCGAAGGTGAGCGCCGCAGCCGCGATCCAGATCGGCAGCGCACGGGCGGGCACGCGCGGCCGCGGCGCAGTGCGCAGGTCAAAGACGAACCACAGCCCGATCACGCAGAGGGCGGCCGCTGTCAGTCCGATCGCGAGCGTCAGCGCCGCCTGCGAATAGAGGATGTAAGGCCAGTAGGGCAGCTGCGCGAATGGGTCAACCGTCCAGCCCAACAGCGCCAGCGCGGCCGCGCCGCCCAGCGCGATCAGCCCGCCGATCACCCAGCCGGAAGGACGTCGGGCGCGCATCAACGCAGCGCTTCCGGCAGGGTGAACGAGCCATCGGCATTCGGCTCGAAGTCGATCACGTCGATCACCGCATCGAGGTTGAGCGGCCCGTAGAGATGCGGGAACAGCGCGCCGCTTTGATCGCCCTCGTAGGGCGGCTCATAACGCAGTTCGGCGCGCAGCCGCACCGGGTCGACGATCAAAAGCTGCAAGCCCGTATGCCCGCGAAAACGCACATTGGCGACCTGCTCTACCTGCGCTGGCGTCGAAAAGTGGATGAACCCCTCGGCCTCGAAGGTATCGCCGCGGTAGAGGCCCTCGCGCTGGGCGCGTTCCCACACGCCGCGTGGGATGATGTGAACGATCGGCTCCATGGCTTTCCTTTCTGCAGCAGGTGCTTAAGCGAAAATTGAGCGAGCGCGCAAGTGATAGATGTCATTATTTTGATGTGTTAAGACTTGGTTGACAACGCTCCAGAAACGGTGTATGTTAAATTTAATGATGGCGGATGAGTGAAAGGGGGCGATGCACACATCTATGATTGTGCTCGACGAACATCAATTCCATAGCCCCTCGCACCCTGCCGTCTGAAGCAGGGTCACGATCCCAGCGTTGGGATCAACCAACATCATGTGCAAGTGCAGCCGCGCCGGCAGCCCCGCTGGCGCGGCTGCTGTGTTGAGCCTATCCCTATTTCAGCGCACACGCTACACGCTCAATCCATCGGTTCAGACGCTAACGCCGCGCGTCGCGTCGCGATTTCAGCCTGCGTCCGTTCGATATACGGCGGGATGTGCGCGGCCGCCTCAGCGCCGCCCAGGGCCACCAGCAGCCGGCTGAGCGTCTCGACCAGCGATTCAAGCGGGTACAGCGTTTCGGCCGGGGCGATGTCGAAAAAGGCCGCCAGCAGGTCGTCAATTTCATCGACTTTGTTCTGTGCCAGCAGCGCTGTGATCAGGTCAGCATAGGCCCAATAATTGTCAACTTCGGCCTGCATTTCGGCCCGCGCCAGTCGTTCCACCCGGCGATATTTCTCCAGCATTGCGCTGCGATTCTGTTTTTGCATGTAAAGCAGCGCCAAGTTGCTGAATGGGTAGGACGAATGCGGGGTGACGAGAGCTGCCTGCTCATAGGCGTGGATCGCCTGGTCGAGCTGGCCGCGGCGCCGATACAGCCCGCCCAACGACCCCCACCACGACTCGCCATCATCATCGACCAGCTTGGGCGAGCTTTTGAGCGCCGCCAGGAACTTCGCCTCGGCTTGGTTCAGCAGCGTCTCACGCTCGATGCCTTCCGGCGTCTTATCGGCCAGCCGGCGGAAGGTGAAGCCGAGCGCCGCCTGCGCCAGCGGAAAATCGGGGTCGATCTCGAGCGCGCGCTCAAAATGATAGACGGCGTCGTCAAATTGATCGCTCTGCACCGCCACATAGCCGATCCGATAATGGATGACCGGATTGCGCGGGTCAAGTTGAAGGGCGCGCTCATAAGTTTCGCGCGCGCCTTTTAAGTCCTGCGCTCGGTATTGGCGCTCGCCCAGCGGCAGCAGCGCCAGCGCCAGCGTCGCCCGCGCCGAGCGCCGCTGCTGTTTGCGGATGCTGCGGCCCAGCAGCGCGTTCAGGTCGTTGAGTTCGGCGCGGCGCTCCGCCATTTCTGCATCCATCTGGCGGGCGAGCCGCTCCAGCTCGTCGCGGCGGGCGGCCATTTCTTGATCGAACTGCGCCCGCGCCGTCGCCAGCTCGCTTTCGATCTTATAGCGGGCTTCTGCCAGCTCTTTCTGGGCGTTGTTCAAGCGCGACAGGCCGACAATAGCGGCCACAACCGCCAGCAGCGGGATGAGGATGCCGCTCACGCCGGCCAGCGCTTCAAAGAGATTGAGCAGGTTTGAGGCCAGTTCGATCGAGCGGCCGGCTTCCTCGGCGTAGCGCTGCGCTTCGCCCACAGCTGCCTCGGCCCGGTCGGCGGCCGCTTCAGCGCGCTCAGCCGCGATCTCGGCGCGTTCGGCCAGGTCAATCACCTCGCCCTGCGCAAGCGCGGCGAGCGGCAGCATCAGCAAAAGGATGAGAATGCAGCAGAGGCGGCGCATGGCGTCACTCCATGATCAAGACGCCGGCAATTATAGCCCCAATCAGCGGCTGAAGTAACTACTTAACCAGCCGCGCAGGCTGTCTGCCCCTGCGCTCAAGGGCAGGAAATGCACCGAGCCGCGCTGGAGGATCGCGCGCGTGAGCGGGTGATCGCCGCGGCCAGAGCGGCGCGCCGCCGCCAGCTCATCGGCGAACCGGCCGCTGCCCTCCAGCACCAGCAGCGGGAAGCGCGGCGAACCGGTCGCGCGCGCGTGGGCTTCCTGCCGCACGATCTCGCCGCCGTTAATGACGATGCCGAGCACGCCCTGTTCGCGGCCCCCGCCGATCGCGTAGCCGAGATTAGCCAACAGCGCGCTCTCCGCGCCGAAATCATCGCCGTCGGTCAGCACGAAATGTGAGTGGTTGGCATCGAGCGCGATCCGCTCTGGGTGAGAAGCGTCAGGGCAGCCCGGATAAGTCACTTTTGCCGCGGGGGCCACGCCGATCAGCGGAAAGCGGTAGCCGCGCCGCTGGCGCGCCAGCCCGATCAGCGCCATGACGCCAACCGCCGTGCCGCCCGTGAGGACGTCGGCGCTGTGCTCGGCGGCGAAGCGCGCGATGCCATCCTCGATGGCGGCCCGCGCCGCGCCGAGCTGTTCAGTCTGCATCAGCGAGGCGCCGCCCATCAGCACGATCACCGGCCGCGGCCGCGCCAGCGCCAGCGCCTCAGCCACCTGTTCTGGCGCGGCGCGCCGCGCCGCATGCAGCGCCAGCGCTGCGCCGCCGTTGGGAAAAGTGATGGTGAACGGGGCCGATATGGCGGAATCGGCGCCGGTTATCCTGGCGAGCAGCTTTCGCAGCGTGTTCATACAAAACTCTCCGCAAGACGCGCGAACGATGATGCAGGGATGCAGCGCTTGCGCAGTGATTATACCGTAAAGCGCAGGCGCGACCCCCGCCCCTAAAGTTGGGGGATCGGTGTGCTACAATCAAGAAAAACGTTCTTGAGAGGATAGTTTGATGATGCGCGACCTCGACCCGCAAACGGCGGCCAACCTGTATGCCGCGCAGCACGTGCACGGCATTCCGCCGGAAGACCGGCGCGTGCCCTTTCGCAACATGCGCCATGCCTTGTCGATCCATGCGGCGGCCACGCCCGATAAAACATTCTTGATCGCCTACGATGGCGACGGCGCGCGCGTCGAATATTCCTTCGCCGCGTTCAATGCGCGCGTTCATCAGGCCGCCAGCTTTCTGCACGACGACCTCGGTGTGCGCCGCGGCGACCGCGTGGCGACGATCGCCTACAACCATGCCGATACGGTCATCCTTTACTTCGCCTGCTGGCTGCTCGGCGCGACCGTCGCCCCGCAGAACGTGAGCGAGGACGACCGCCGCATCGCGTTCATCTTGCGCAACAGCGAGGCGGCCGTCTGTTTCGTCCGCGCCGAGTACCTCGAGCGGGCGGAGCGCATCATCGGCGGCGGAGAGGGCGATCCCGGCGCGCCGGCTGTCCGCCAGGTCGTGGTCATGGGCACGATGGACGGAGTAGCTTCCGAAAGTTATCCGCAGTTCGAAGCCGAGCTGGAGCGCCGACCGAACACCTTCATCAGCGCCGACGAAGCGCCGGCTTTGGACGACGAAGCCCTGCTCGTCTACACCAGCGGCACGACGGGCGCGCCCAAAGGGGTAGTGCTCACGCAGTACAACCTGCTGGTTGATGCGCAGGCCATCGCGACGTGGCACGCGATCACTGGCGGCCAGCGCCTGATGTGCGTGCTGCCCATCCACCACGTCAACGGCATCGTCGTCACGCTGATCACGCCGCTGGTGGCTGGCGCGTCGGTCGTGCTCAACCGCGCCTTCTCGTCGGCGCACTTTTGGGAGCGCATCGCGCGCGAAGGCGTGCAGATCGTCAGCGTCGTGCCGACGCTGCTGCAATTTTGCCTCGATTTCGCCGCCGATCAGGAAGCGCGCGGCGCTTCGATTTGGGGCGACGGCGTCGGCCGCCACGATCTGCTGCGCTTCCGTCACCTTGTTTGCGGCGCGGGCACGCTCTCGATGGCGCTGGCGCGGGCCTTCGAGGAACGCTTCGGCGTTCCGATCATCCATGGCTACGGCCTGAGCGAGACGACCTGCTATTCGTGCTTCCTGCCGATCGCGCTCTCGTGGGACGATCATCGCCATTGGATGTTTGATTTCGGCTATCCCAGCATCGGCTGCCCGGTCGAGCCGAACGAGATGGCGATCTTCAGCGCTGGCGGCGAGGGCGTCCAGCTTGGGCCGGGCGAGCGCGGCGAGATCTGCGTGCGCGGCCACAACGTGATGAAAGGGTATTACCAGCGCCCCGAGGCCAATGCTGAAGCCTTCAAGTTCGGCTGGTTCCGCACCGGCGACGAGGGTTTCTTCGAGCACGGCCTGGATGGCCGGCCGTACTTCTTCATCACGGGGCGCATCAAAGAACTGATCAACCGCGGCGGGGTCAAGTTCAGCCCGTTCGATATCGAGGAGGTGCTGGCTGAGATCCCGGGCGTCAAGGTGGGGTTGGCCATCGGTTTCAAGAACATGTACTACGGCGAGGAGGTCGGCGCTTATATCGTGCTGGAGGCGGGCGCCCAGCTTGATGCTGAAGCGATCCTGGCCCACTGCCGCGCCCGGCTGACGTTCGAGAAAGCGCCGAAAGTCGTCGTGTTCGGGACGGATATCCCGGTGACGACGACCGGCAAGTATCAGCGGCTCAAGCTGCAGGATCGCTTCGCGGCATGGGAGGCGACCCAGTTCCGCAAATGAGCGTCAGCTCTGCGGCGGGCGCACCCCGCGCACAGAGCGAAAGCCTTCTCCAAAAGCGCTGTGACCGTGGCCGATGACCATGAACGCCGCTGGGTCGGCGGTCAGCACCAGCCGCCGCAGCGCGTTGACCTGCGCCCGGCCAATGGTGACATACAGCACGGTGTGCGGCTGGTCGGTGAACATGCCCTTGCCATCCCAACCGGTGACGCCGCGGCGCAGCTCGTGCAGGATGGCATCGGCCACCTCGCGCGGCCGGTCGGTGATGATGACGGCCGTGCGGATGACGCTGGGGCCTTCGAGGATGTAATCGGCGGTGGCCCCGCCCACAAACAGGGCGACCATCGCATAGAGCGCGCCTTCCCAGCCGAAAGCCAGCCCCGCCGCGCCGATCACCAGCGAGTCGGTATAGAGGGCGCTGCTGCTGAGCGGGATGCCGAACTTCTGCTGCAGGATGCGGCCCAGCGTCGAGGTGCCGCCGAGCGTGCCGCCCACGCGGTAGATCAGCCCGGTGCCGATGCCGGCGATGATGCCGCCGAACAGCGCGTTAAGGAACATATCGCTGCTCACGCCATCCGGCGGAAAGACGGGGGTCAGCAGGTCGATCAGGAGCGAGAAGACGATCACAGCGTAAATCGTGCCTGCCAGCACGCGCCAGCCGCCCAGAATCCGAAAAGCCAGCATCTGGATCGGAATATTGCCGAGCAGGATGATCAGGCCGATCGGCCAGCCCAGCAGCGCATTGAGGATGATGGCGATGCCGGAGATGCCGCCCGGCGCGATATTGAATGGGGCCTGAAAGACGATCACAGCGACGGCGTTGATCAACGCGCCGATCGTCAGGATAACGATTTGCCATCCCACTTGAGCAGCATCCTGCCAGCGGCGTCCTTTCACGGTTTGCCCTCGTCTTGACCATTCCCCGCGCAATCGCACTAACGATAACGCGGGCCCTATTGGGCTGCAAACGCATGTGGCCTTGGGAAGGACATGGGTTGTGAGGCCAGAC
>DAOTYT010000154.1:0-8247 GCA_034434615.1 Anaerolineae bacterium | reverse complement strand
TCGTTAAGATAACGACCTGCAAAACTGTGTTCCATATGCAGCAGATCCATCTTCTCCTTGAGCAGGCGGCGGAACTCTGAAATGGAGATTCCCTTGCTTTCCGGGTCAATAACCACGCGCAGCGCCTCGCGCAGACCTTCTTCCGTTTTCACTTGGTCGCTCATTTTTGTCCCTATCAGCTTATCACGGCCTGCTTGCATCATACCATGTCCGAAATTCTCAGTCAATTTTTATAATCAGGGTCATAAAAATGTTGACAGCCCTCAGGCCGACTGCTATACTACAGGGAGATTTATACCTAAGGGTATGTCGTAAATTTAACAGCCATTAAATTCTGGAGGTCGATCTCAGCATGGGTGCAGCGCTGGAAATTCGTAATTTGCATGTTTCAGTCAACGATCAGCCCATTCTGCGTGGGGTAAACTTGACAGTTAAACAGGGTGAGGTTCATGCCCTGATGGGGCCGAACGGCTCTGGCAAAAGTACGCTGGCGAATGTGCTGTTGGGCAACCCGGCTTATGAAGTCACTGCCGGGCAAATCATCTTCGACGGGATGGACCTGATGGAGATGGAGCCAGACGAGCGCAGCCGCGCAGGGTTGTTCCTTGCGTTTCAGTATCCCGTGGCGATCCCAGGCGTGACGCTGGCGAATTTCTTGCGCCTGGCCATCAACGCGCGCATGAAAGCCGTTGATCCCGAAAACAAGGGCATCTCCATTTCAGAGTTCCGCCGCCTGCTCAAGGAGAAGATGGATCTGCTGCATATGGAACACAGTTTTGCAGGTCGTTATCTTAACGAAGGGTTCAGCGGGGGCGAGAAAAAGCGCGCCGAGATCTTACAGCTTGCTACGTTGGAGCCAAAGATCGCCATTCTCGACGAGACCGACTCTGGCCTCGATATCGACGCGCTGCGCATCGTCGCCGAAGGGGTGAACAAGCTGCGCGGCCCAGAACTGGGCGTGCTTGTGATCACGCACTACCAGCGCATTCTGAACTACATCAAACCTGAATTCGTGCACGTCATGTATCAGGGTCAAATTGTGGAAAGCGGTGGTCCTGAACTGGCGCTTCAGCTCGAAGAAGCGGGTTATGATTGGATTCGCGAGAAGCTGGCCGATTAAGTTGATGGGTAGAGTTGAACAGGGGAGATATGATGGTCGATAACCTCGTTGTGAGCGAGAAGCAGCTGACTGAGGAAGAAAGCGCGCTGAAGGGCGTCCGTACAGCCTATGAGGAGAAGTACGGCTTCCGTGATCCGGAGAAATATGCGTTCAAGAGCCAAAAGGGCCTGAATGCTGATATCGTCCGCCAGATCAGCCAGATGAAAGGCGAGCCGGACTGGATGCTCGACTATCGCTTGAAAGCTTACGAGCATTTCGTCAACCGGCCGATGCCTGAATGGGGCGCCGACTTGAGCGGCATTGACTTTGATGACATCTATTACTTCGTGCGCGCTTCCGAGAAGCAGGGGCGCAGTTGGGACGAAGTGCCCGAGGACATCAAGCGCACATTCGACCGCCTCGGCATCCCTGAAGCCGAGCAGAAGTACCTGCAAGGGGTGACGGCGCAGTACGAGTCGGAAGTGGTCTACCACAGTATCCGTAAGGATCTCGAGGCCAAGGGCGTGATTTTCACGGATATGGACTCGGGTCTGCGTGAACACCCAGAGCTGGTGCGCAAATACTTCGGCACCGTCATCCCCGCCAACGATAACAAATTTGCCGCGCTCAACAGTGCGGTGTGGTCGGGCGGTTCATTCGTTTACGTGCCCAAAGGCGTTCATGTGGAGATGCCGCTGCAGGCCTATTTCCGCATCAATACGCAGAATATGGGCCAGTTTGAGCGCACGCTCATTATCGTCGAAGAAGGTGGTTACGTGCATTATGTCGAAGGCTGCACGGCGCCAACCTACTCCGAAGACAGCCTGCACAGCGCCGTTGTCGAGATCATTGTCAAAGAGGGCGGTCGCTGCCGTTACACGACCATCCAGAACTGGTCAAATAACGTCTACAATTTGGTCACCAAACGCGCTGTTGCCTACAAAAATGCGACGATGGAATGGGTCGATGGCAACCTCGGCAGCAAGGTGACGATGAAATATCCGGCCGTCATTCTGGCTGGCGAGGGTGCTCATGGCGAAGTCCTGTCGATTGCCTTCGCCGGAAATGGCCAGCACCAAGATGCAGGCGCCAAGATCACGCATCTGGCTCCAAATACAACCAGCCAGATCATCAGCAAATCGATCAGCAAAGACGGTGGGCGCGCCAGCTATCGCGGCTTGCTGAAGATCGTCGAAGGCGCTGATAATGTCAAGAGCAATGTCGTTTGTGATGCCCTGCTGCTTGACGACCGCAGTCGTTCCGACACTTACCCGACCATAGAATGCGATGCTCGCAATGTGACGATGGGGCACGAGGCTTCCGTCAGCAAGGTTGGCGAAGATCAGCTCTTCTATGCGATGAGCCGCGGCCTGACCGAGGATGAAGCGAACGCCATGATCGTCAACGGGTTCATCGAGCCGCTGGTCAAGGAACTGCCGATGGAGTATGCGCTCGAGATGAACCGGCTGATCCAAATTCAGCTCGAAGGTTCGATCGGTTGAGCCAATGCTCGCATGAATGACAAGTCATGTGCGCCCGCTAGCCGGGCGCACCTGTTAACTGCTGAAAACTGAGGAGAAGATTGTTGTGGTTGCTGTCAAACAACGCCGTTCAGCGGCGCCAGAAGCGCCGCTTTATACCCGTGCTGATGTCGAAGCGCTGAGCGCGGCGCATAATGAACCCGCCTGGCTGCGCGAGAGCCGCCTCGCAGCCTGGGAGCTGTATGAAGACCTGCCGATGCCAAGTCGAAATGATGAAGCCTGGCGGCGCACAGATTATCGCCATGTTCGCTGGGAGGAGGCGGGCAAACTGATCGCAGGGGGAAGCGCTGGTCTTGACAGTGTGCCGGCGGCTAACCTCGAGCCGCTCATCGGCGATGAGCAGGGCGGCATGATTGTTTTCGTCGACGGCAAGCTCGTCCATTATGAACTCTCGGAAACGCTCAAAGCGCAGGGCATCATTTTTACCGATCTGCTGACTGCTGCGTGCGAGCACGAGGATTTGGTGCGCACTCGTTTGATGACGAGCGCGGTCTTGCCAGGTGAGGGTAAATTTGCCGCGCTGCATGCCGCGTTGTGGACGCACGGAGTTTTCCTGTACGTGCCGCGCAACACTGCCGCAGAGCTGCCGCTTCATGTCGTGATGTACAACACGCAGGACGGCGCGACACACGGCCATGTGTTAGTCGCGGTCGAGGAAGCTGCACAGGCGACTATGTTAGTCGACTACTTGTCTGCTCCGGGCCGGGCGCAGTCGTCGTATGTGGGGGCGACTGAGCTGTTAGTCGGCCAAAGCGCTAACCTGCGTTACGTCGCTTTGCAAGATTGGAATCGCCAAACGTTCGAGTTCAGCTATCAGCGAGCACGCGTGCAGCGCGATGCCAATCTCGACTGGATCCTCGGCAATATGGGCGGCCAGCTCATCAAGCAGTTTATTGAGATGGAGCTGGACGGCTTGGGCGCCACCGGCCGCGTTTCCGGCATGTTCTTTGCCGATGGGCAGCAGCTGTTCGATCAAGATACCCAGCAGGTGCATAACGCCCCGCTGACCACCAGCGACCTGCTTTTCAAAGGTGCTGCCAAAGACCAGGCGCGCACAGTATGGCAGGGCATGATCAAATCGCTGCCCAAAATGCAGAAGATCGATGGTTTCCAGGCCTGCCGCAATTTACTTTTGAGTGAAGATGCGCGCATGGATGCCATTCCAGGTCTCGAAATTGAATCGGATGATGTGCGCTGCACGCACGCTGCAACCTTCGGCACGCTGGAAGAGCAGCCGGTCTTCTATCTCATGAGCCGGGGGATTCCACGTGCTGAAGCCGAACTCATGGTGACAGAAGGCTTCTTTGAGGAGCTGCTCGATCGTATTCCCTTCGAACGCGTGCGCGACCGGCTGCGCGCGGCGCTTGAAGCGAAGATCGTGGGGCAGCATCCTTAGTTAGGTATAATTGAAAGGGGTGGCGCATCGGCTGTGCCCCACCCCTTTCGTAAGATCCCGCGCGTGGCATAGTGCGTGGTTCAAATTGGAGTGCTTTATTTATGCCCGCTCATTTTGCCGCTGTCCCCTATGACATTGACGCTGTGCGTGCCGATTTTCCGATTCTACAGCAGGAACACCATCCCGGCGTGCCGCTCATCTACCTCGACAATGCCGCTTCCAGCCAAAAGCCGGTCACGGTCATTGAAGCGATAGATAATTACTATCGGCGCTACAATGCCAATGTGCATCGCGGCATCCATAAGTTGAGCGAAGAGGCGACTGCCGCTTACGAAGGGGCGCGGATAAAACTACGCAAATTCATCAATGCGCGCAGCAAACGTGAGATCATCTTCACGCGCGGCACTACGGAAGGCATCAATCTTGTCGCCCAAACGTGGGGCAGGGCCAACCTCGGTCCTGGAGACGTGATTGTGCTCACGCAGATGGAACATCACTCCAACATCGTTCCATGGCAAATGCTGGCCGCCGAAAAAGGCGCTCTCATTCGCTATGTGCCCGTCTTGCCGAATGGCTTGCTTGATATGGAAGCCTATGCGCGCCTGCTCAGCAGCGAACCGGTCAAGCTAGTGGCCGTCATGCACGTTTCGAACGTCTTAGGCACCATCAATCCCGTTGCCGAAATGGCGCGCATGGCTCATCAGGCTGGCGCAAAAATTCTCGTTGATGCTGCGCAGTCGGTGCCGCACATGCCGGTCGATGTGCAGGCGCTGGATGCTGACTGGGTCGCATTCAGCGGGCACAAAATGCTTGGTCCAACGGGAAGTGGCGTTCTGTACGGAAAACAGGCTCTGCTCGAGGCGATGCCCCCGTGGATGGGCGGCGGTGACATGATCTCGCGCGTTCGTTTAGAGGGCAGCACTTGGAATGAACTGCCTTATAAGTTTGAGGCCGGGACGCCTTCAATCGCCGAAATGATCGGGTTGGGATACGCGGTTGACTATCTGTCGACGATCGGCATGGAGGCCGTGCACGCGCACGAGCAGGCGATCACGGCTTATGCGCTGGAACGGCTGGCGGAAGTGCCCGGTGTGACGGTGTACGGGCCGAGTGCAGAGCTGAAAGGCGCCGTCGCTGCGTTCACGGTCGATCGAGTTCATGCCCATGATATCGCCCAAGTTCTCGATGCGGATGGCATCGCCGTACGCGCCGGGCATCACTGTGCCATGCCGCTGCACGATTGTCTCGGCATCGGCGCGACAACCCGGGCGAGCTTCTACCTGTACAACACCTTTGCTGAAGTCGATGCTTTGGTTGAAGCGCTCTATCGGGCGCAGCGGGCCTTCATGGTATAATCCCTGCTGCGCGATGGCGATGGGATGAAGGCTCCTGCCATGTACGACATGTATCGCGAGAATATCCTCGACCACGGCATGAATCCGCGCAACCGCGGTGTGCTTGACCCGGCCGATATTGACTATGAAGCGAGCAACCCGCTGTGCGGCGACCGGCTTCGGCTGACCTTACGGCTTGACGACCAACGGCGCATCATCGCTGTGGGTTGGGATGGCGAGGGCTGTGCTATTAGTCAGGCCTCGGCATCCATGCTTGGCGAGGCGATTCTCGGTAAGACGGTTGACGAAGTGCGCGCGATCGATAAACAGTTCATCTTCGATTTGCTCGGCATTCCACTTTCGATGAATCGTGTCAAGTGTGCGCTGCTCTCGCTCAAAGTGCTGACGGTAGCTTTGTACGGCCTCGGCGCGTGGCAGCAGCACGAACAGGACGATGAGGATTTTTAAACATGGCTGAATTTGTGACCGTCGCCCGTGTGAGTGATATTCCCCCGGGCGAACGGATCGTGGTTGAACACGGCCGCGATTGGGTTGTCATTTTTAACGTCGATGGGACGCTGTACGCTCTTGAAGATCGCTGTTCGCACGAAGATGTCCCGCTGTCTGAAGGTCAGCTCGATGGCGTCATCATCGAATGCGCGCAGCACAGCGCGACCTTCGATATCACCACTGGCCAGCATCTTTCTCCCCCTGCTTTCGCGCCGGTGCGCGCTTATGATGTGCGAGTGCAGGATGGCGACGTGCAAATCGCGCGGCGCGCGCGCTGATGTTCACCTTCGCTGAAGCGTTTGCGTCGTGCGAGACGCTCGTCTTTGGGCATCGCGGCGCCAGCGCTTACGCGCCCATGAACACGCTGCCAGCCTTTTTGCTGGCGGCAAAGCAGGGCACTGCAGGCATCGAGCTGGATGTGCGCTGCTCGAGTGATGGCCAGTTGATGATCCTGCACGATCCAGTGGTTGATCACACCACCAACGGCAGTGGGCGGGTGGCTGACCTATCTTACGAAGCGCTGCGCGAGCTCGATGCTGGTGCCTGGTTTGGCCCTGAATTTACCGGTACGCTTATCCCCACGCTGGATGAAGTGTTTGACGCCCTTGGCGGAAGCCTGCTCATCAATGTCGAGATCAAGGCCGAGTCGATGTTCACCGATGGCATCGAGCGCGCAGTGGCGGAAACTATTCGCCGGCATCGCCTCTTTGATACCGTGCTGGTTTCCTCATTCAATCCGTTGGCGCTCCGCCGCTTTCGCGCCGCACTTCCTGAGGTGATGATCGGGTATTTACATGCGCCCGATATCCCTTTTTACCTCCCCGCATTGATGAGCGGCTTGAAACATGAGGCGCGCCATCCCTACGATAGCGAGGTCACGCGGCGCTATATGGATTGGGCACAGCGCGCCGGCTATGCCGTCAATGTCTGGACGGTCAATGATCCAGTTCGAGCGCAGGTCCTGCGCGATCTCGGCGTCAATGCCATCATTACAGACCGGCCAGATGCGATTCGGGCTGCCCTTGCTCCATGAGCGTATTCATCTCCGCGTGGCGCCGGCTCGTGCGCTTCGGCTTCTACCTGCTGTATAACCCGCTTGCCTTTACTTACGACAGCGTCAGTAAACTGGTGTCATTCGGGGCTTGGCGCTGCTGGCAGCGCGCTGCGCTTGCACATCTGCCCCGTGACGGTTGGGCGCTCGAACTGGCGCACGGCACTGGCGACTTGCAAATTGATCTCGCCGCCGCGGGGGTTTCCAGCATCGGGTACGATCTATCCGCCAATATGGGCCGTATCGCGCGCCAGAAGCTTAGCCGCCACGGTGTCGTGCCGCGGCTGGTGCGCGGCCGCGCTCAGACGCTGCCATTTGCCGATGGCGCATTTCGCTCGGTCGTCAGCACGTTTCCAACCGATTTCATCATCGACCCGGAAACGCTGCGCGAAGTTCGGCGTGTGCTCGCAGCCGATGGCATTTTGGTGATCGTTCCCTCGGCGCTTTTCACAGGAGGAGGCGCTGCGGTGCGCCTGCTTGATGGGCTCTATCGCATCACCGGGCAGCGGCAGCGGGTCAACGAGCAAACCCTGCCTGAGGATATGCTGCGCGTTGAAGCTGCTGCGCTGCTGGAACCGTATGGGTTCTCCGTGGAGACCTTCTGGCACGATTGCCAGCGCAGCCGAGCACTCGTAATCACGGCGCGCAAGCACGCATAAAATCGAAAAATGCTCTGGCAATTTCACATTGATACTGTTATACTGCTTTTAGATGGTGGGTATAGCTCAGTCGGTCAGAGCGTCTGATTGTGGATCAGAAGGTCGAGGGTTCAAGTCCGTCTACCCACCCTAGAGAAGGAAGATCGAAAAGCCGCGAACTACGCGGCTTTTTAGTTTGGACGTCGCAGCCGTACCAACTGCCGCCGGTGCAGCAGACGCAGACCCACCCGCGGAGTCATCGTTACTGCGCTAACTGGCGATGTTGAGATCGCTTCTTCGGGTTTTGTTGGTTTCGCACCCGTCTCTGATGGACTAGTCTGTGCGACAGCAGCCGCGAAGGCCGGCGCTTGATCGCCGCTTGCAGGTTGTGTCACGACGACGGGTTCAGCGAGGTTGGATGTCGCTGCGGCCGCGGCGGGAGCGCTAGCCCCGTCCGTCTCTGGGGCGGGCTTCATATCAGCCGCTTCAAGCTGCGAAGCCCCTTCTTCGGTCTTCACCTCATCCTGGCCAACGGTCGCTATCTCACTGGTTTCGCTCGGCCGCGGCAGGCCAAACACCTCCCAAATGCTCTTGGTCGCTGTGTCGTCAAGCAAAGGTGAGGGTAAGACATCTTTATGCGAAGGCGCGCTGTTGGTTTCTGTTTGGCTGGAGGTGGTT
>DAOTYT010000153.1:0-3787 GCA_034434615.1 Anaerolineae bacterium | reverse complement strand
CGATCACCAGCACAATCACAGCGATCGACAGCAGGAAAAACAGAAGGCTGATCAGATTGTAGATTAACGCGCGGCCTTGCCCCATGGCGTGCTCCCCCTGCCTGCGTGCGTTATAGATAGCGCACGATCACCGCTTCGGCGATGACCGATCCCAGCCAGTTTTCGAAGCGAAGCTGCGCTAAATCGGGCAGTCGTTCGATCTCGATTGAACGGTTGGCGCGTTCCAGCGTCTGAATGATGTGGTAGCCGAGCATCGTCTCGATCGGCCCAGCGATCATATTCGGCTCGAGGGCAAAGGCCACGCGCGCCAGCGTCGGTTCGATCAATTCATCCTGCGTGAACCACCCCAAATCGCCACCCTGACGGCTGGTCGTCTCATCGATCGAATACTGCGCTGCCAGCGCGGCGAAATCTTCGCCATTATTCAGGCGCGCCAGCAGCGATTCCGCCTGCGCCTGCGACAGCACCAGAATGTGGCGCGAACGCACATGCGGCACTTGGCCGAGCAGTTCAGCCGTGACCAGGTCGCGCATGCGCGCTGTGACTAACGTCTGGCGCAGCGTCTCGCGAAATTCCTCCTCGGTATACCCATTGGTGGCCAGCCAAGCCAACCAGCCCTCGCGACCGCCTGCAAGCTGCTCGTTCATGAGCAGCTCGCTGTTCAGCTCATCTTCTGAGACGGTAATCCCCTGTTCAGCCGCCGCCTGCACGATCAATTCCTGCTCGATCAGCGTGTTCAGCACGATCGACTGCAGCAGCGTTGGATCGGCCAGCTGGGCCTGCTGCAGCTCATAGCGCAGCGCGGCGCGTTCCAATTCAGGCAGGGTGATCTCGGCATCGTTGACGCGCGCAACGATCGGAATGCCTTCAGCGTTGGTGGGCAGGGCAATCAGCCGCGAATCTTGGGCCTGCGCCGTCTCAAAGACGAGCAGCCCCAGCATCATGATGAGCAGCGGCACCAGCCGAAAAGATGGATGAAATCTCACGTTGGCTCCTAGCACACAAAAGTTAAAGCCTGGTTTTATTATAGTCGAAGGCCGTGGTTCGCGCATTGAAAAATCTGGTAGACTGCACGCGGCGATGTGATCGGATGGGTGTGACTCTCTTGGAGGTGTGTCATGGCGGGCGATTATGGCGTCGATCCTGACCAGATCGTTGGATATGCGTTTGAACCGTTAGCGATTCGCTACACCGAGCGCGATGCCAGCCTCTATGCCCTCGGCGTTGGCGCGCCGGCAGACCCGCTCGATCAGGACGAGCTGCGTTTCGTCTATGAACTGAGCGCGGCCGGTTTCCGGGTGCTGCCCACCTTCGCGGTTACTTTCCCCACCCGCATGATCGATACGCTGCTGAGCGGTTCGCTGCCTGGCCTGCGTTATAACCCCATGCTGGTGCTGCACGGCGAGCAGATGGTCGAAGTGCCGCGTCCACTGCCAGCGGCGACGGTCGTCACCGCGCGGCCGAAGGTGGCCGCGGTCTATGACAAAGGCAGCGGGGCGCTGGTCGTCATCGACGTGCCGTGCTACGACGAGAACGAGGCGCTGGTCGCGCTCAACCGTTCGAGCATGTTCATCCGCGGCATTGGCGGTTTCGGCGGAGAACGCGGCCCCTCCAGCGAGACCAATACGCCCCCCGCCCGCCCGCCAGACGCGGTAATCAGCGAGCGGACGCTGCCGCAGCAGGCGCTGCTCTACCGCCTTTCAGGGGATATTAACCCGCTCCATGCCGATCCACTCATGGCGGGGCTGGCCGGCTTCGACCGGCCGATCCTGCACGGGCTGTGCACGTTCGGCTACGCCGCACGGGCCGTCCTGCGCGCCTTCTGCCAGAACGACCCGGCTCGCTTTTTGCGGATGACTGCTCGCTTTGCCAGCCACGTATTTCCCGGCGAAATGCTGGTGACCGAGATGTGGCATGAGGGCGAGCGCGTGCTGCTGCGCACCTCGACCGCTGAGCGCGGCGATCCCGTGCTCACCCATGCCGCGGTTGATCTGCAGTGATCGCTGCCAGCGCGCTTGGCTGCAATCGTTGATGGCGCGAACCACGCCATTCATCCGATCAATCGGATCGATATATCCCAATGTTTTGGGAAAAGTTGGGATATGTGTGGGCGCGGCGACCGACCGACTCAGGCCGTCTCGCCAACGAGGGCGATCAGTTGGCTCAGCCGCCGTCGTGCTCACCGGCCGGTGGCTCGGGGGACGGAGGGTCAGGCGTCGGCAGCTCCGGCGTCGCGGGTTCGGGCGTGGGCGGCTCTGGTGTTGGCGGTTCAGGCGTCGGCGCAGCGGTCGGGACTTCGGTCGGCGGTTCGGTGGGCACGGGCGTGAGCGTGGGCAGCGCTGTCGGCGTCTGCGTGGGTTCAGGCGTATCGGTGGCTGCGGCCGGCTCAGTCGCGGTCGGCGTCGGCGTCGCCGACATGGTCGCGGTTTCGGTTGGCGTCATCGTCAGCGATGGGGTGGCTGTTGCTGTGACTGTCGCCGTCGCCGTTTCCGTCGCTGTTGCTGTTGCCGTCGCCGTTTCTGTCGCGGTTGGCGTCGGTGTGAGCGTCGGCAGCGGTTGGTCGCCGGATGTCACGATCACGCCGGTCGCATTGATGGCACACTCGCCGTTGGTCACCGTCAGATCGGGCCGGTAGCGCACATCGACATTATCGACCGTGATGCCAAGCAGGCCATCAGCGGGCGAGAGGTAGGGCTGGAAGATGATCGTCGGCCACTCTGTCGCGTTGCGGAAGCGCATGCGGAAGTTTTGCAGCGGCAGGTTTGGCGGCAGCAGCAACGAGCAGATGTAGTAATCGGTGAAGGCTGTGTTGCGGAAGACGATGCTGATCTGCTTGTTGACGGCGCTGGAATTGCCGATCTGCATGTTCAGCTCGATCGGTGAATTGGGCGGAAGCTGCGCCGCCATCTGCTGCCAAAAGCCGCCGTCGGGCGTGCCGGGGTTGCGCGCGATCGTCAGGATGCCGCCGGCCGTGGTAGCGGTCGCGTTCCATGTGCCCCAGTTGGCCAGCCCAGCATTGAAGGTGCCGTTGCTGATCAGGTTGACGTTGGACGGCGGCGCGACTGCGCATTCCGGATTGGGGTTGACGACCATGCCAGGGCGGACGCGCAGCTCGACGTTATCCATGCGCACGCCCATCAGCCCGTCGGCCGGCGCGAGATAGCCCTGATAGACCAGCGCTGGCCAGGCGCTGCCGGTGCGGATGCGCATCGTCACCTGCTGCAGTGGCCAGTTCGGCGGCAGGTTGATGTTGCAGGTGTAGAACTCACTCCAATCCGGCCGCCGCAGCACCAGTGTGACGTTCTTCGAGACGCTGCTCGAATTGCCGAGCTGCACGGTCAGCTCGAGGGGGGTGTTGGCTGGAAAGCTGTTGCCCACCTGCTGCCAGAAGCCGCCGTCGGCCGTGCCCGGGCCGCGCGCGATCGTCATCAGCCCGCCGGCCCCAGTGGCCGTCGAATTCCAGGTACCCCAGTTGTTTAGGCCGTTGCTGAAATCGCCATTGCTGATCAGGTTCGGGCCGACCGGCGCGGACAAGCTGCATTCCGTATTGGTCACGGCCATGCCTGGCTGGTAGCGCAGGTCAACGTTGTCGATCAGCACACCCATCAGCCCATCGGCCGGGGCGAGGTAGCCTTGCAGCACGATCATCGGCCAGGCAGCATTGGTGCGCAGGCGCATGGTCACGTTTTGCAGGGGCGTATTCGGCGGCAGCGTGAACGAGCAGACAGCAAAGCCCGACCACGTCGAGCTGCGCACGACCAGATCGATCGACTTGGGGACACTGGCG
>DAOTYT010000152.1:0-3365 GCA_034434615.1 Anaerolineae bacterium | reverse complement strand
CGCGGAATTTCTCGTTCTCCCAGCCAAGCTGCGCGTGCTGCGGGTCTCCAAGCCGCGGCGCAAACTCATTTCGACTATCCAGCGCTGTTGGCGCGGGCAGGGCTGTTCGCTGCGACGTGCGTCTTGGCTGGGGTTGCCGTGCTGCAAAACGCTGGCAACCGCTTCACGCTGCTCGGCGCCCTCGCGTGGTTCGCGAGCATCTTCCTCGCCGCTTGGACGGTCGCCCCGGCTGGATGGTCGCCCGGAAGGGCAGCGCACGCGCTGTTGGAGCGCCTGCGGGGCTGGCAGCCGCGTTTGAATTGGGTGGTGATAGCGCTGTTGGCGATCGTCGTGCTGGGGGCCTACTTCCGTCTGAAAGATCTTAATCTCGTGCCGCCGGAGATGACCAGCGATCACGTCGAGATGCTGCTCGATGTGCATCGTCTGTTCAATGGCCAAACCTCTGTATTTTTTGCCAGCAACGGCGGCCGCGAGGCGGCGCAGTTCTACTTGCTGGCCGTTTTCTCGCAGCTGCCCGGCATCGGCTTGAATTTTTTGTCGCTCAAGCTGATCAACTCGCTTGAGAGCATTGTGACGATCGTCGTTGTATTTTTCATGGGGCGGGCGGTCATCGGCCCGCGCGAGCGTCGATTGGGGACACTCGTCGGTCTGCTGCTCGCCGCCTTTGTGGCGGTCAGTTACTGGCACGTCGTCATCACTCGCTTTAGCGAGCGCATCGTGCTGATGCCGCTGGCGACCGCCTTCTTGATGATCTTTCTGGCGCGCGCGCTGCGCTTTAACCAGCGATCTGATTTCATTTGGGCCGGGCTGGCGGTCGGCTTTGGGTTATACACCTACCAAGCTTTTCGCGTAGTTCCGCTGGTGCTGGTCATCGCCGCCGGCTTGATGGTGATGGCAAATCTGCGCGATGGCCGCGCCCTGCGCACGCTGGTCGGCAATTTTGCCGCTTTGGCATTCGTGGCATTCATCATCTATCTGCCTTTGTTCAGTTATTCGCTTCAATTTCCAGAGGATTACTGGCGGCGCGCCTCTGGGCGTCTGTTCAGCGACGAAATCAGTCAGATCGAAGATGCCGCGGGAAATCTCATCTTCGTACAGCCCACCCTCGACGAGCGGCTCGATGCGCTGCGAGAGTATATTCCGGCGCTGCTGTTCAATTTCCGCAACGCGCTGTTGATGTACAACTGGAAGGGCGATGTCGCTTGGGTGCAGAGCGCGTCTAACCATCCGGCGCTCGACCCGATCGCGGGCGGGCTGTTGATCGTAGGCGCGGCGGCATGGCTGTTTCGCATCGCGCGGCGGCGCGGCCCGGTTGAGTGGCTGGTTCCGCTGGCCTTCTTTATTTTTCTGCTTCCCTCAGTGTTGGCGATCGCTCGGCCGATCGAGAACCCGAGCGCCACGCGGATCAGCGGCACACTACCGTTCGTTTATCTGATCGTGGCCTATGCGCTGGCGCTGATGCTGCGTTCCACAGCCCGCTTAGTCGGTGGAAGGCCGGGCGCGCTCGTGGCTGCGTTGGCTGCAGTAGGACTGATCGCAGGCAGCTATGCCGCGAATCATACGACGTACTTTGTCACTTATAGAGAGCAGTATGTGCTCAACGCGCAGCCGTACCGCGATGCGGGCCGAGCGCTGCGTAGCTTCGCACAAAATGTCGGCGGTTTTGGCAATGCGTTCATCATTAACCGGCCGTTCTGGTGGGATCATCGCGCCGTCGGCATTGAAGCTGGCAGCCTTGACTTTCCGAACGGCGTTCCCGATCGCGCGCAGCTTGGCGCCTACCTCGCCTCGGCTGCGCAGCGTAGAGGTCCTTATCAACTGAATGTGCACCAAGACATCGTCTTGTTTTACGCCAGCGATGATACCATCACGCATGAGTGGCTGGTTACCGTTTTTCCGAATGGAAGCTGGCAGGAGATGGAGACATCGCGGCCCGGGACCACTTTTCGTCTGTTTCGCATTCCGGCCCCAGGCGATGCGGGTTTTGAGCGCATCCTCGATCTGCTAGAGCGCATTGAGCCGACGAGCTGACCGATCTTTAGGGTTTTGAGGAAAAGCATCGTTTCGTCTGTACTGAAGACGAACATGCAGCAAGCCGCCGCAGACGCCTGTGGTGTGCGGCAACAGGATCGTTATGCAGGATGTAAACCTCCATTCGCGAATTGAAGCGCGCGCCGCGGTCGAGCGGCGTTCGCGTGTCAGCAGCGATCTATTCGTCGCTGTTGCGCTCTCGTTGATCATGCTGGCCGGCGGCTATTTTCGCTTCGTCGGGCTGAATTGGGACGACTTCACGCATCTTCATCCCGACGAGCGTTTCTTGACGGATGTGGCGCAGGGGTTGGGGCGGTCGCTCAATTTGAGCGAGCCGAACCCACAGCTGCGCGAGCAGCAGCTGCGCGAATGTCTGGAACGCTACCCTGAGACTGGCGGCGCAGCGCCCATGCCTGCGGGCTTCTTTGATGCGCGCTGCTCGACCTTTAACCCGCACAATGCTAACTCGGGCCACGGCATGTACGTCTATGGCACGCTGCCGCTGTTCATGGCGCGCGGCGCGGCCGAGCTGGTGGTAGGCGCTTCGGAATGGTGGGCGCACAACGTGCAGGCCCGCACGAACCCAGCCCTGGCAGATTATGATGGGTCGCAGTGGCGCACTTATGACGGTGTCCACTTGGTTTGGCGGCACCTCTCGGCGCTGGCCGAGATGACTGTCATCGTTATTGTCTTTCTCATCGGGCTGCGTCTGCATGATAAATGGATCGGCCTGCTGGCCGCCTTTTTATACATGGCGACCGTCTTTTCGATCCAGATGGCTCATTTCGGCACGGCCGATGCGATCAGCAATTTGTTCGCTGGGTTGGCGATTTTGTTCGCCGTCTGCATCCAGCGGCAGGGGAAGCTGATCGACTACTTGTTCTTCGGCATGGCGTTCGGCGCTGCGCTCGCCAGCCGCATCAATCTGCTGCCGTTGGTCGGCCTGGTCGGGCTGGCGGCGGTCGTGCAGGTGCTGCCGGCGTTTGATCGGCGCACACTGCCGGGTGAGCGCGAGCGGCTGCTGGCCAGGCACCTGCTCGGCTTAACGGTCGCCGGGATCGCCGCAGTGATCGTCTTTCGAGTGACGAACCCTTACGCATTTCTCGGCCCCACGTTGACCGGCCTGTCGCTGAATCCGCGGTGGCTGCAAGACCTGGCCACAGCGCAGAGCTTGGTCAGCGGCGCGGTAGATAGCCCGCCTAACTATCAGTGGCTCGGCCGCCCCTCCTATGTCTTTCCCCTCAACAATATGGTGCTGTGGGGCATGGGCCTGCCGCTCGGTCTGTTGAGCTGGGTCAGTTTTGGCTGGGCGTTGTGGCGCATCATCCGGGGGC
>DAOTYT010000151.1:0-3127 GCA_034434615.1 Anaerolineae bacterium | reverse complement strand
CGTATCAGTACGGGTATCTTGCCAGACAATAGCATTGTACACGGGTCGACCCGTCTTGCGATCCCATACGACTGCCGTCTCGCGCTGGTTGGTGATGCCAACAGCAGCGATGTCACTCACACTGACGTTAGATTTTGAGAGCGCACCACTGATGACTTCCTGTGTGCGTATCCAAATCTCGACCGGATCATGTTCGACCCAACCGGGTTTGGGATAAATCTGTTGATGCTCTTTTTGATCCAAACCAACAACATTGCCGCTGTGATCGAAGATCATACAGCGCGTGCTGGTTGTGCCCTGATCGATCGCAACAACATATTTTGCCATCTTAAAACTCCTCGATTGTTAATTTATGTACATGATGCGATACGCGAATAACCTCACTCTTTAACCGCCTCTGCTAGCGAGTGCAGCAAAAGATGAGCCGAGGTCGCGCCCGGATCTTGATGCCCGATACTGCGCTCACCGAGATAGCTGGCGCGCCCTTTGCGTGCCAACATCGGAATGGTTGCATCACGGCCAGCCGCAGCACTGGCAGCCGATTGCTCTAGTGCCTCAGCGAACGTGAGATTATCTGCTACAGCCTGTTTGAGCGTTTCTAGCGCCGGTTGAAGAGCATCCAACATCGTTTTGTCGTTGAGCTGTGCCTTCCCGCGCATCAAAATACCGTTGATCCCAGCTTGTAGTGAAGTTAGATATTCCTCCGGTGTCAGTTCCATCTTGTTATTAGCCTCAGAGGCCATCTGGATGAAAAATGTCCCGTAGAGCGGACCGCTGGCGCCACCCACAGTTGATACTAAGGTCATGCCTACTGTTTTCAGAATGCTGCCAATATCGCTTTCGGCTACAGTCGGCAGTTTAGCGATGACAGCCTGCATGCCACGGTGCATGTTAGTCCCGTGGTCAGCGTCGCCGATAGCTGAATCCAGGTCAGTCAGGTAGTCCTTGTGGGTTTCAACAGACTGGGCAAACAAGTGCAGCCAGCGGATTACATCATCGCGGGACAGGGTCATATCGGCACTCCTTATAGACGCATTCACGAGGGGCACAGCGGGGGCTGCGCCCCTTTTAGACTGGTCGCTCAGTTACATCCCCCAACGAAGCGCAGGTGTCTTAACCGGCGCATCCCAGAGTTTAGTGAGTTGATCGTCCAGTTTCAATAACGTCACCGAGGTGCCCGCCATCTCAAGCGACGTGATGTACGAACCAATCAGGTGACGGGTGATCTGAATACCGCGAGCCTTGAGCAATTTGTGCACTTCGTTGTAGACGAGATACAGTTCGATGAGTGGTGTGCCACCCATGCCATTGACGAAAGCCAGAACCTCATCACCGGCCTTGAAAGGCAGGTCTTCCACGATGGGGGTCACCAGCATTTCGACAATTTCAGCAGCAGGTTTGATTTTCATGCGCTGGCGACCCGGCTCACCATGGATGCCGATGCCAATTTCCATCTCATCCTCGCCAATATCGAAGGTAGGCTTGCCAGCGTGTGGCACAGTGCAAGAAGTAAGCGCCATGCCCATGCTGCGCCCCTGCCCGTTGATCTTGCGGCACAGATCTGTCACCTCTTGCAGGGTGTGCTTGGCTTCCGCTGCTGCGCCGCACAGCTTCTCGGCAAGGACAGTCAAGCCGACACCACGCCGACCAGCCGTATAGAGCGAGTCCTGCACAGCCACGTCATCATCAATCACTACCGATGCGACTTCGATGCCCTCTGAACGCGCCAGATCGGCGGCCATCTCGAAGTTCATCACGTCGCCAGTGTAGTTCTTGACAATATGCAGTACGCCTACCCCGCCGTTGATGGCTTTTGTCGCCTCCAGCATTTGGTCAGGCGTAGGAGAGGTGAACACTGCGCCGGGGCAAGCCGCGTCTAGCATCCCATAGCCAACGAAGCCCCCATGCATCGGCTCATGTCCTGAGCCGCCGCCCGATAACAACCCCACCTTGCCACTGACCGGGGCGTCTGCACGGACGATATCGTTCGGGTCGTAATGAACCCTGATCAAGTCAGAGTGGGCGGCTTCCATGCCCTGCAGCGCTTCCACCACGACATTTTCAGGGGTGTTGATGAGCTTCTTCATAATCCGGGAAATCCTTTCACTCAAGCTAATACTAAAAACACGGACTGCTCATGCGGCTAACAGGGTGTTACATTAGAAGATCGCGCGATGCTGGCATGCACGTTCAGCCGGCAAACAGCAGCAAATAGAGCCCACCCGCCACTAAAGCGCCGAGCACCGGGCCGACGACAGGAATCCACGAATAGCCCCAGTCGCTGCTGCCTTTGCCCGGGATGGGCAGCAGAAAGTGCGCGATACGCGGGCCAAGATCGCGGGCGGGGTTAATGGCATAACCTGTGGTGCCACCCATAGAAAGACCGATGCCCAGCACCAACAGCGCCACCGGTAACGGCCCTAAGCCAGAGAAGTTGCCGTTTGCCAGCATTAGGATGCCGAAGATGAGGATGAACGTGCCGATGATCTCGCTGACGAGGTTAAAACCGGTGTTGCGGATGGCTGGGCCTGTACTGAAGACCGCCAGCTTGAGGCCCGGATCCTCGGTCTCGGCGAAGTGAGGGTAGTAGTGGATGAACACCAGGACCGCGCCGATGAACGCTCCAATGAACTGAGCGATGATGTACAGAGGCACTTCCTCCAATGGGAGCTGATTGGTCACGGCTAGCCCGATGGTGACAGCGGGGTTGAGGTGCGCACCGCTGATCGCCGCAACGGTGTAAGCGCCGACAAAAACACCCATCGCCCAGCCGAACGTAATGACGATCCAACCGGTGCCGTTGCCTTTGGTCTTTTTGAGCACGACGTTAGCCACCACGGCATCGCCCAACAGGACAAGCAGCATCGTACCGATGACTTCGGCAATGAGACGCTGCCCAATATCGACTGTAACTACCTCAGCAACAGTAGGCTCTTCAGCCGTTGCGCCCACCACTTCTGGCATCTCGGTTGGTTCGGCATCTTGTGCACCTACCATGCCTACGACATAGATCGAAACGAGCAAAACGATCACTAACAGAAACGCTAATCTAAGAGTCGTTCTCATGGCGCAAATCCTCCTGAACTATCTTGGTCGTCTATTCACCTAATAAATTGTGAGCTGGCCG
>DAOTYT010000150.1:0-31375 GCA_034434615.1 Anaerolineae bacterium | reverse complement strand
ATCCGCAGTTTCCCACCAATGGGGGCAAAAGGCTGGGCGCTGCAGTCGCAGCGCCCAGCCGAAACGTCAACCGCGCATCATTCCCCGTGAACGACCGGTTTTGTGATGATGCCTTCGGGCGATCCTTTGCGGATCGCCAGCTTCACTTCGCCGATCGCTCGCGTCACTTGAATATCGCGCGGGCAGGCCGGCGTGCAGTTGAAGATCGTGCGGCAGCGCCACACGCCGTTCGGCTCGCCCAAAATTTCAAGGCGTTCTTTCGCAGCCTGATCGCGCGAGTCGAAGATGAAGCGGTGCGCCTGGACGATCGCTGCCGGGCCGACGTACTGGCCGTTCGCCCAGAAGCTGGGGCACGATGTCGTGCAGGCCGCGCAGAGGATGCACTTGGTCGTGTCATCAAATTTCTCGCGATCGTCTGGCGATTGGAGGCGTTCGCGCCCATCGGCAGGCAGCGGCGTATCATTGACGAAATACGGCATGACAGCGCGGTAATGGGCGAAGAACGGCTCCATATCGACCACCAGGTCTTTAAGCACTGGCAGCCCGAGGATTGGCTCAACCTGGATCTTCGTCCCCACGTCGCGTACGAGCACCTTGCAGGCCAGTTTGTTGACTCCGTTAATGCGCATCGCGTCTGAACCGCAGATGCCGTGGGCGCAGGCGCGGCGCAGGGTCAGCGTTCCATCCTGCTCCCATTTGACGCGGTGCAGCAACTCCAGCACGCGGTCAGTTTCTTCGACATCGCGCAGGGTGAATTCTTGCCAATAAGGCTTGTTCTTGCCCGGCACTTCCGGGTTAAAACGGCGGATACGAAACGTCACTTCCATACGATCTTTCCCCAAGTCTAGGGTCATCGGTTAAGGCCGGGCGCAGCACCCAGCATGAACTCAGTAGGTGCGAACTTTCGGCGCGAACCGCTCATCAACCTCTGCCAGCGACATATTCACCTTCTTGTTGAGGTTGATCTCGGCGTCATCTGGCTCTTTCATGAACACTGGGCTGTCTGGCCGCCGCGTGATCAGCGTGTGGACGAGCCAATTGACGTCATCGCGATCCTTATAATCCTCACGGCTGTGAGCGCCCCGGCTCTCGGTGCGGGTCAGCGCGCTGATGGTTGTGATCTCAGCGATATCGAGCAGGCAGCCCAACTCCCACGCTTCGAGCAGGTCAGTATTGAACTGGTAGCCCTTGTCGTCAATGGTCAGGTCAGTGTAGAAGCGTTCTTTCAACTCGCGCACGCTGTCCAGCGCCTTCTGCATCCCCGCCGCTTCACGGAAGACGCCGACGTAGTCCATCATATCCTTCTGCATCTTGGCGCGCAGCTCTCCGGGGCGGCTCTTGCCGCTGCTCTCGCGGATGCGCTTCAACTCCGCCTCGACTTCGCCAGACGGGTCTGCCGGCAGCGCGATCAGGTCGGCATGTTTGACGTAATCGGCGATCGCCATGCCGCCGCGGCGGCCAAACACCACCAGATCGACCAGCGAATTGGTGCCCAAGCGGTTAGCGCCGTGGCACGATACGCAGGCGACCTCGCCGGCGGCATACAACCCCGGCAGCACCGTCCAGTGTTCGTCGATGACTGCCTCTGCATTCACGTTAGTCGGGATACCGCCCATCGAGTAATGAGCGGTCGGCTGGATCGGCATCGGCTCTTTGACGGGGTCAACGCCGAGATAGGTGCGGCAGAAATCGAGGATATCGGGCAATTTCTTCTCGACATCGCTGGCATTGATGCGGCGCGTCTCGCCGGCCTCAGCCAGATAGCGGTTGACCGTCTCCGGGGTCACATCGAGGTAAACGTAGTCTTTGCCCTTAACGCCGCGGCCTTCGCGAATCTCGAGGTAAATCGAGCGGCTGATGACATCGCGGCTGGCGAGGTCTTTGATGCGCGGCGCGTATTTCTCCATGAAGCGCTCGCCGCGCCCATTGATCAGGACGCCGCCTTCACCGCGCACCCCCTCGGTGATCAGGATGCCCATCTTGTAGATGCCGGTTGGGTGGAACTGGTAAAACTCCATATCCTGCATCGGCACGCCGCGCCGGTAAACGATCGCCGCGCCGTCGCCGGTCAAACTGTGCGCATTGCTGGTGACCGACCAGACGCGCCCCCACCCGCCAGTTGCGAACAGCGTCGCTTTGCTGTGGAAGATATGGATTTCGCCGGTGCCGAGCTGAACGGCGACCACGCCGACGCAGGCGCCCCGATTCATGATCACATCGACGACGTGAAACTCATCAAAGAAGGTGACGTTGTTCTTGATGCACTGCTGATACAGCGTCTGCAAAATCATGTGGCCGGTACGGTCGGCGGCATGGCAGGCGCGGCGCACCGGCTTCTCACCGAAGTTGCTCGTGTGCCCGCCAAAGCGGCGCTGGCTGATGCGCCCATCTTCGGTGCGGTCGAAGGGCAGGCCCATATGCTCCAGCTCGATCACTGCATCGATCGCTTCTTCTGCCAGCACTTTGGCTGCATCCTGATCGGCGAGATAATCGCCGCCTTTGACGGTATCGTAAGCGTGCCAGAGTGGGTTGTCCTCCTCAAGGTTACCCAACGCGGCGCCAATGCCGCCCTGCGCCGTGCCCGTGTGGCTGCGCGTGGGATAAAGCTTGCTGACGACGGCGACATTAGCGCCGCCCTTGCAGGCATACAAAGCCGCCATCAACCCGGCGCCGCCAGCGCCAACGATGACCGCATCAAACTGGTGTGTTTTCATAAGGATTCCTCGATACCCCAACTACGTAAGCAGCTTGACGAGTTTACAATTACAACCAACCGACGAACGTTCACGGGTGCAGATTAGCAGCCGCTTCTGCGGCGATCGCGATCGCAGCCTGATCGATCGTTCCGAACAGCGCCGCCCCACCGAGCACGAGCAGCACGGTCGCGCCGACTACGCACAGATAGACGGAAGCGCGACGCATCAGATTGCTGCTCATCGTGTAATCGGTGAGCACATACCGCAGGCCGTTGAACCCGTGCACGACCACAAGCACCAGCAGGGCGAAGTCATAAGCACGCCAGATTGCTACCGGGCCAAGCAGGAACGTCCAGCGGTCGCGCACGAACTCGACCGCCGTCCCAGATTCATTGATGAAGTTGGTGCCGACGACCATTTGCCCAGCAGTATTGATCTCGAACACACCCTGTATCAGGTGGATCATGATCAGATGGCCGAAAACGAGCGGCACGATCAGCAAACCACTGACGCGCATGAACGACCACCAGAACCGCTCCAGCCGGCTTCCCGCCGCGCGCGTCGCGGTTTTGCCGCCATCGCCAGCGATCAACCCATACAGCGCAGACAGCAGCACCGCCGCGATGATGGCGAGCGCGATGCCGGCGATGAAGGGGAGCTGCGAGCTGATCACCTCACCCAGGCCGAGCACCTGCGGATCGCCTTGATAGAAATGGATCACGTGGGCGAACATGATGATGAACGTGGGGATGAGGAGGAGCACGGTCAGGCCCAATACGCCATAGGCGGCGCGCTCCTGATATTTCCAGAGCGCGGGGCGGTTATCAAAAATGCTGATCCGCAGCCCATTGAGCGCGTGATAGACGACGCAGGCGACCAGTACAAACTCGCCGATGGTGAACAACGGCGTTTGGTAGATGGCGATCGCCTTCTCATACAGCGCGGGGTAGAAAACTGCCCATGAGGTGTCGATGACATGGATGACGAGAAAGAGCACGACACCCAGCCCAGTGACTCGATGGAGCACCCAACTCCACTGGCCGATCGCGCCGCGATAGCGCAGCGTTTCCGTAAGCGTTAAAGCGAGGGAGGTCAAGATTGCACTCCTGAGGCTAATGAAGAGATCATCTTTTGGTGCGCGGGTGCGCTTGTTATGGACAAGCAGAGACGCCCGAAATGTGAACCTTTTTAGTGATTATAGCACGGGTTGCACAGCTCGCAACGTGTTCTTATTTAGGACTTCTTGAACGTTCTGAATTTTTGGTTCGTCGCCATTTGGTGCATCATAACTACACCTTGACAACCGGCGCAGCGCACAACTATGATTTAGTCAGTCAGGGCCTGTAGCTCAGCTGGGAGAGCGCTACAATCGCACTGTAGAGGTCAGGGGTTCGAATCCCCTCAGGTCCACCTACAGCGAGTTTAGTCGAACATGAGCCAGCGTGAAAGCTGGCTTTTGCTTTTCCATCCCAGTCATCCCCGCCATCTGCATTTCGGATGCGATCAGACAATCTGTGCAGGTATAAAACTGACCCTGTCACGTCCATCAGGCACTGCTTCGGTCTGCATCACCGCCAGGACCATTGCAGCTGCAATGGTCTACTTGACAAAAGTTTTGGTTTGACTAAAAATTGTTTTTAAGTAGTCTAATATGCCTATAAGGGAAGTAGGCTTGAGCCAGTTGGGAGGTAGAGCATGATCTCTAAATGCTTGGGGCTGCTGGTGTTTTTGCTGATGATCGTCACTGCCGGCGGAGTTTTTGCGCAGGATGAGGCGTTTCGCATTGTGACGACCACCACCCAGGCGACAGACCTGGCCCTGATCTTGACCGATGGCGCAGAGGGAATCGCGATCACGCCGCTGATGGGGCCGGGCGTCGATCCCCATTTGTATCAACCGACCGAATCGGACATCATCGCCATGAACGCCGCCGATATGGTCATTTATAATGGATTACACCTTGAGGGGCGTTTTGATACGGTGCTGGCTGCTTTGCGTGAACAGGGTGTGCTGGTCTACGCGCTTTCGGCGCCAGTGAAGGCGGCGGGCTTCATCATCGGCGCTTTCGACGTAGAAGAAGAGTTGGCCGGGGTGGATGACCCGCACTTCTGGTTCGACCCGCGCAACTGGGAAATCACCGCGCTCGATCTCGCGCAGACGCTGGCCGATCTCGACCCACAGCAGGCCGAGATCTATTTGGCCAATGCCGAACGCTATGTCGAACAGCTTCGCCTGCTCTATGATTGGGCTGACGAGGGCATGCGCTCGGTGCCCGGCTCGCAGCGCTTTTTGGTCACCTCGCACGATGCCTTCCAATATTTCGGATCGGCCTTTGGCTGGCGCATGGCCGCCATTCAGGGCATCAGCACTGAGGCAGAAGCCGGCGTCGGCGATATTCAAGAGACCGTTCGCTTTGTGCTTGTCAATCAAATTCCGGTACTCTTTGTTGAGAGCAGCGTGCCGCCGAACACCATTCAGGCCGTGTTAGCAGCGGTTGAAGCGGGCGGTGCCAGCGTCCGGCTTGGGCTGCGTGAGCTGTTCTCAGATGCGATGGGCGAGCCGAACACTTTCGGCGGCACTTATGTCGGCATGATCGCGCACAATGTCTACACGATTTTGCAGTCATACCAGTGCGCGGGGGTTGACGTCGTCATTCCAGAATGGCCAGAAGCCCTGCTGCCAGCGCCGCCCAGCGAGCTGCTCGAGGTGGACTGCGCTGTTTAATAGGCCGCATCTCACAAGCACGATGCCGCTCCAGCGCTGGAGAGGCATCGCGCCGCTGCTGGCTGATGGAGCGAATCTTATGCTGAGAGCAAATGGCAATCCCCTGAAAAATCCGGCGCCAGCCGCGGAGTTTGCGCTGATGGTCGATGACTTGACCGTCGCCTATCACAGTAAACCTGTCCTGTGGGATGTCGATCTTGCCGTGCCCGAAGGCGTGCTCATGGCGATCGTCGGGCCGAACGGCGCGGGCAAAAGCACCTTGATCAAAGCCGTGCTCGGCTTGATCCCGCGCGCGGCAGGCACGGCCTTGTTCTACGGCAAGCCGTACGCGCAGGCGCGATCGCTGGTCGGCTATGTGCCCCAGCGCGGCAGCGTTGACTGGGACTTTCCCACCTCGGTGATCGATGTGGTGACGATGGGGCTGTATGGTAAGCTGGGCTGGTTCCGGCGCCCGGGCCGTGCCGAACGCGAGCAAGCCATGCACGCGCTTGAGCAGGTTGGTATGGCCGAATTTGCCGACCGGCAGATCAGCCAGCTGTCTGGCGGGCAGCAGCAGCGGACGTTTCTCGCGCGTGCGCTGGTGCAGGATGCCCAGATCTACTTTATGGACGAGCCCTTTGCCGCAGTCGACGCGGTGACCGAACGCGCGATCGTCGCTCTCTTGCGCGCGCTGCGCGAGCGAGGCAAGACAGTGCTCGTCGTCCACCACGATCTGCAAACGGTCACCGAGTACTTCGACTGGGTGACGCTGCTCAACGTCGAGGTGATCGCCAGCGGGCCGACCAAGACCGTGTTCACGCCAGAAAACCTGCGCCGCGCCTACGGCGGCAAAATCGCCTATCTCGATACGAGCGCCGCTGTGCAAACGAGAGCATGAGCGATGACGCAATCATCTCCGGCTGACCGGCGCGTCTGGCTGCTGATTGGCGCACTTGCGCTGCTGGCCGCGCTGTTTATCCCCTTTACCCAGTTCGTACTCGGCGTCGAATATACGTATACGCTGCGCGTGGTGGCGTTGGGCGGGGCGCTGCTCGGCGTCGTTGCCGGGGGCTTGGGCTGCTTCGCTGTGCTGCGCCGCGAAAGCCTGATCGGCGATGCGCTGTCGCACGCGGCGCTGCCCGGCGTCGGCATCGCCTTCCTGATCGCCGGCCGTGAACTGGGTGCCCTGCTGGTCGGCGCCGGCATCGCCAGTTGGCTCGGCGTTTATTTCATCCAGGCGCTCACGCGCACAACCCGCCTCAAACAAGATGCAGCGATGGGCATCGTGCTGGCCAGTTGGTTCGCGGCGGGCATCGCGCTGCTGGCCTACATTCAATCGCTGCCGACAGCGGGCCAAGCCGGCCTCAATACGTTCATTTTTGGGCAGGCCGCGGCGATCGTCGAACGCGATGTGCAGCTGATCGCGCTGGTCGGCCTGGCCGCCTTTGCCCTCGTGGCGGCGCTGTGGAAGGAGTTCAAGCTGGTGACGTTCGATGCCGAATTTGCCAGCGCGAACGGCCTGCGCGTCGGCTTTCTTAACCTGCTGCTTTCGACGCTGATCGTCATCGCGATCGTGCTCGGTTTGCAGCTCGCCGGCGTCATCCTGATGGTCGGCCTGTTGATCGCGCCGGGCATCGCCGCGCGCCAGTGGACGCACAAGCTTGAGCAGATGATCATCTTAGCGGCCGTTTTTGGCGCTTTCGCGGGCGGCGCTGGCGCCGTCCTAAGCGCTGTCGAAGCCAACCTGCCAACCGGCCCAATGATCATCGTCGTCGCTTTTGTGCTGGTGATGCTCTCCATCGCATTCGCTCCCGGGCGCGGCTTGGTTTGGATGCTGCTGCGCCGCCGGGCCGACCGGCGTCGCTTTGCACAGCAGCAAATGCTGCGCGACCTGTACAAATATGCGCGCGATCACGGTGGCCCCGCGCACCCTGTGCCTGAAGCTTTCCTGGCCGGCGTGCGGGGCAGCGCCGCTTATTCGGGTTTGGCGCAGCTCGAACGGCGCGGCTGGGTGCGCCCTGAAGATGACTGCTGGGTGCTGACACCCGCCGGGGCGCAGGCCGCAGCCGAGGACGCGCACAGCCAGCGGCTGTGGGATATTTACCGACAGTTTAGCGACGCGCTGGCGCTGCCGACTTTGACCGAAGATCGCCAGCGCGACATTCATGACTCGCTGCCGCCCGAGGCCATCGAGCGGCTGGAACGCAAACTGAAAGAGCTGGACGGCTGATGTACGGGTTAGAACAAGCGCTCATCGAACTGCTGCTCAATTTTTTCTCGCACGATCAAATCAACGCGTTTTTGCGCACGCCGCAGCATACGGCGATCATCCTCGGCAGTTTGATCGGTGTCGCTGGGGCGGTCTTGGGGACGTACCTGCTGCTGCGCGGGCTGGCGCTCACCAGCGACGCGATCAGCCATACGGTGCTGCTGGGTATCGTCGTCGCCTTTTTGATCATGACGGCCGGGCTGGATTTGGCCCCTGATCTGTCTTCGCCGTGGCTGATCATTGGCGCTGCCGCCGCCGGCATGGTAACAGTCATCCTGACCGAAGCGATCCAACGCTCCGGTTTAGTCAAGCAGGATGCGGCGCTGGGGCTGGCTTTTCCGCTGCTGTTCGCCATCGCCGTGATCCTGATCTCGCGCTACGCCGATAACGTCCATCTCGATACTGACTCGGTGTTGGTCGGCGAGATCGGCATGGCATGGGCGAATACGAACAGCCACTGCCTTGAGCACTGCGAGACGGTCGTCATCACGCCCGACGATCCACGCGCGCAGATGGGCCGGCAGTGCATAAACTGCCGCGAGTTGGGCATCAGCCCACGTGATGAAAGTGCCATCTTCCGCGATGTTTGCCTCAACTGTGGCACCTATACGCCTGGGCAGGCATGGGCGGCCGGCCTGCTTCAGACAGAACCGGTGCTGGTCTTCTGGCCAAAGGCGATCACCGTCATGCTGGTGCTCACGCTGCTCACGGTAGGGTTTGTCGTGCTGCTGTACAAAGAGCTGAAGCTCAGCACGTTCGACGCAGCGCTGGCGGCCGCGCTCGGCTTTCGGCCGGGCCTGCTGCATTATGCGCTGATGGTGCTCGTCAGTTTGGTGGCGGTTGGCGCGTTCGACGCCGTCGGGTCGATCCTCGTAATCGCCTTCTTCATCATCCCGCCAGCCGCCGCCTATCTGCTGAGCGATCGCCTGTCGATCATGCTGCTGCTCGGCCCGCTGCTCGGCATGCTGGGCGCTTATTTTGGCTACGATTTGGCGCGCGGCAGTTTCCTCGGCGTATTCTCAATGGGCGATCTATTGACCTGGCTGAACCGGACGTTTGGCCTTAACCTTGTGGAGCGGTGGGATTCGTCGATCTCGGCCTCGATGGTGCTGATGATGTTCTTCTTCTTCATCATCGCGTGGGTGTTTTCGCCCAAGTATGGCCTGATCTCAACCGTGATCCGGCGCGCGAACCAGCGGCGGCGCTTCGCCGATCAGGTTGTGCTCGGCCACATTCAGCACCACCAGCAAACGGCTGCGCAGGCGCAGGAGCTGAACATCGCCACGCTGCACGAACACTTCCACTGGCCGCCGGCCAGAATGAAGCGCGTGTTAGGGCGTTTGCGCGCGCGCCGTCTGCTCGAGGTGCGCGATCAGATCATCGCCTTGACGCCGCGCGGTGAGGCCCATCTGCGCGCTTTCCGTCAGCAGATGCCCGTGCGCGAGAACAGCGATCGCAGTGTGGAGGGGCTGGCGCAGCGTTCGTGATCATCGTGGCGCCGCCGCACGCTTGAGGACCCAACATGATATGAGCATGATGTTTAAATGCGCTGTCGCGCCGCTAGAGCGCCCTTGCGGTTCTGAAAAGATTGACCCACCTGCGTCGCTTTTTAAGCGATGGCAATGGCAAAACAGCTGGCTGGCGACTATCATTCAGGGGCATTTTGTCCTCTAACTTAGACGGCGCCAACAGCGGAGAACAGCCCAGCGCTATGGAACGTTTGAACAGCGGCCAGCGCGTGGTCGTCAAGGTGGGCACCAGCGTGCTGACCGGCGGAACTCAGCGGCTTAACCGCCAGCGCATGCTCGATATCGTCCAGCAGACGGCACACCTGCATCAAGCGGGGCATGAAGTCGTGCTCGTTTCATCGGGCGCAGTCGCGGCGGGGCGCGAACGGCTTAATTTCCCCGATCTCGGCCGTTCAGTGCCTGCCAAGCAGATGTTGAGCGCCATCGGCCAAAGCCGGCTGATGGCCCAGTACAGCGCCCTGTACGATATCTTCGAGATCGTCGTCGCGCAGGTGCTGCTCACGCGCGATGATCTGGCCAACCGCACCCGTTTTCTCAACGCGCGCGATACGCTGCTGACGCTGATCGATCGGCGCATCCTGCCGATCATCAACGAGAACGATGCCACGGCCACCCATGAGATCCGCGTGGGCGATAACGACAATCTGTCCGCTTTGGTCGCCACGGCGATCGAAGCCGATCTGCTGATCATGCTGACCGATCAGCCCGGTTTGTTCACCGCCGACCCGCGCCATCACCGCGATGCCCAGCTCATCCAGCGGGTAGAGCGCATCGACCCGGAGACGTGGGCGCTGGCCGGCGACTCGGCCAGCGGGCTGGGAACCGGCGGCATGGTGACGAAGCTGCAAGCGGCCCAACTGGCTACGCGCGGAGGGGTCGCCACCGTGATCGCTGGAGGGAAAGAGCCGAATGTGCTGCGCCGCATCTTGGCTGGCGAACCAGCCGGCACGCGGTTCGAACCTTCGAGCACCCACATGGAAGGCCGCAAGCGCTGGCTGCTGGTCGATAAGACGCACGGCCGGCTCGATATCGATGCTGGCGCAGCGCGCGTCTTACTCACGGGTGGGGCCAGCCTGCTGCCGGTCGGCATCACCCGCGTCGAGGGCGAGTTTCGCCGTGGCATGACGCTCTCCGTCTTTGACCCTGATGGCCGCGAGATCGCCCACGGCATGACCAGCTACGACAGCGCCGATGTGCGGCGTCTGATTGGCGTAAAGTCTATGCATATTCCAGAAATTCTGGGCTATAGTTACGGTGATGCGATCATTCACCGCAACAATATGGTGCTGCTGCTCGATCGCTCAGGTTGATGGAGGCTCAGTTTGAGAGTATCCTATTACGATACTTTGTGTATGCTGTAAGGTTCATCAAATGGATTTGACTGCCATAGGACAGCGCGCGCGCGACGCCGCTTTCCGGCTCTCGAGCGCGACTACCGAAGAGAAAAACCGAGCCATCGGCGCGATCGCCGATGCGCTGGAAGCCGAGGGAGACGCGATCCTGGCGGCTAACCGCATCGACCTTGAAGCGGCGCGCGCCAAAGGCCTGAGCGAAACGTTGATCCGCGATCGGTTCGACCTCGCCAACCGCCTGCCCGGCATGATCGCCGATGTGCGCAAGGTGGTCGAACTGGACGATCCGGTCGGCATCGTCTTCGATGAAGTTACGCGGCCGAATGGCCTGCGCGTCTCCAAAAAACGCACGCCCCTCGGCGTGCTGGGCGTCATCTATGAAGCGCGGCCCAATGTCACCGTCGATGTCGCGGCGCTCGCGCTCAAAAGCGGCAACGCGGCCATCTTGCGCGGCGGCTCGGAAGTCATCAACAGCAATACGACGCTCGTTCGGCTCATCCGCGAGACGCTGGCGCGCCTGGTCATCCCTTCGATCCCAGTCGATGCCGTGCAGGTGATCGAGGAGACCGACCGCGTTTACGTCGAAAAAATGCTGAAGCTGCACCAGTACATCGACATGATCATTCCGCGCGGCGGCAACGCGCTGCATGCTTTCTGCCGCGAGAACAGCACGATCCCGGTCATCACCGGCGGCATCGGCATTTGTCATCTCTACGTCGATCCAACGGCCGACCTCGATGCGGCGCTGCCTGTCCTCTACAATGCTAAAACCCAGCGTCCCTCGGTCTGCAACGCGCTCGATACACTCCTCGTACACGAGGCGATCGCCGGGCAGTTCCTGCCTCGCGTCGTGGAACACCTCGCCCCAGCCGGGGTGACATTCCGCGCTGAACCACGCGCGCTGGCACTGCTCGAAGGGATCGACAGCGTGCAGCCGGCCGGCGACGGCGATTTCGATACGGAATGGCTGTCGCTCGTACTGGGATTGAAAGTAGTCGCTTCGCTGGATGAGGCGCTGGAACATATCCGCCAGCACAGCACCCAGCATTCCGACGGCATCCTCACGCGCGATGCCGCCAGCGCCGAGCGTTTCATCAATCAAGTCGACTCCGCGGCTGTCTTCGTCAATGCCAGCACACGTTTCAACGATGGCAGCGCCCTCGGCCTGGGCGCCGAGATCGCCGTGAGCACGCAGAAGCTGCACGCGCGCGGCCCGATGGCGCTCGAAGCGCTGACGACGTTTAAGTGGGTAGTCGTCGGCGATTATCATGTTCGTCCTTAATGGCGTCTAAGGCCAGCTTGTGGATATCCTCATCCTTGAAGACAGTTCCCAGCTTCTTGACCTTATGAAGGAAGCATTTGAGATCGCGGGCCACCATGTGCGGGCGGTAACCAATGCTCAAGCCGGCCTGGCGCTGCTGAATGCGCTCGATTTTTCGCCGCGTGCGATCATCTGCGATTTTGGGCTGCCAGACATGGATGGGGTCACTTTCGTTCAGCACGTGCGGGAGCATCCCGCTCACAGGGACGCGCTCGTCATCGTGATGAGCGGCAGCGATGAGCATCGCGCCATCGCGCTGAGCGCAGGCGCTCACTACTACTTGAGTAAGCCATTTAGCATTCAGGAGCTCACTGACATGATTGAAAGCTCGGTTTCGCCTTGAGCATGAGCCGCACCCTGATCATCCTGAATCCCCATGCTGGCGGCGGCCGGGCAGGCCGTGTGTGGCGGGAACTGGAACCGCTGTTATGGGAACAGCTCGGCGAGCTTGTGATCGCCGTCACCCAGCGGGCGGAAGAAGTGGGCCACCATCTTGACGAGGCGCGCGCCTGCGGCATCTCGCGAGTCATTTCCATCGGCGGCGATGGCACCAACCACGCGCTCGTCAACGCGCTGGCCCAGCATAATGAGCGTTATCCAGATGCGGCGCCGATGATCTACGGCATCCTGCCGATCGGGACTGGCCGGGACTGGGCGCGCGGCCTCGGCATTCCCATCCGCGATCTGCGCGCAGCGGCTGAGTGGATCGCGCGGGCGCAGCCCGGGCCGGTCGATCTCGGGCTGCTCCAGCGCGCTGGCGCGCCGGGAGAATACTTTCTGAATATCGCCAGCGCTGGGCTGGGCGGTGCGGTTGTGCAGCGGGTCGAACGCGCGGCCGTCCGGCGGCCGTGGACGTTCCTCAAAGCGACGGTGCAGACGATCTTGCGCTACACACCCAAACCGATGCAGGTGCTGGTCGATGGCGAGCTGTGGCATGATGATCCGGCCTATATCCTGGCGATCGCCAATGGCACCACGTTTGGCCACGGCATGAAGATCGCGCCGGAAGCGCGTTACAACGATGGGCTGTTTGATGTGCTGGTGGTGCGTGCAGTCTCGCGCTGGCAAGTGTTGATGGCGCTGCGCCGTGTTTATGCGGGCAGCCATCTCACCCATCCAGCAGTGCGCTATGCTCGCGCTCGGCGCGTGGATGTGCGTGACCCAGGCGGCGACCTGCAAATCGAACTCGATGGCGAATACGCGCAGGGCAGCAGATTAACGTTCACGCTGCGGCCCGGCCTGCTTCACATGCTGGGGGCATCGTCCGCTTGTTGACGCTGGCGCTGTGCCGATCTGCTGCCGATGCGAAAGCGTTCGGCCGCTTAGGGAGGGGGAGATGACGCGATGAAATCTGATCTTGATGCGCTGATGGCAGCCCGCGCGCTTGATGCGCTGGTCGTCACCTGCGGTGGCGCTGAAAACGCGCCGGGTCACTATTTATCCAACGGTGCTCACATTAAAGGCGGCATCGTCGTTAAACCGCGCGGGGCAGCGCCGATCCTGTTCTGCAACCCAATGGAGATCGAGGAAGCTCAAAAAAGCGGGCTTACCTGCTACACCTTCAACGACCTGAACTATGCTGATGTCGTCCGTGAAGTGGAGGGCGATCAGGCGCGGGCGCTGCCGGTCTTGTGGGCTCGCTGCCTTGAAAAAGCCGGCGTCTCCGGCGGGACAGTCGGCATATACGGTCTGCTCGATGCCGGTGTCGCGCTGGAGCTGGTTCGCCGGGTCACCGCTGACCACCCGCAGTACCATTTTCAGGGTGAGATCGGGGCGACTGTTTTCGAAGTCGCCTATCAAACGAAGGATGCGGCTGAGCTTGTGCGGCTGCGTTCGGTGGCTGCCCGCGCCAGCGCTGCCATGCGCGCGACGTGGGATTTCATCGCCGGTCATATCGGCGCTGAAGATGGCCGCGTCATCAATGACGATGGCCAGCCGCTGACGATCGGCGCGGTGAAGCGATTCGTGCGCCGCGCTCTGCTCGACCATGACCTTGAGGATACAGGCATGATCTTCGCGCAGGGGCGCGACGCCGGTTTCCCGCACAGCCTCGGCGATGCGGAAACGGAACTGCGCACTGGTCAGGCGATCGTGTTCGATCTGTTTCCTCGCGAGATCGGCGGCGGGTACCATTTCGACAGCACACGCACGTGGTCGCTGGGGCGTGCCTCGGCCGAGGTCGAGCGGGCTTATGAGGAGGTGAAGGAGGCCTTCGAAATTGCTGTTCGCGCCTACCAGCCCGGCATCGAGGCAAAAGCGCTGCAGCTCGCTGTGTTGGATTTCTTCGAGAGCAAAGGCCACCTCACCGCGCGCAGCCACCCCGGCACGACGGTGGGCTACACGCACTCGCTTGGCCACGGGATTGGATTAAATATTCACGAGCGGCCGCATCTATCGCATCTCTCAGCCGATCGTTTGGCGCCGGGCAATGTATTGACCATCGAGCCGGGTCTGTATTACCCAGAGCGGGGCTTTGGCGTCCGCGTGGAGGATATCTTCTTCATCGATGAGGATGGCGCGTTGATCTCAATGACCGACGTTCCTAAGACACTGGTCGTGCCGCTGCGTAAATCTTAGCCCCGTCTTGAAGATCTCACGTACCCATCCCACGAATCATCATAAGTTGATCCTTTAGGAAAACCATGCCAAACGCTGACCCTGCCGTCCTCCAAGATCCCGAACGCCTGCGCAAAGTGCGCGCGCTCATGCTGCTCGATAGCGCTCCCAGCCGCGTTTTCGAGCGGCTGGCGCGCCTTGCCAGCCAGATCGTCAAAACGCCGATCGCCGCTGTTTCTCTGCTGGATGGCGATCGCCAGTATTTTCTCGGCCAAATCGGCCTGCCAGAACCAGCGGCCTCGCGGCGCGAGATCCCGCTGTCGCATTCTTTTTGCCAGCATTTGGTGGCCACCCAAGCCCCGCTCATCATCGAAGATGCCCGGCAGCATCCGCTCGTGCACGATAACCCGGCGGTCGAAAGCATGGGGGTGATCGCTTACGCAGGCCTGCCACTTCTTACGGAGGATGGCACCGTCCTCGGGTCGATCTGCGTGGTCGATCAGCAGCCGCGCCGCTGGACGCAGGAAGAGTTAACGCTGCTCACCGAGCTGGCTATCTCCACAATGGAAGAGATCAGGCTGCGCAGCGAGCTGAGCGAGCGTAGGCGCATTGAAAAGACATTGTTCGAAAATGCCAATTTCATCCAGCGCGTGCACGATATGGTGCCCGATATCATCTACATTTATGATCTGATCGAGCGCCGTAATCTATATGCCAATCGTGAGATCACCCAAGTCCTCGGATACAGTTCAGAGAGCATCTTTGAGCTGGGCAGTGATGTCCTCAGAAGCCTGACACACCCAGAAGATCTGCCGCGCGTGCTGGAGCTGCACCAGCACATTATGAAGGACAATGGCGATACCGATGCGGTCTACGAGATCGAATATCGCATGAAAAATGCCAGCGGCCAGTGGCGCTGGCTGCTCAGCCGCGATGTGATCTTCAAGCGCGCTGAGGACGGCACACCACGTCAGATCCTCGGCGTGGCGCATGATATCACCCGGCGCCGGGAGGCGGAAGAAGCGCTGCGCATGAACCTTGAGCGGCTTCAGGCGCTGCGGCGCATTGATGACGAGCTGAGCCATTCGCTCGATCTCGAAAGCGTCTTGATGCTGGGGATGGATGCCGTGCTGCGCGCCAGCGGCGCGCGCGATGGTTTCATCGGCCTGCTGGAGGGCGATGCAGTTCGCATTGTCCATGCCGTGGGCAGCTACCGTACAGGCGAAGTGATCGAAGGCGACAACGAGGTGATTGGCCCAGTGCTCCAGTCGCAGCGGCCGCTGCTGATCGACCAGCTCGATGCGTCCCGCCCCGTGCAGACGATCGCGCCCGATACGTGTGCCATCATGTGCGTGCCGCTCATCTACCGCGATCGCTTTAACGGCATCATCCTGCTTGAAACGCCGCATCGGGGGCGCTTCACGAAGGATGCGCTCGATTTTTTGAGCCTGATGGTCGGCCGGCTCACGGTCGCCATTGATAACGCTCAGCTTTACGCGCTGTCGCAGCAGCAGCTTCATGAGCTGCAAGGTCTCTATATGCGCGTGAGCGAGCTGGAACAGATGAAGACCGACATGATCCGCATCGCCGCGCACGACCTGCGCAACCCACTGGGGGTGGTGCTCGGCTTCGGCGAGCTGCTGCTCGAGGAGCAGGATGCGCTGAGCGAAAACCAGCGCACTTTTGCCGAAAGCATCCTTCAGGCTGGCCGCAAGATGCAGCGAATCATCAACGACATTCTGTCGCTGCAGCGCATCGAGGCCTTGTCGTCTCAGCACAAGCCGATCGATCTGGCCGGCATCGTCCGCGCCTGCCATACCGAGGCGCTGCCCGCTGCTGAGACCAAACGGATCGCCTTGATGTTGGATCTGTCGCGCTCATCCGTCGTGATTCAGGGCGATGAGGTGCAGCTGCGCGAGGCGATCGACAATCTGATCCAGAATGCGATCAAGTACACGCCTGAGGGTGGGCGGGTGGTCGTGCATCTCGATGTGGAGGACGGCCGCGCGCGCTTCACGGTGACGGATACCGGTTACGGCATCCCTGAGCCGCTGCAGGCGCGTTTGTTCCAGCCGTTCTTTCGCGCCCGCACTGCTGAGACCGCTCAGGTCGAGGGATCGGGGTTAGGCCTGCACCTGGTCAAGAACATCATTCAGCGCCACAATGGCCAGATGATCTTTCGCAGTACCTATGGCGAAGGCAGCACCTTCGGTTTCAAACTCCCCACAGTTTAAGATTAGATGATGAAGGGTTGACGCGGCCAAACTGCGGTATACTTTTCGTGAATTCTCCCACAAATACTGGCTGGAGAAAGACAAATGACGTTGGGAGCACCTGAACAGCCGCTGCGAGTCGCCATCATTGGCTCTGGCCCATCAGCTTTTTACGCTGCTGAACGCCTGCTCAAGCAAACAGGGGTGGTCGTCAGCATCGATATGTTTGAGCGGTTGGTTTCGCCGCACGGATTAGTGCGCGGCGGGGTTGCCCCTGATCACGCCAAGATCAAGACGGTGACGAAAGTTTACGACCGCATCGCCGCCTTGCCCGGCTTCCGTTACTTTGGCAACATTGAATTCGGCCGCGATATCACCCATGAGGATATCGTGCGCCACTATCATCAAGTGATCTACGCGACCGGCGCACAGACCGACCGGCGCATGGGCATTCCGGGCGAAGACCTGCCCGGCAGCCACGCCGCGACGGAGTTCGTAGGCTGGTACAACGCGCACCCTGACTATCGCCACCTGCATTTCGATCTCTCGCAGAAGGCGGTGGCCGTGATCGGAAACGGCAATGTGGCGATGGACGTCGCCCGCATCCTTGGCAGCAGCATTGAAGAACTGGCCTGCACTGATATAGCCGACCACGCGCTGGCAGCGCTGGCGCGCAGCGAAGTGCGCGATATCTATGTGCTCGGGCGCCGCGGCCCGGCGCAGGCGGCTTTCACCAACCCGGAGATCCGCGAGCTGGGCGAGTTGGATGGCGCCGATATCATCGTTCGTCCGCAAGATGTCGAGCTGGACCCGCTCAGCAGCCGCGCGCTGCTCGCTAACAGCGACCGCACCGCCGAGCAGAATGTGCAGGTGCCTCATCGTTATGCGCAGCAAACGCCGAAAGGGAAACCCCGCCGCATTCACATGCGTTTCCTCGTCTCGCCCGTCGAGCTGATCGGCAGCGAGCGGGTCGAGGCCATTCGTGTGGTCAAAAATGTGCTGTTCGAGGCGGAAGACGGCAGCCTGCGCCCCCGGCCAACCGGCGAGACCGAAGTCATCCCGGTCGGGCTTGTCTTTCGTTCGATCGGCTATATGGGCGTGCCGCTGCCTGGGGTTCCCTTCGACCCTGCCGCCGGTGTCATTCCGAATGTGAGCGGCCGCGTGATCGACCCGGAGCGCGGCCAACCCCTGCCGGGTGAATATGCGGTCGGCTGGATCAAACGTGGGCCGATCGGCATCATCGGCACCAATAAACCGGATGCCGTTGAGACCGTTCATGTGATGATGGAAGACTTGCAAGCCGGTCGCACGCTGCACCCCGCAGCCCCGCAGCCTGAAGCCGTCAACCTGCTGCTGGCCGAGCGGGGCGCTCGCCCCGTCAGCTATGAGGAATGGCTGTTGATCGACCGGCTTGAGCAGGAACGCGGGGCCGCTCAGAACCGGCCGCGCGTCAAGTTCGACAGCAGCGCTGCGATGCTCAGCGCTCTCGATGCGCTCAAGGCCAGCAGCGACCTCGCGGCCGACTGAACGCAGCGTCGCAGGTCGCCCCCTCATCGTGCGTCCAGCAACTTTTTAGGCGCTGCTGCGTATTTGTGAGTAGTGAAACTTGATTTGGAGGGGGAGATCAGCATGTCCGTTTATGACTATGACTACAAGGAAAAACGCAAGCGCGATGTGGGAGAACTGGCCGATACGGGCAGTCGTTTTATCGCGCTGGTTATCGATAATGTCATCCTTGGCGTGATCACTGGGGTGTTGATTCGTGGAGCGGGTGGGCCAGGCGCAGCCGGTAGTTTTCTGATCGGCCTTGTCTATTACTGGTATTTTCTCACCCAGCACGATGGACAGACATTGGGCAAACGACTGATGGGGGTGCGTGTCGTGCGCGCCAATGGCGAACCGTTCGATTTTGTCACTGTGCTCATCCGGTACATAGGCTATTACCTCAACAGCTTCGTCTTCATGATCGGCTGGATTTGGGCGCTGTTCGATGACCAGCGGCAGGGCTGGCACGATAAACTCGCCAACACCTATGTGATCCGCGCCTGACGGGTAAAGTCGCTGCGCCGAAATGCGCGCAGCACCGTTAAGCATTTTGACGGCATCGCTCGCTCTCGCTAGACTCTTGGAAAAGGGTTTTCATCGAAGAGTGAATGATGCCGTTAGTCATTTCTGCTTCTGCATCCACTTTAGAATTGCTCGCGGCTATGCGCCAACTGCGCGCCGAAGTGGCGGCCGAGGGTCAGCGCATTTACGAGCGTTGGGAGCCGCATATACGCCGGCGCGCGTTTCGCATCAGCGCGCAGAATTTGGCCTGCTATCTGGCGCTGCGCCGCCGCGACCTGCGCGATTTGCAGCGCGTTTTGATGGCCCACGGCGTTTCATCATTAGGCCGCATCGAGTCGCGCGTGCTGCCGAATATCGACGCGGTCATCGCCGCGCTGGAGGCGATCGCCGGCAGCGAGCAAACTGTGCGCCGCCCGCGCATTCAAGCCTTCTTCCGCGGCGAGCGGATGCTCGCCTACCACACCCGCGCGGCGTTTCGCAGCCGCTTCATCAACGGCAGCCGCGGCGTTCGCATCATGGTCACCTTTCCATCCGAAGCAGCGACAGATTACACGTTTGTGCGCGACTTGATCCGTGTCGGGATGGACTGTGCACGGATTAATCTGGCACACGACAGCCCCCCCGCGTGGGAGGCAATGATCGAACATGTGCGCCGGGCAGAGCGCGAACTGGATCGCCAGTGCAGCATCCATGTTGATCTCGGCGGGCCGAAGCCGCGCACGCTCGATGTCATCGCTCCCAACGGCGCGCGCCTGCACATCGGCGACTGTGTGCTGCTCACCCGTGGGCAGCCTGTAGACTCTAAGGACCTGCCCTTTCAGGCGCGCTGTTCGCTCCCAGAAGTGCTCGACCAGATCCAGCCGGGCCAAACGATCTGGTTCGACGATGGCAAGATGAGCGCCATTGTCGAAGCGCTGCGTGCCGAGGGAGCGCTGCTGCGCGTCGTCAAAACAACGGCCAAGGGTTACCGCCTGCGCGCCGAGAAAGGGCTGAATTTTCCCGAAACCCATCTGCGCTTGAACCCGCTGACGGCCGATGACCTGCGCGCGCTCGACTTCATCGCCGCGCACGGCGGCATCGACATGATCGGGTATTCCTTCGTGCAAGATGCCGCCGATATTGAGGATTTGCAGCGCGAACTGGCCGCCCGCTTAGACCACCCAGAGCGGCTGGCGATCATCGCCAAGATCGAGACGCCGCGCGCCGTGCGCCGCCTGCCGGAGCTGATTGTGCATGCCGCGGGCAAACAGCCCTTCGGCGTGATGATCGCCCGCGGCGATCTCGCGGTTGAGCTGGGGTTTGAACGGATGGCCGAAATGCAGGAAGAGATCCTATGGGTGTGCGAAGCAGCGCATGTGCCGGTCATTTGGGCGACGCAGGTGCTGGAGACCTACATCAAGAAAGGCACGCTGTCGCGTTCTGAGATGACCGATGCGGCCATGGCCGTGCGCGCCGAATGCGTCATGCTCAACAAAGGTCCCTTCATCCATAACGCCGTGACCATCCTCGATGATGTGCTCAGCCGCATGCAGGAACATCAGAATAAAAAAACCCCGCGCCTGCGCCGTTTGCGCGTTTGGGATGATGTTGCCGGTGGCGAGTGAATGAAGCCTTTAAACATCGCAGTGGATATCGAGGAGGCCTATGACCGTCTCTATCTGGCAGGCAGATGGCAGCCAGCCGAAGCTTGAAGTCGATTTCTTGATCGTCGGCGCTGGCATTGTCGGCTGCGCGGGGGCTTACTTTGCAGCGCAAGCGAACCGGCAGGTCATCATCACCGAAATGCGCGACCTGGCTTTGGGCGCCAGCAGCCGCAATGCTGGTTTCATGATCACCGGTCTTGATAGCTTCTATCATCGCAGCATCGAGCGCTATGGCCACGCTGCAACGCGTGAGCTGTGGGCGCTCTCGGCGCGCACGCATGATTTTTGGCGCGAGATAGCAGAACGCGAAGGCGGCGTTCGCATGGAAACGTGCGGCTCCTATCTGCTGGCCGAAAGCGATGACGAAGCGGAGGAATTGAAGGCAGCAGCGCGCGCCCTCAACGCCGATGGCATCGACGCGATCTTCCACGCGCGCGACCCGCTGGAGCGCGGCTATCATGCCGCCATCGAACAGCCGTGGGATGGCGCAGTGCAGCCGGTCGAGCTGGCGCGCGCGGTGCTGCACGCCAGCGGCGCGGAACTGATCGCCAATAACGAGGTCTATGCCATCGAGCAGCCATCGCCCGATTTCGCGCGCGTTCACAGCCGGCGCGCCATCTTCGAGGCGCGCTATGTCTTACTGTGCACTAACGCCTATTCCGCCCAGCTCCATCCTTATTTTGTGGGAAAAGTTGTGCCCACGCGCGGCCAGTGTTTGGTCACTGCCCCGCTGGAAAATGGCCCGGTCATGCGCGGATGCGGCTACAGCGATTACGGTTACATGTACTATCGCATGACGTTTGACGGCCGGCTGTTGGTCGGCGGTGGCCGCAAAAATTATCAAGCCCTGGAACACGATACGACCGAAGATCGCATTACCGACCCAGTGCAGGCCTATCTTGAGGCCTACCTGCGCGCCAAGTTTCCTGAGGTTGAAGCGCCGGTCGACCGGCGTTGGGCTGGCATCATGGGCTTCAGCGCCGACGGCGTGCCGCTGGTCGGCACGCTGCCAGGCTGCCCGCGCATCGGCTTCGCGGTCGGGTTTACAGGCCACGGCCTGGCCTTCGGCGCGGGCGCGGCCGAGCGGGCGGTCGATCACCTGTTGACCGGAGCAACTCCCGGCGCTCTCAGCGCTGAGCGCTTGGGTTGAGGTAAGAAGCGGCTAAGTGCGCCTAGCGCAAAGCTGGGGCGAACGGGTATCATCCCCGCCTAATCTTGAACTGGGGAGGCAATAGATGGATCAACATTACGAGCAGTGGAGCGATTTAGCGCCGCGCGGCTTGCTCTTAATCGGCGCTGGCATTTCGATTGTGGGGCACGCGATCGGGCTGCGCACGCGCAGCGCCTCCGCGTGGCGCTGGGTGCCGATCGGGACGATCGGCCTGATCGTGCTCAATGCGGGTGTCGCTTTGTTCGGCGAGGCGGTCAAACATCGCACGCTGTACGAGAGCAAGCTCGACCTTTGAGACGACCCGCGAAATGAGCGGCCGCACTCAGCGCGATCAGGATGATGCGTCCCGGTCGCGGTCGACTGGGTGCGCATCGGGCAGTTCGTCATCCGCTTGAACTGGCGCGGCATGAGGGCGAAGCCGCGACTGCTCGAGCCGGGCGTGTTCACGGCGGGCATGATCGCGGCGCACAGTTTCCCTGCGCGCCGTCAGCGCTTCCAAACTTTCGTTCTCATAGACCTCAACGCCGAATGCCTTCGGCACGACGACGCGCTGTGTGGCGTAAATGCTGCGATGGCCAGAGGCAAGGTAGGCCATCACGGCGATGGCGAATAGGTACAGCGCCGCGCCACCGCCGAACAACTCGATGCCCATCAGCGCGCAGGCGAGCGGCGTGTTGCTGGCTCCGGCGAATACCGCAATGAAGCCGAGGCTGGCCAGAAATGCTGGGTCAACGCCCAGCACGCCGCCCAGTGTAAAGCCGAGCGTAGAGCCGATCACGAATAACGGCGTCACCTCGCCGCCGAAGAACCCGCTGCCCAACGTCACGGCTGTGAAGATCAGCTTGAGCAAAAAAGCGAACGGCACTACCCCAGCGCCCGTCACGGCATCTTCGGCCAAGGGCAGGCTCAGGCCGAGATAATCCTCCGTCCCCAGCAGCAGCGTCAGCGCGATGATGACGGCCCCGCCGATCACCGGCCGCAGGGGCGGGTAGGCGACAAAACGCAGCAGCGACAGTTTGATGCCATGCGTAAGTTCGATGAACAGCAGGGCGACCAGCCCGCAGATCACCCCAGCGATGGCCACCTTCGTCAGCAGGAGCGGATCGATCGGGATGGCTGGCATCGAGGGGTAGTGAGCATGCCCGACGCCGAGGCCGCGCGTGACCATATCGCCTGTGTAAGCGGCGATCAAGCATGGGACGATCCCCTCGTAGCGAATGCGGCCGACCGCCTGCGCTTCCATGCCGAAGACGAACCCGGCCACCGGCGTGCCGAATACCGAGCCGAAACCGCCGCTGATGCCCGCCATGATGATCAGCCGGCGATCGAGAGGGTTCAGCCGCAGCAGGCGGCGCAGGCCATCGGCAAGGCTGGCGCCCATCTGCACGGCTGTGCCTTCGCGCCCGGCCGAGCCGCCAAACAAATGGGTGATGATCGTTCCGACCAAGATCAGCGGCGCCATGCGCAGCGGAATGCGGCGCACCTGCGGCTTCCCTTGTTCGATGACCGGCCGCTTCCCGCCCTCGGTGGCGGGTTTGCTGGCCTCGGCGTCGTTGTCCGCGCCGTTCGTATCGATCACATGGATTTCGTCGATAACCAGGTTATTCCCGCGCGCTGCGCTGCCGCCAAAACGATGGTAGATCCAGCCGATAACGAACCCGGCGGCCGGCAGAAGAAAGAGCAGCTCCGGACGGGTCAGGCGTACTGCCGTCGCGAGATCGAGGCTGACCAGAAAGATCGCCGATGCGATGCCTGCCAGCAGCCCAACCGCGCTGCCGAGGGCCGTCCATTTGAAGATCGTGATCAGAAAAGCGCGAAAATCGCTCAGGTTAGTGTGAAAGAAACTATACATCACTCGCTGCCGTCCTTCGCATCGAATGGCGCGTGATCGACACCAAACACGCCATCGTCACCCGTCAGCAGCGCGATCGCGCGCCGCCAGCTTGTCGCTTCATCGCCCATCGGTGTGCCGCCGCCTCGTTCGCCATAGCGCGCAATGAAGAGGTTTAGCTGCTCGCGCAGCGTAGAGAGCCGCTCGCGCTGGTGGTCGCGCACGCGCTCAAACGCCGCGGGATCGCGCAGCATAGGCAGCAGCCGCACCAGATGCGGCAGGCACAATCCGGTTGAGGACAGGTAGTTCTCGCGGAAAGACGGTTCGGCCAGCCCATCGCGCAGTGTCTCCAGCGCGTAGCGCTCCGTCTCGGCAAGCTGGGCACAGCAGCCGCATTCACGCTCCGGCGCCAGCCGTCCAGCGCCGCTGAGATCGCGGCGGAACAGCCTGCCAAGACCGCCATTACTGATTGGTGGCTCGATCTCATTCAGCCGGTCAAGCCACTCGCTGATGGCTTGCTCGTAGAGGATGGCGACCCCCACCAGTCCTTCACGCTGATCGAGCAGCGCCCAGGCATGTGGATTGCACAACCCACGCGCAGCGCGAAACTGGGCCTGCGCGCCCGGGTCGGTCACGAATTCGTAGAGCAGCGCCGAAAGATAGCGCCGCTGGGCCACCTTGAGCAAAGCGCAAACCGGGCAGCCCGGCTCAGCAAAGCGTTCCAGCAGGTCGTAATAGGAGTAAGGTTTCAAAGCCAGCCGTCTCATTGAACAGACATTGCATGTCGCTGCTGAACGGGCGACAATAAAAGCCACCTCACCAACTATAACGCTGTTGAGGCTGAGCACAAGGTGGAAGTAAAGCGTTTATGACGCGCTCGCGTTTTGGCCGCCAACGGCCGACCAGCATCCTTGAACAGGTGGCTCGCATCCGCAGGGCGCGCGAAGCAGCCCCACGGCTGGCCGCCCAAGAAGGTCTGGCGCGCATCCTCGATGGACTCAATACGTGGGGCGCGCTGGAGGCAGTTCGGGCGGCGCATTTCACCCCGCAGCTTTGTTTTGGCCCGAAGGCCGTCAGCGGGTTGATGCCAGAACCGTGGGTCGGCGCGGTGATTTGGCACCGGCCGCCCGGCTATTATGGCTACCGCGTGCTCACGCTGTTAGGGGTGTGGGCGCTGGAGCCGCCTGAACCCAAGACCGAACCGGTGACCGTCGTGATCGGCGCACGGCGGCTGTCCTTCGCCGCGCCGTTCTTCGAGCCGGAAGCGTATCACAAGCTGATCCGCCACGGCTTCGACGTTTACTATGCCGACGATGGCCGCCCGCCAGAACAGGGCATTCGGCTGCGTTACAGCGACGAACAGCGTCTGGCGCTGCGCGATCAGGTAGCGGCAGCGCTGGCAGCGCTGGCCGTGTGATCCGCACGGCTGGCTTGCGCTTGACGAGCGACCTCGCGAAACTGATCGTAGTGGTCGGCTTCGTGGCGCAGGCCGAGGATGAAGGCCGATTTGGCATTCTGCTCGCCGAATTTTTCGCGATAGCGATCGGAAATCTCGCGCAGCACATCGAGGTGTGGGACATCTGGCCACGTGTCGAGATAAGCCAGGCGCATGCGCCGGCTTTCCTCCAGCCGCTGGACGGCGCGCGCTTTGCTGTTGATCTCGCGCCACGGCGTCTCATAGCGCAGGCGCGGCTCGCGGACGTAAGGGATGCCGCGCGCGAGGATTGAGCTGTAGGCCGCATATTCCTCGCTGCTGGCCGTCACATGCGCGATCAAATGGCCGAGCGTCCAGCCGATATGCTGTTCCTCCGGCGGCGCGTAGGGGTCATGCGCGTCGGGGTCGTGCGGCTCAAAAACGATGTGCGCATCATCGGCATCTTTGATGATATCAAGCAGCAGGCCAATGCTGGCGTTCGTCGCCGCTTTTAAATCGCTGACGGAGAACTGCTGCGAGAAGTCATAGAGAGAGATACGTCCTTCATCCACGGGTGAAAAATCGATCAACACGCCGGTTTTACTCCTTTTACGCCTAATGCTTGGTTCGCTTCATTCGCTGCATTTCTGATGGTCTTGCAGCGAGAATCTTACCTGCCGCCGAGTTTGTGCTGCTACTCTTCGCGAGACGCCAGCGCGATGAACAGGCCCTGCAGCAGGCCCGTGGCACGCTCGCTGAGGATCGGGTTTGGGACGTAACGCACCGTCGGCAGCGTACCCTCCAGCGCCATCACCTCGACCGGCGCGCTGCCAGCGGGTGGCAGCGGCAGCACGAACAGCGCAGGTGCTTCCTGATTCATGCCGTATCCCAAGTATAGGAATGACTGCCGATCGGCATGTACTGCGCCTTCGCGCGGCGCCAGCCGTATGGGCGCGAACGCTCCGTCGTCTCCGGCGGTCAGCAGCGCTTCTGGGCTGTCTATCGCGCTGAAGTCGATCAACGGCTGCACTTCGCCAGTCTCGATGAACACATAGATGTAAGCGCGCTCGACCAGCGGACGCGCCTCCGGCTCAGCATCGAGCCGCGCCAAGATGCCCGTGTTGTCATTGACCCAAACTGGATTGTTGATCAGCGTGAGCGGGCGGTCTTCCCATGCGGGTTGTCCCGTGTTCAGCACCGGCATCGGCAAAAGTTGGCGCGTGAAACCGGTTTCCAGGTCAATGATCCACAACCCATCGAAGGTCGTATCAACTTCCCAATGCAGCGGGAAGACCAGCCACCGGCCATCAGTGGAAACAGCCGGGTGATAATAAACGCTGAAGGCTGGCAGCAGGCCGGTAAGGTCAATGATGAGCTCCGGCTCAGCGCTGCCCGGCGCGAGCCGCATCAGCGCAAGCGTGTATTCGGCCCGGCTGGTCGGCGTGCGCTGCGAGCGGAAGAAATAAATTGTGCCATCGGGCGCCCAAGCCGGCATGTAGTCGAGCATGAAATTGTCCACTTCAAGCCGAGTGAACGCGCCGATAATGCCATCGTCCGTAAGATTAGTAAACATGCCATCAAATGGGTTGAGCACCCAGATATCGCTCTCAAACAAAAAAGTATAAATGCTCTCGGTAAAAGCGATCTGTTGGCTGTCTGGCGACCAGCGCAGCGGGTTTTGCAGCGGTTTGCGCCCAAACTGGCCGGCAAAATTGATGGGAAACGGATGACAGGTCTCTTCGCTGGCGTCGATCATTGTGATGCAGATGCCGTAGGGCGTGAACCCGGCCAGCATTGTGCCATCGGGCGATAGAGAAACGCCATCGACTGGACTCTCGATCACTTCTTCAGCTGGCAGCACTTCCTCAACGATCACTTCGATCTCTACCTCACCCTCGCCGTCTGGCTCTTCTTGCGCGAGCGCTGCGCTCGCTGCAAGCAGCAGGCACACGAGCAGTAACAGTTTCATTGGCACACCTTTCGCATTACGGGGCGGATTATAACATGTCTATCCATGCAGCAATGAACCAATTGCGCTACACTTGCCGGAAAGAAAAGCATGTCCTTAAAGAGAATGGGTGAAAGGCCTTATGCTCACCAGTGTTGAAAAAATGATCTTCCTGCTGCTGGCGGCGTTTTCGATCGGCGCGACGTACGTCGGTTTCCGCGAGATGTGGCTGGTTATCAACCGTGGGCAGGGAAAACTATATCTCGAAAACCTGCCCGCGCGTTTGTGGACTGCGCTGACGGTCTATCTGGCGCAGCACACCACACTTAAAACTCGCCGCTTAACCAGCCTGCTCCATCTTGGCATTGTCTGGGGGTTCACCTTTTATTTCCTGATCAATGCGGTCGATGTCCTGGAGGGCTTCATCCCCGATTTCCGTTTTTTGGAAGGAGCTGGGCTGTTCAGCGATGCCTACCGCCTCGGCGGCGACCTGTTCAGCGTGGCCGTGCTGGTCGGCGTGACTTATTTCGTGCTGCGCCGCTTCTGGTTACCGAACAAGGCTGAGCTGGATTATCATGACAATATCCTGCTTCACCCGAAGGTGCGCGCCGGCGGCATCACCCGCGACTCGCTGATCGTGGCCATCTTCATCCTGCTGCACGTGGGGGCGCGTTTCCTGGGCCAGTCGGTGCAGGTGGCTAAGGCCGGGCCTGATCTGGCCCGGCCGTTCGCTACGCTGGTCGCGCCGCTGTGGGCCGGCGTCAGCCCGGATGGGCTGCGCCTGCTGGAGCATCTGTTTTGGTGGATCGCGCTTGGCGGGATCCTGCTCTTCACGCCCTACTTCCCATACAGCAAACACGCGCATCTGTTCATGGCCCCGCTCAACTACTTGACGCGGCCGCCGCGCACCTCGCTCGGCGAAATGGAGAAGCTCGACTTTGAAGATGAGACGATCGAGCAGTTTGGGGCCAATAAGCTCGAACACCTGACCAAGACGCACCTGTTCGACGCGTTCGCCTGTATTATGTGCAACCGCTGTCAAGACGTGTGCCCCGCCTACGTGACCGGCAAAGAGCTGTCGCCTTCGGCTTATGAGATCAACAAGCGTTTTCTCATCAAAGACGAGATGAGTGCCATCGCTGAAGGGGCCGAGTCCGCGCATCCCTTGATGGGGTTCGCCTTGAGCGCCTCGGCGGTGTGGGCGTGCACTGCCTGCGGGGCCTGCATCGATATCTGCCCGGTCGGCAACGAGCCCATGCTGGATATCCTTGATATCCGCCGCGATGCCGTACTGGTGCAGGGAGAGTTCCCGACCGGACTGCAAGGGGCCTTCAAGGGTATGGAACGGCAGGGCAACCCGTGGCAAAACCCCGAGAGCCGTTTTCGCTGGGCGAAAGACCTCGACGTGCCGACAGTGGAAGAGAACCCTGATTTTGACGTGCTTTACTGGGTGGGCTGCGCTGCATCTTATGACCCGCGCGCTCAACTCACGGCCCGTTCGCTGGTCAAGGTGCTGCATACGGCGGGCGTCAATTTTGCCGTGCTCGGCGAGCTGGAAACCTGCACTGGCGACAGTGCCCGCCGCGCCGGCCGCGAAGACCTTTATCAGGAACTGGCCATGCAAAACGTCGAGACGATCAATACCGTTTTCGAAGGCGACAAGCCGCGCCGGATCGTCGTCACCTGCCCGCATTGTCTGCACAATCTCGGCAAGGAATATCACCAGTTCGGCGGAGACTATGAGGTCATCCACCACACCGAGCTGATTGAAGAGTTGATCGCCCAGGGGCGGCTGCCGCAAACCGCTCACCCGAAACGCATGAGCAACGTCACCTTCCATGATCCCTGCTATCTGGGCCGTCATAATGATGTGATCGATGCGCCGCGCATGGCGCTCGCCAGCCTCGGCGGCGATCTGATCGAGATGCCGCGTAACAAGCGCAATTCGTTCTGCTGTGGAGCAGGCGGCGCGCAGTTCTGGAAGGAAGAAGAACATGGCGCGAAGGCCGTCAACGTCGAGCGCTACGAAGAAGCATCGGCCACCGGCGCGCAGGTGCTGGCCGTCGGCTGTCCGTTCTGCATGCAGATGTTTGAGACGGCCAAGGCAACAACTGGCAGCGGGCCTGAAATCAAGGACGTCGTTGAGCTGATCGCTGAGCGCCTGCCGGAGCCCGCGCCAGCCGCCGATTAACCGTCGGTTGCACTGCTTCCATTCACACACTGCTCACACACCCCCGCTTCGATCGAGGCGGGGGTGCGTTTCGTGCTCCAGCTATTGGAGCAGCGCGAACAGGATCTCTTTGAAACGCGCCGCGTCGACCTGCCCGCAGATCGTGGCATTGGCCGGCCGTTCGAGCAGGTTATACGGGTCGATCACCAGCTGCCCGTAGGTATCGAGGCTTCTGTGTTCGACGAAAACATACGCGCGGACTTGCTGGATCATGATTTCAGGGTGCAGCGCGACGGCCATGGTCACGGGGTCGGGCAGGTCGATGCCGGCCCGTCCCCACGTCTGCGCATTATACTGCTTGAGCGTCTCGTTGCAGCGCACGCAGAATTGAGCGATCTCCGATCCAGTGCTCAACAGTCGGTCGATATCGGCCTGCGTGATGAAAGTGTCACCGGTGCTCACATCCCAGCCGACGAACGTCAATGGCAGGCCGCTGTTCACCACGATCTGCGCCGCCTCGGCGTCGACGAAAATATTGTACTCTGCCACGGGGGTCACGTTGCCGGGGCCAAACCCATTGCCGCCCATGATGAACACGCTTTTGACGAGCTGCGCCAGCTCTGGCGCTTTGACGCAGGACAGGGCCAGGTTCGTCAACGGGCCCAGCGTGACGATCTCAAGCTCGTGGGGATACCGGTGGGCCAGCTCGATGATCTTGTCGCTTGCATGGCCATCCGATACAGTGGATGCAGGATTGGGGAGCGCCATATTGCCCATGCCGTCAGCGCCATGAACGAACTCCGAAGTGAACAAATCCTTGAGCAGCGGCTTGCTCACCCCTTTGTAGACCGGGGGCCTGTAAGATCGCGCAACCTCCACCGAGGTGAGGGCATTTTTCACCGCCAGCTCGATCGGCAGGTTTCCCGCGACAACCGTGATGGCTTCTACTCGAACGTTTGGGGCGCGCAGGGCCATGATCAGCGCAACTGCATCATCCGAAGCGGTGTCAGTATCGATTAGGAATCTACGCATGCACATACCTCCCATGGTAAGTGTAGAGCAAGTTCTTCGTTCTGGCAGGGTTTTCGTTGCGGGTCTGCTGATTTTTGGGTGCTTTCGCAGTTTATATGACACGTCCTTTAATTAATAGTGACGACGTGCTCTTGACGCGCCTTCGCGGGCAGGGCAAGCCATATTTTCGCTGTTTTGCCCCTCACCCCTGCGACTTCATCGTCGTCCCGCTCGCCCCGCGAAGCAGTGAGAGTGAAGGGGCGCGTCAGCGCCGGGGTGAGGGGTTTGGCCCAGAACGCGATACTCTATCTCAAAAGATACCCTGATGACATCGCTGGTATCCAACGCATTCCCTTAAGGAGGCAGTTTCATGAAGACCATCCTGTGCTATGGCGACTCGAATACGTGGGGATACGACCCGGCGACCGAGGCGCGCTTCCCCTTTGACGTGCGCTGGACGGGCCAACTGCGCGTTAACCTGGGCTTGGGCTACTGGGTGATCGAGGAGGGCTTGAACGGCCGCACGACCGTTTTGGACGATCCGATCGAACCTGGGCGCAGCGGCATCGCCTACTTGGCACCCTGCTTGCTCTCCCACGCGCCGCTCGACCTGATCCTGATCATGCTTGGCACCAACGACTGCAAAGCGCGCTTCTCGCTGCCAGCACCTGACATCGCGGCTGGGGCTGCGCGGCTGGTCGATGTAGTCCTCAAAAGCGGCGCTGGCCCCAACGGCGGCGCGCCGAAAGTCCTGCTGATCGCGCCGCCGCCGATCGCGCCGCTGGCTGGAACCCGCTTTGCGGAGATGTTTGCTGGCGCTGAAGCCAAAGCGGCCCGCTTCGGCGCGCTCTATGCGGCCGCAGCCTCTGAGTACGGCGTCGCCTTTTTGAACGCTGGCGACGTGATCAAATCCAGCCCGCTGGATGCGATTCATTTCGAGGCCGATGAGCATCGTAAACTGGGCGAAGCGCTGGCCGAGCGGGTGCGGGCGCTGCTCACGGCATAATGTACAGATGTGACGCCCTCGTGATGCGTACAGATTGTGCAGATTGACTAATGGTGTAAGCTGCGCCTGGCTTGCGGCATCAGCGCCTTGTGCTATAGTCAACATGCGGGGAAAAATGGGGTGAGAAATAAAGCGTCCTCGTAAACTCATTTAAAATAAAGAGGAGTTCACTATGTCAAAGCGTTTGCTAAGTTTTCTGATGTTATGCGTACTGCTGATGGGGCTGTCAGCCTCTCTCGTCGCTGCGCAGGAACAGATCACCCTGACTTGGCGCACTCGCCCGGATAATCAGGCCGAGATCGACGTGTATACCGCGCTCAGCCAAGAGATTGATGCGCTGATGGAGAACGTCCGGCTCATTTACCAGCCTGGTGGAACTGAGACGGCCGGTTATCAGGACACCTTACTGACCGAGCTGGCGGCGGGCACGGCGCCCGATGTGTTCTGGATCCCCGGCGCCGACCTGGCCAATTTC
>DAOTYT010000149.1:0-8525 GCA_034434615.1 Anaerolineae bacterium | reverse complement strand
AGCGTCGCCGCGCTGCCGTCGTGGAAATACGGCGCCGTCAGCGAGATGTTGCGCAGCGTCGAGACGCGGAACAGGAACTCGTCGGCCGGGTCGCCGGTCACGGCTGCGCGGCCGATGTCGGTCCCATGCGTGAACGGCATCAGCGTGCCGATCGACAGCATCGGCCCGTTATGGCAGGCGATGCAGCCCACCTGAACGAAGATCTCCATGCCGCGTTGGGCGTCTGCCGAAAGCGCGTCTTCCTCGCCGCGCAGGAACCGGTCGAGCGCGTCGTTCGGCGTGACCAGCGTCCGCTCAAAGGTGGCGATGGCGCGAGCGATGTTTAAGAAGGTGATCGGCTCTTCCTCGCCGGGGAAGGCAGCTTCGAAGTAAGGCCGGTAGCCCTGAATATTGCGGATCGCTTCCACGGCCAGATCGGCCGGCATCGCCATCTCGACGCCCGCCTGAATCGGCCCCTGTGCCTGCTCTTCAAGGCCGATGGCGCGGCCATCCCAGAACTGCTGGTTGAAGAAAGCGGCGTTGAGCACCGTCGGCGCATTGCGGCCGCCCGTCTGGAAGTCGTGCCCGATCGAGGAAGGCAGCCGGTCAGTGCCACCGAGGCTGAGGTTGTGGCAGGTATGACACGAGATCACGCCGCTGGCCGAAAGGCGCGGCTCGAAGAACAGCATACGCCCCAGCTCGATCTTCTCTGGCGTCATCGGGTTATCATCGGGAATGGGCGGCACATCGGGCAGCGTGGCGAACAGGCCCAAAGTGACCTGCTCCCGACCTTGCGTCTCCTGTGCGTAAACGACGATGCCAGCGACGATCATGAGAATGCCAGCAGCGAGCAAACAAACGAGCAAACAAAATAGAAGCTTTTATTAACGGTCTAGACATAAGTGTTCTCCTTGTGAAGAGGACCTGACTGCGACCTCCAAAAGCGAAGCGAGACCAAACCCGCAATCATAGCGCCACTTTAGCAAATCGCGCTGGTCGGCTCCCACTGTCAGGTGTCACCACTGACAGTGAAAATGATCATGTTTTTTGAGGAGTGGTCGGGCCGGGCATCATTCAGATGGCTGCTCAGCGAGCTGCGGCGTGTCAGCAAACTGAGGCAGCCGCACAAGGAAGGTTGTGCCGGTCAGATCGCTGCGTTCGACCTCGATGGTGCCCCCCAGGATGGTGACCGCCTGCCGCGTCAGCGTGAGCCCGACGCCAACGCCGCTGATATCGACCGTAGCCACGCCCCGGTAGAACGGCTCGAAGATGCGTTCGCGTTCTGAGGGCGGGATGCCGCGTCCTCGGTCGGTCACGCGCAGCGCGATCTGGCCGTTTTCGAGCGCCGCCTGCACGGTCACTACGGCGCCTGGCTCCGAGTATCTGACGGCATTCGAGAGGACATGAAACAAAATTGTATGCAGCAGCAGCGGATCGGAGCGAAGCCGCAATGCAGGCGGATCGACCTGGACATCGACGAGCTGCGACAGGTGCAGGCGGTCGATCGCTTCCTCGATCGTTTCCTTAAGATAGACGCGCTGGTAGTTGGGTTTGGCCAGATTAGACTGAATTTCCAAAATCTGGTTGATGTCATTAAGCAGATTGGCGATCGCGCGCACCTGGCTTTGGATGCGCTCGATGTGCTGCGCGCGTTTTTCGGGCGTCAGCCGGTCGAGGAAACGATCGAGGATATCGGTCGAGCTTTGGATGATGCTCAGCGGGGTGCGGAATTCATGGCCGATGCGGACGAGCATCTGGCTGCGCAGCGCGCTCATCTCTTTCTCTTTGCTGAGCGCGTAGCTCATGCGTTCCTGCTGGGTAATGGCCTCTTGCAGGTGTTTGGCGATGGTGATATCCGCCTCTACCCCATCCCACAGGATCGACCCATCGTCTTGGTGGGTTGGCACAGACGAAAAGCGCCGCCAGCAAATCGTGCCATCGACGATCAACCGGCCTTCCCAGAAAAAGGCCGTGCCCGATGCAATGGCATGCTGCGAAGCGGCGTTATAGCTGGCCACATCATCGGGGTGAATTTGATCCAAAAAAAAGTTCCCGCGATGAAGCGCCGCTTCCGCTGGGTAGCCGTGCAGTTCGTAGAAGCGCGGGCTGACGTACTCGAGCTTGGTCGAGCCATCGGGGAACGAACGCAGCCGGTAAATCAGCACAGGGATATTCGCCGCCAGTTCTTCAAAACGGCGCGTGCTTTCGCGCAGCGCTTCTTCCGCCAGTTTACGCTCGGTAATGTCCTGAACCTGGATCAGGAAAAAGGCGACCTCGCCGGCTTTATCGTGCACAGCGGCGGCAGCGAGGATGACCCACACGACTCGCCCATCCTTGTGCAGGTAGCGCTTCTCCAGGATCTGATGGTCGACCCGGCCGCATTTCATCTCCGTCATCAAAGCAAGGTCGGCCGCTAAATCATCGGGATGTGTCAGCGACTGGAAATCGCGCACGAGCAGCTCCGCCTCGCTGTAGCCGAGGCTGGCGCACAAAACTGCGTTCACGCGCAGCCAGCGCCCTTCCGGATCGAGCAGGGCGATGCCAATCGGCGAAGCTTCAAAGGCGCTGCGAAACAGCGCTTCGCTTTCTCGCAGGGCGTTTAGATAGCGCTTTTCCTCTGAAATATCTTGCGCGATGAGCAGAAAACAGCGCAGCGAGCCATCCGCATTTCGGATGGCCGATTTATTGAGCACCACCCATACCAGCCGGCCGTCTTTATGCCGATAGCGTTTCTCCAGCGTATACGTCTCGATCTCGCCGTGCAGGACGCGATCGCTCTGGGCACGATCGCGCGCCTGATCTTCAGGATGCGCGATCGCACTCGCGTCGATCGCCAGCAGCTCCTGCTCGCTGTAGCCCAGCATCTCACACAGCCCCCGGTTGACGCTCAGCCAGCGGCCATCTACAGCTTTGACGGCGATGCCCACCGGCGCGGTTTGCTGGATGGCCTGAAGCAGCGCATCGCTCTCTGCCAAATTTTTCGCTAAGGGGATATGCGCGCGCCAGCCGTCATCATCGCGAGCAGCCTCCGCGCCCACGGCCGGTGACGGTCGTTCGTGCGCCAAATCCTCGAACAGCGCGAGCAAAGTCTCGGCAGCTGCGGCATCGCGGGCGCAGGAACGAATCAGGGCAATTTGCTGCGGCGTCAACGGCATCGAGGCGATTTATCTCATCTCATTTTGTGATCACATTGTAGCATTAGTGCATGCAGCGGCCATAGGAATTCTGGCGGGCCATGCGCTCCAGCGATGTGCCGCCATTATACATTCTGATGTACCATCGAAGAAATAGCAGCACAGGCTAAAGAAGCAGAAAGGATCATCATGAAGGAGCTGCGCTCGTTTTTCAGCAGCGGCGTGTTGGCCGGGCTGCTCGCGCTTGCGGGGTTAGTAGGAGCCGCAGTGACCCCTGCACGCGCGCAGGGCGGCGAGGCCTTCGAAATTGTGCTGTACGTTGAGCAGTATGCGGGCGCCGATCTCGTCGCAGTCGCCGGAGACCTGCTGTTCGTCGAGGCTTCCGGCGGGGTGACGCGCGTGCCCGTGCCGGCCGCCTTCTACGCTGATGGAGGCGTCGGCCGCTCGGTCATGCTCTCCGAGGATGGCCGCTATTTGGTTGGGTTCTCTCAGCCGGTCACCTTCGAACGAGCCAACAACATCGTCATCGCCGACCTGATGATGGGAACCTGCTGCACGGTCGTGTTTCCGCCCTATGGCGATATAGCGCTTTATCAGTTGGGGTCTTTTAGCCCCGATGGCACGCGCTTCGCGGCCTCGTTCGTCCGTCAAGATTTCAGCGCCGATGGCGGCATTTTCTTGATCAACGCGGCGACCGGGGTCATCGATACCGAAATCCCGATGGCGCCGATCCGCGCGCAGCTCGGCGACGACTTCTCACCGTGGCCGCTGATCGGCGCGTGGTATGGCGGCGGCATCGAGCTGACGCCCAGCTGTTACGCCTGCGAACCGCCTTACGAATGGGAATGGGCCGATTACAACCTGGCGACCGGCCTGGTCACGCTGACCGGCATTCGCGAGTCGATCTTCGCCGAACGGCTCCCCGCCAGCGGGGAGGTGCTCTACGTTGGCTTCAACCCAAACTTCCCGCACAACCCCGATGCCGCTTTTGGCTATTTCCCCACGGCCAACGTCGTCAACTATTATCCTGATGGCGTTTTCCCGCTCTTTCTCGAGTCGCGCGAGGCGGAACCGGTCGCCTATTTCACCGAGTTTCCCGAGTTGAACAGCCTCTATGTCCGCTTCATCGCCGATGGTGATGCCTTCATCGCCGGCCCGATCGACGGCGGCTGGTGGGAGGTCGTTCGCCGCGATGGGACGCGCACGCGCGTTTCGATCGCGCCGGGGGCGGAGGTGCTGGCGGGCACCCCCAGCGGCTGGCTGGCGCTGTGGCCCGATGCAGCCACTGGGCAGCGCCTGCGTCTGTACGAAGTGTTGGGAGGCAGCATCGCCCAGTTTGAGATTGGCGCGCCGATCCCGTTTGGGCAGAGCGTGCGCGTCCTGCGCGCCGACCCGCTCGGCTTCACGCGCGCCACGGCCTTCCCGCCTTTCCCTGTGATCAGCGGCGCAGCGGCGAGCGAGCCGCTGCTGCTGGCCTCTCCAATCCCCCTCGAACTGCCGACGGCGATTCTGCTGCCCGATGCGCTGCTGCCGGCCCTACCGACCGCCGCGCCGTTCGTGTTCGAGGCCACGCCGTTCAGCTTGCCGACGGCCCCGGTCATTCCAACAGCGCCGTTCGCGCCGCCGGCAGCCGTGCAGTGCCCGGGGTTCCTGCCTTCCCGGTTGATGCCCGGTGGCATGGGCGCGGTCACGCCGGGCATACCAAATCGCCTGCGCGACCGGCCATCTCTTGACAGCAGTGTGCTGACGAACATCCCCGGCGGGGCCGTCTTTGTGGTCATCTCTGGGCCAGTGTGCGACCCGGCCGGTATCGCGTGGTGGCAGGTGAACTACAACGGCATCATCGGCTGGACGGCCGAGGGACAGGGCGCAGCCTACTTCACCGAGCCAGTCGGCTCGGGATCAGGTGGCATGGGCGCGCAGGGATGAGATGCCTGCCCGCGGCGGCCAGCCCAGCCGGCGCTAGCCCAGCCGGCGCTAGCCCAGCCGGCACTCAGCTAACACAGCGGGCGCGAGTTGGGCGCCATCGAGCGCGACGGTCGTCAGAAAACCGCTGCTGACCAGAAGCTGTTCGCGGCCGTTGACCCACAGCAGGCGCGACCGCGGGCTGCTGTTGCGATTGCCCCCCGCATAGAGCTGGCGCTGGGCGACGAGTTCGCCGCTGGCGGCATCAAAAGCGTTGATCACGCCGTCCGCATCGAGCGAGTAGAGCAGACAGCCACCGCCTACGGCCAGCAGCGGCGGCAGGGTCGTGGCGGGGAACGGGTAAGCGATGCGCCAGCGCGGTTCGCCCATCGCGCCGATCGCCAGCAGCGTGGCCTGAGGGTCGCCCAGATAGATGTACACGTTTCTCACTGGGTCAACGACCATGGCCGCGGTGCGCCCTGGCACTGGGCTGATGCGCCCCAGCTCACGCCGCTCCCCATTCTCGATGGCGTAGAGCGTCGCCCCGTCCAGGATGCGCCAACCGCCGCCCGGCACCGCGGCCACCACCGGCGTGCGTTCGAACTGCGTTTCGTAGATCAGGGTTCCATCGCGGCTCACCACGCGCCAGTGAACGGCATCATTGGCCCGCAGCGCCGCCGCCATTTGATCGCCATTTTGCTCGAAGCTGAGCACGCGCAGGCCCAGACCAGCCTGCGCCTCAGCAGAGCTGACGAAGCTGGCGCTTACGGCAGTCGGCTCAAGGCTGGGTGGCACCGACCACAGGCGTTCACCGTCTGCCGAGTAGGCGGCGATGCCCCCATTTTCGGTGACGAGCGCGAACGCATCGTCGAAGGCCAGCAGCGGCGCGTCGGGCCCTGGAATCGACCAAACGCCGATGTACCGCCCTCCACGCAGGGCGATCGTTTGGCCGCTGCGCGTGCGCGCAACGGCGCGGTCGCCGGGCAGGCCGATCAGGCCGGTCACCACGTCATCAGCGGTGATGCGCCAGAGGCGCTGGCCCGGCGGGACGAAACCTTCGATGACGCTGCCGCTGGCGATCACGATCACGCCGCTGTCCAGCACGACCGGCGGCAGCGTCGGCACGCTGGTGAACGTGATGGCGTTCAGGTAGGCCGGCTCCAGCCGCAGGTTCCACAGCACCGTGAAATCGAGCGGGTGAAACCAGCCCTCGTGCTGCGGGTTGCCGAGCACGTAGCCGGGGCCGCCATCGCTGGGCATGAAATTGCGAATCTCGTAGTGCAGGTGGGGCAGCCCGCGCGAAGGCCAGCCGATCACGCCCAGCGGCATGCCGCGCTCAACACACGCGCCTACCACGGGAAAGCGAGTCGTCTCATCTTCCTCCAGGTGACCATACAGCGAGTAGATGATGCTGCCATCCGGAAAGACATGTTCTAAGATGACGACGCCCTTCTCAGTGTCCCACCCCTCAGGGTCGGCATAGGTCACGCGCCCGCGCGCGGCGGCGTAAACCGGCTCCCCGAGTCGGTTGAACCCGATGTCAATGCCGACATGGTTGCCGCCGAAGCGATTGCGAAACAGCGCGAAATCGTCATAGCCAGCCGTCAGCGTATCGCTGATATCGATCGGGTAACCGATCGCATCGACCACGCCGCACGGCGCGTAGGGCTGGGCGGCAGCGGGCAGCAGCCCCAGCAGCGCCAGCACGAGCGATCCAATTGTCAAAAGTCGAAGGGGCATACCTGATGTTTATCATCTGTCATTCGTGCCCTTTATTATGTCTGAATCGGGCCGCCGGTACAATTGTCCTGTTGCCGGAATGGTCTCTTTGAACATTAATACTTGGCACTGTCGCTTTACCTGTACACTTGTGAATAGTGATCAGGTTAAGGATTTGTTCATGATGCGTAAATGCTTTTGTCCCGGTTTCATCGTCGCGTTCGTGATCGCGATGGGGCTGGGCGTGTTTCCCGCGGCGGCGCAGGGCTGCCCGCCCGGCATCAACTATCTGACGAACGGCAGCGCCCGCGCCAATGGGGGCGACCTTGCCGGCGCGATCGCGCTCTACACGTGCGCGATCCAAAGCGATCGCACCAATTATGAAGCCTATGTTGGCCGTATGATGGCCGCGCTTGATGCTGAACAGTTCATGCTCGCCGTGAGCGACGCCAACGCGATCAAGGATTATGCGCCCGGCCTGTTCACTGCGCTGCTTGAAGATTACAACATGCGCCTAGGGTTCGACCCGAACGACCTTGAGCTGCGTTCGCTGCGCGGCCTTTTGCTGTGGGCCTCCGCTCAGGATGGGCGCGCCATCGAGGATTTCAACGCGATTTTGCAGCGCAGAGCCGACAGCGCTTTCGCTTACCTGTTTCGCGGCTCGTCGAGCCAGTATCTGGGAGATCGCGTCTCTCCCTCGCAGGATTTCGCTGAGGCCACGCGCCTTGCGCCAAACAATGCCGACGTCTTCGCCATCATCGGTTCGACCTACGCGCAGACCGGCGAGACCCAGCAGGCCCTGTTCTACCTGAACCGCGCCATCGAGCTGGAGCCAGACAATGCGCGCACCTACTATTTCCGCGGCGTGGTTTTCATGGAACAAGCCGACTACCAGCGCGCGATCGGCGAGTTCTCGCAGGCGATCGCGCTCGACCCGCAGTATGTCGATCCCTACTACGATCGTGGTGTCACTTATGTGCGGCAGGGGAACTATGCGCAGGCGATCGCCGATTTCAGTCAGGCGGTTGCCTTGAATGGGCAGTTTCGGTTTGCCTATCTGGCGCGCGGCGTCATCTACGAGCAGCTCGGGGACGTCCCTGCGGCGACGGCTGATTATATGCGTTATATCGAGCTGAATCGCCTCAACTACGTGGACGGGCCGCCGCTTCAACCCGGCGTGACTGCTTCGCTGGACATGATCGACGGCCGTGTGTTTCGCCTGCCGCTGACGGCCAGCGGCGGGCAGGCCATCGCCATCACCGCGTCGTCGCTGGCCGATCAGGTTGACCCGCTGTTCGTCCTGCTGGCACCGGACGGCACCACGCTGCTGATCGGCAGCGACGATGCCATCATCGGGCAGTATACCGCTCGCATTGAGGGGTACGTGCTGCCGGCCGACGGCACCTATACGCTGCTGGTGACTCATGCCAGCGGCGGCTATCGCGGCCCGGTCGATGTCCTGTTTGAGCTGCGCTAGCTCAGGTTGTATCCGTGCGCCGGCTGTGAACAGGCGCGCGTGGTGAGAGCGGTCAGATCAGCGCATCAACATCAAAAGGTGGCGCGCAGGGCTTCGACCATCTCGCGCTGCTGCGGGCTGAGCTTCTCTGGCACCGTGATGATCACCCGCGCATACAGGTCGCCATACTCGCCCGGTTTACGCAGCTTCGGCATGCCTTTGCCAGCGATGCGGAAGCGGCGGCCGGCCTGCGTACCCGCCGGAATTTTGAGCTTGACCGGCCGCCCCAGCGTCGGCACTTCGACCTCGCCGCCCAGCAGCGCCGTGAACAT
>DAOTYT010000148.1:0-36761 GCA_034434615.1 Anaerolineae bacterium | reverse complement strand
GCGGCTGGCGATCGGCGATATCGCCATCGTCATCACCGAGCCCGATCCGCTGCGGGCGCGCAGCGCGCCGCCCGATGGAGCCGTCGTTGATCAGCTCTATCGCGGTTACCGCCTGCCCGTCGTCGATGGGCCGGTATGCGCTAACCAGATCAACTGGTGGCAGGTACGCCTGCGCGATGGACGGCTCGCGTGGGTCGCCGAAGGCATCACCGAGGAATATTTCCTCGATGTGGCTGTTCCCGCCGGCGAAACGCCGGTCGAAATCGCAGAGCCGGCCGGTGGGCCGCTGCCGCCTGGCTTATATCGCCTGCAGGCCAGTGCGCCGGAGCTGCCGGATGACGCCTGGGCGCAGGTTGATCACTTGATGGTGGTGGGAACCGCGAATCTCGTCCTCAAAAGCGGCGGCGACAGCGTCCTGGTATGGGCGACCAACGTGAACACCGGCGAGCCGCTGGCCGGCCAGCCCGTCGCCATCTATGATCAGACCGGCCTGGTGGCAGAAGGCATCACCGGCGACGATGGCCTGCTCGTGCTGAGTGTGCCGCCGCTGCCTGAACAAAGCTCGCGCCGGCGGTTGGCCGTCCTGCAAAGCGATGACCATTTCGGGTTGGCTTCTAACGATTGGACATCGGGCATCGAACCGTACCAGTTCGGCCTGGCGCAGAGCTACGAACGCCCGGCTTACAGCATCTATCTCTACACCGACCGGCCGATCTATCGCCCCGACCAGCCAGTCTATTTCCGCGGTATCCTGCGGGCGCGCGATGATGTGACCTACACCCCGCCCATGGTGGATGAAGTCAATGTGGCGATCTTCAACCCACAGGGCGAGATCATCTGGAGTGATACGCTGCCGCTGACGCCGTTCGGCAGCTTCAGCGGTCAGTTCGACATCTCGCCAGATGCCGAACTCGGCTACTATCAACTGGCAGTGCAGCAGCCGGACGAAGCCGAGCTGAGCGCATGGCGCAGCCCGAGCATCAGCTTCGGCGTGGCCGAATACCGCGCGCCGGAGTTCCAAGTCGAACTGACGCCGGAAGCTGACGCCGTTGTCAACGGCGAAACGATCCGCGTGCTGGTGGAAAGCCGCTTCTTCTTCGGCGGTGCGGTTTCCGGCGGCGCGCTCGAGTATGTCGTCGTCGCTGATCCGTATTTCTTCCAGCGCCCGGGCGGCGGTCGTGGCTACAGCTTCATCGATACCAATGCTGACTATGGCCCCAGCGATTTCTATCATTATGGCGGCGGCCAGATCGCCAGCGGCGCGGGTACCCTCGATGAAAACGGCCGCTTCTTGATCGAACTGCCCGCTGAACTGGGTGACAGTACCCAGAGCCAGCAGTACACGATCGAGGCGACGGTGACCGATGAAAGCGGCCAGGCGGTCTCGGCGCGCGCAAGCGTGATCGTGCACAAGGGCGAGCTGTACGTTGGCGTGCGGCCCGAGACATACGTCGGCACGGCCGGCGAGTCGCTGGTGATGGAGCTGATCGCCGTCGATTGGGATGGCGCGCCGATCGCTGGCCAGCCGCTGACGATCGAGGTGTTCGAACGCCGCTGGTCAAGCGTGCAGGAGCTGGATGAGTTCGGCCGCAGCACATGGACGTACGCGGTCGAGGATATCCCCGTCACCGATGGAACCGCGACGACCGACGCGCGCGGCGAGGCAGTCTACAGCTTCACGCCGCCAGTGGGCGGCATCTACAAAGTGCTGGCCAGCACGCGCGATGCCAGCGGCAACACGGTCGTCGCTTCAACGTTGGTCTACGTCTCCAGCGGCGAGTTCGTCGCTTGGCGGCAGGAGAACAGCAATCGCATCACACTGGTGGCCGATGCTGAATCGTACAGCGTGGGCGATACCGCACAGATCTTGATCCCGTCGCCGTTCCAAGGCGCGGTCGAGGCGCTGATCACGGTCGAACGCGATGATGTGCTGTTCTATGAGCGGGTCACGCTCGAGTCGAACTCGACCATTTACGAGCTGCCGATTTTGCCCGACTATGCGCCGAACGTTTTTGTGAGCGTGGTGCTGGTGCGCGGCGTCGATGAGAACAACCCGGTCGCCGCTTTCCGCGCTGGCTTGATCGGGCTGGCGGTCGATAATGAGCAGAAAGCGCTGACCGTCGAGGTGACGCCTGACGTGGCGCAGGCCGGCCCGGGCGATGAGGTCACGTATACCGTGCAGACGACCAATTATCTGGGCGAGCCGGTGGTCGCTGAAGTCGGCATCGGCCTGACTGATCTGAGCGTGCTCACGCTGGCCGAGCCGAACAGCATTCCACTGCTGCTGCACTTTTACGGGCCGCAGGCGCTCGGCGTGCAGACGGCGACCCCGCTCACGATTAACACGGACCTGATCACGCAGACGACGCTCGATACGATCAAGGGCGGTGGCGGTGGCTTCGGCGAGGGCGGCATCTTCGACATCCGCGAGGAATTCATCGATACCGCCTACTGGAACCCGGCCGTCGTCACCGGCGCGAACGGCATGGCGACTTTCACCGTCACCCTGCCAGACAACCTGACGACTTGGCGCCTTGATGCGCGCGCGGTCACCAGTGGCGAGGATGGGCTGACGCTGGTCGGCCAGACGACGTTCGACGTGATCAGCACCAAGCCGCTGCTCATCCGCCCGGTGACGCCGCGCTTCTTCGTCGTCGGCGATCGCGTTGTGCTGGCTGCCATCATCAACAATAACACTGAGAACGCGCTCGACGTCCGGGCAGCGCTGCAGGCCAGCGGCGTCACCCTCCTTGATGAAGCGGTACAGACGATCACCGTGCCGGCTGGTGGGCGCCAGCGCGTCGAGTGGCCGGTGACCGTCGACGACGTGGCCGCCGTCGACCTGACTTTCTTCGCCGATGGCGGCGAGGGATTGACCGATGCCAGCAAGCCGCCGCTGGGGCGCGGCGATGCGCGCCTGCTGCCCATCCTCCGCTTTGCCGTGCCGGAGACGGTCGGCACGGGCGGCGTGCTGCGCGAAGCCGGTTCGGTCACCGAGGCGATCGTGCTGCCGCCGACGCTGAACATCGCGCAGGGCGAGCTGACGGTTCGCCTTGAGCCATCGCTGGCCGCTACGACCATCGACGGCCTCACTTATCTCGAGAACTTCCCGCACCAGTGCATCGAGCAGACGGTCAGCCGTTTCCTGCCCAACGTGATGACCTACCGCGCGCTGGAGTCGCTCGGCCTTGCCGACGAAACCCTGCGCGCGCAGTTGACGGCCAACGTCAGCAGCGGTGTGCAGCGGCTGCTGGCACAGCAGAAGGTCAGCGGCGGTTGGGGCTGGTTCGTCAATGATGAACCGAACCCGTTGGTGACGGCCTACGCGCTGATCGGGTTGGCCGAGGCTCGTCAACAGGGGTTCGATGTGCCCGCCAGCGCGATCGAAGCCGCGCAGCGTTACTTGCGCCAGGCCTTGATCGTGCCCACTGCGCGCACAGAGACGTGGCAGTTGAATCGGCAGGCGTTCGTGCTCTATGCGCTCGCTCGTTCGGGGGCGCCCAGCATCGCGCAGACGACCACGCTCTTCGAGTACCGCAGCCGCCTCCATTATGATGCGCTTGCTCTGCTCGCGCTCACGTTCGCGCAGATCGATCCAGATGACACGCGCAGCTCCGATGCGCTCGTCTCCGACCTGATCAATGCCGCCAGCCTAAGCGCGACCGGCGCTCACTGGAACGAGGCGGACCGCGATTACTGGAACTGGAACACGGATACCCGCACGACCGCGCTGGCACTGGCGGCCCTGGTCGAGCTGCGGCCGGGAAGCGACCTGATCCCGAACGTCGTCCGCTACCTGATGGCGCAGCGCACCGCCGACGCTTGGGAGACGACGCAGGAAACTGCGTGGTCGGTCATGGCGCTGACGGACTGGATGCTGATCAGCGGCGACCTGCGGCCGGAATACGACTTCTCGGCCGCGCTCAACGGCGAGACGCTGGCTGAAGGGACGGCCGCGGCGGAGACGGCGCGCGCAGCGCTGGCGCTTCAGGTTGAAGCGGCTGACCTGCTGGCGGAAGAAGCCAATCTGCTCACCATCCGCCGCGGAGAGGGGCCGGGCAGCCTGTATTACACCGCGCACCTGCGCGCATTCCTGCCAGTCCCGATGGTCGAGCCGCTCAGCCGTGGGCTAACGGTCGAACGGCGCTACTTCATGCCCATCGATGATCAGCTGGGCGAACCCGTGACGGCTGCCCGCGTCGGCGATACGCTGATGGTGCGGCTGACGATCGTCGCTCCCAACGACCTGCACTATGTGATCGTCGAAGACCCGATCCCGGCCGGCACCGATGCCATCGACCCCATGCTGCAAACCAGCCCGCAGGTCGGGACGCAGCCGGCTTTCGGCCCTGCCGATCCGCTGCAGCGCGGGTGGGGGTACTGGCTGTTCACCACGACCGAATTCCGCGACGACCGGGTAGTGCTCTACGCGCCTTATCTGCCTGCGGGCACCTATGAGTTCGTCTACTCAGTCCGCGCCGGCCTGCCGGGCGTCTTCAACGTGCTGCCCGCCACCGGCTATGAGTTTTACTTCCCCGAGGTGTACGGGCGCAGCGCCGGCAGCACCTTCACGATTGAGCCGGCGAGCTAGCGTCTCCTCCTCGCCATCAACGGACGCAGGCGGTCTTCAGCGGGCCGCCTGCGTCCGCTTGTTTTAGTTGACCGCAGATCGATCTCAGCATAAGATCAGGCTGTCGCTGGTCGTCCAGTTCACTCAACCGCCCGCCCTACAGTACAGATCCGAAATCGTACAGGAAGATGAGGAGCCATCCGGTGCGCGACTCGGTCGACTTAAGTGAATTCATCCGCTACGGCCGGCTTGATGCTTACGAGCTGACCGACGAGGAGCTGGCGCGGCTGCTCGAGGTTTGGCGCTGGACGGCATGGGTCGAGACGGGGACGCCCTCTGGCCCAGACCACGATATCCTTGAGGCGGTGCATGCGCTTCAGCGTCGTTTGGCCTACGAGCAGAATGTCGAGACCGAGTACAACACGGTGCTCCTGCTCAAAGCCGAGTTAGAGCCGCTCATGCATCTGCGCGTCCTGCTTGATGTGCCGCTGGCGCTGCGCTATTTCCTGCGCATCGGCGGGCCGCTGGCGCTGTGGCGCGCCTACCGGCAGGCGCGGCGCTACCGCCGCCTGGAACCCGTTCGCGGGCAGAATGGCGGCGAGCGCGGCTATCCCCGCCGCCTCCTCGAGACGCTCAAACTGCGCCCGCCTGACCTGCTCAAACGGCGTTACTGGCGCCAGCTCAGCCCGCATTCCTTCGAGCAACGCAAGCGCTTAGACCGCTGGTGGTGAGGGCGGCTCCGCCCCTGGCTCATGCGCGTCTTTGGGCGGTTCCTCGGGCGCAGCACCGGCAGTGCTGACGGGCTGGTCGCTGAAGAACGCGATCAGCCGCGCGTTGACGGCGTCGCGCTCATCGTGCTGCACCCAATGCGTCGCTTCGGGGAACAGCTCTAGCCGGCCATCATCGCAGTAGTCGAGGCTTTGCTTGGCCATCACTTCGGTCAGCGCGATATCGCGGACGCCCCACAGGATCAGCGTCGGCACGCGCACGCGCGGCTGATAAAGCGGCGGCGGCGGGTGCAGGACGAGCGATCGATACCAGTTGAGCATGGCCGTCATTGCGCCTGGCTGCTTCCAGGCGCGTACGTAGTGCGGGATATCGGCATCGGTGAAGCTGCCGCGGTTGCTCGTCTCCAGCAGCACGCGGATGCCGAACTGCGCATCGCCCAAAGTCAACAGTGTTTCTGGCAGCCATGGGATCTGGAAGAAGCCGACGTACCAGCTTTTCAGCATCTGCTGGGGGTTTTCGCGCACATTGCGCATCATCACCAGGGGGTGGGGCACATTGAGGATCGCCAGCTTGTGCAGCCGCTCCGGGTACTTGATCGCCGTCCACCAGGCGACCATGGCGCCCCAGTCGTGGCCGGCCACGAAGGCCTTGTCGACGCCGGCTGCATCGATCAGGCCGACCACGTCAAGGGCGAGCTGGTCAAGCGCGTAGGCTTCCAGCCCAGCGGGCTTCTCGCTCAGGTTATAACCGCGCTGGTCGGGGGCCCATACGCGGAAGCCCGCTCCCGCCAGCGCTGGGATCTGGTGGCGCCAGCCGTACCAGAACTCCGGAAAGCCGTGCAGCAGAATGACCAGCGGTCCCTCGGCCGGCCCGGCCTGGGCGACGTGCAAAGCGACATGGTTGGTCTCGATCAACTGGTGATGAATCTCGGTCGCGATCGGAGTCACGAGAAGCAACTTTCACTCATCGGTCACCAGAGATAAGTATGCCGTGGAAACAGCATTCTGGCCAGCGGATCGTCTCGACAGCTGTAACCTTTTCAATGCATTGCGCATCTAAAGAGATAGGTCGATCATGACCAGTTAGCAACTAAGGAGGTGTAACGATGGGATTTGCAAAATGGATGGCGCAGCCCATAGGCCGTCTGATCCGAATCATCGCTGGCATCGTGCTGATCGCCCTCGGGCTGGGAGTGATCGGCGATACTGTTGGGTTGATCGTCGCGATCATCGGCGTGCTCCCGATCCTGGCCGGCGTGTTCAATGTCTGTCTCATCGCTCCATTGATCGGCGCGCCGTTTCAGGGTAAAAAAGCGCTGGAAAGCTAAGAACGTCTGGCGTGTCGCCTTGTTTCTGTTGGCCTTCACGCACCTGCCGTGAAGGCCAATTTGCTGTTGAAGGATGGCCGCGCCGGCGGTTTAGTGGATGGATGCGGCGCGGTCTATGGATGAGCAGCAGCCTGGCGATCCCAATGCGGCTTCAGAGCTGGACGAACGCGCCCTCATCGCACAGCTAAAGGCGCGCGACCCAGCGGCGCTGGCCGCCCTGTTCGAACGCAGCGCCGACCGCATCTACCGGCTGGCGCTCAGCCTGCTGCACGATGAACAGGCCGCCGACGATGTCGTCCAAAATACGTTCACTGCCCTCATCGATGCGATCGATATGTTTGAGGGACGCGCGCGGCTTGAGAGCTGGCTGTATCGCATCGCTTATAACGATGCCCTGGGCCGGCTGCGCGCGCAGAAGCCGCTCGTGCCCCTCGATGTGCCAGACGATGGCGAAGCGCTGATGCCCACTAACCTGATCGACTGGGCGACGCTGCCGGAAGAACTGCTGACCGATGCCGAGGTGCGCGCCGAGATGGATCGCGCGATCGCAGCGCTGACGCCTGTGCAGCGCGCGGTGTTTACCTTGCGCGATATCGAAGGCCTCTCCACTCGCGAGGCCGCCGCCAGCCTCGGCTTGAGCGAGGCCAACGTTAAGGTCGCGCTGCATCGAGCGCGGCTGGCCCTGCGCGAGCATCTGGCTGACTATTTCGAACGACAAGTGCGCTGAGTGGGTCTAAGCTGTGGACTGCGAAACGCTGATACGTTATCTCTCTGATTACATCGACCACAACCTTGAGGAGCCGCTGGTCGAGGCGGCGCGGGAGCATTTGGCGACCTGCCCTAACTGCCGCGTCGTCTTGAACTCCACCGAGCGCATGATCATCCTCTACCGCGAGCAGCAGGTCGCCCGCGCGATCCCGGCGGCGCGCAGCCGCGTCCTCTATGCCAGCATCAGCGCTATCTTTGAGGAGCGCCGCTCAAGGTAGACGATCGCTGCCGGCGCAGCCAGCCCAGCAGGCGCGGCCACGCCCGCGTATAGAGCGCATAGAGGAGCGGGGCGGGCGTGTAATCCCACGCGCCGATGTGCCGCACGATCGTCCCACGGAAGCCCCGCTTGAAGTTGTAGACCCCCCACAGCGGGTCGCTCTCGACGAAGTGATCGGGCGCGCCCCACAGATCGTACACTGCGCAGCCCTGCGCCTTCGCCCAGCGGATCGCCTCCCACTGGAGCAGGTAGTTGGGCATCAACTGCCGGGCCTCGTTCGATGATGCGCCGTAGAAATACCAGCACGTTCGCCCGAAGTAGAACAGGATGACGTGCGCGACCGCCCGCCGCTCTCCATTCAGCGGGGCCTCCGCGATCAGCGCATGCGCCAGCCCAGCCTCCAGAAAGCGGCGCCATGCCTGCTCGTAATAGGCTGGCGGGCGGATCAGGAAGGCGTCGCGCTCACCGGTGATGCGGTACAGCTCATAGAGCAGGGGCAGGTCGTCCAGCGTTGCCGACCGCACGGTGATGCCCTCGCGTTCAGCAATGCGAACCTTACGCCGGGTGTTCTGGCTCATGGCGGCCAGCAGCGCCGCTTCGCTTTGCGTCAGGTCGATGGTGATGGTGTTGCGAAACTGTACCTGGTCGGCAGAGCAGCGCCAGCCGCGCTCGCGCAGCATGGCGGTCACGGCTGCGCCGGTTGGGTCGGCGCGATCCTCATCGCCGTCGGGCAGGCCGGTTGCCGCGATCACATCCGGGTCGATCTTGAACCAAACCGCGCCGCGCCGCCGCGCCAGCGCCTCCAGCTCGGCCAGCACGGCCGCCAGCAGCGCGGCATCCTCATAGGCCAGCGCCGGGCCTTTTGGGCTGTAGAGGACGCGCAGCGGCCCAACCCGCCGCTCGCCGATCGAAGCCGCGGCGACGACCGACCCAGCCTGCTCAAAGGCGAGGCGCAGCGGCTGCCAGCCGGTCGTCGCTCGTTTGAATTCGCCCCATTCCCAGGTTTGCAGCACATGAGCATAGGGCAGGGCGGAGAGCAGCGCGTTCCAGCGCTCGCGCTCGGTGATGGTCAGGATGCGCAGGGTCATCGCAGCGGAAAAGGCATGATCGCCACGACGCTTCACTGCCTGATGCGCGCGGCGAGCTGATAGGCGGCAAAGATCAGCCGGTTGTAGGGTTTATCCCACGCGCCCTGCGAGCGGACGATCTGCCCGCCCCAGCCGCGTTTGAACCCATAAACCCCCCACAGCCCGTCTGAACGAATCTCGAAATTCGCTTCGAGCACGGCCTCATCCTCATCAGGGATGCCCCACAGGTCATAACGTGTGCAGCCGCGCGCCCTCGCCCACTGGATGGCCGCCCACTGCACGCCGTAGGTCGCCATCAAGTTGCGCTTGACGCTGGCCGATGCCCCATAAAAGTACCATGCCGTGCGCCCACAGGCGAAGACCATCACGCCCGCCAGCGCATCGCCTTCATGTTCAGCCAGGATCAGCGCGGCTTCATCGGGCACGAACAGATCGTAGGCGCGTTGGTAATAGGCTGGCTCGTGCACACCGAATGCGTTGCGCTGGCCGGTCACCTGCATCATCTGCGTGAAGCGCTCCACATCGGCGCGCACAGCCTCAAAATAGCGGATGCCGTTCTTCTGGCTTTGGCGGATTTTACGGCGCGTCCCCTGGTTCATGCGGGCTAGGAGTGTCTCGTCATCGGCCTCGATATCGAGCACAATAGTACGCGGCGGCTGGATCGTCTGCGCGCTGCGGCGAAAACCGAAATGACCGTAGTCAGGCGGGGCAGCGCCCGCATCAAGGATGCCCGGCTCCCATTTGAGGAAAGCCGCGCGATGTTCGCGCGCCGCCGCATCGATGGCAGCCCACAGCGCCGCGCGCTGGTCGTCTGCGGTCAGGTAAGGCCCCATCGGCAGGTAGGCCATCGTCCCCAGCCGGGCGGGCAGCTCGCGAAAGAGCAGCTGTGCGCCAGCGACGATGCGTTCTCCCTGCCCCAGCGCGATCCGCACGGCGCGCCAGCCATAGGCGCATTTTAATTCAGCCCAGCGGCTGCGCTGCAAGATGTGCGCGCGCGGCTGAGCAGCGACGAAGGCATCCCACGCTTCAGCAGGTGGCGTGATCGAGTCGAAGGTCAAACGGTTGTGCTCGCAGTGCATCACAAACGGCTGTCATTATAGCAGATCGCAGCCCAGCGATCGGCCGCGCGATCGTATGCCGTCCGAATAGGTTTTGCGCGTCTCGGTCGCTGTGTTACACTAACCGCGGTTGCGGGCGGCTGTGAAGGCAAGCCTTTGCAGTTCCATTGCCCTGCTGTTATACTTAGCGCCGTTTATCACAAATGGCGTCGACAGCTTAATTTCACAACTCGCTACGGCGCGTTAGGTTCATCTAACGCGCAGCGCTAACCTGCCGGGCTTTCGGCAAGCGCCCAGCACGGCAAGCACAGGAGTATCGCTCTGATGAGCATGGTAAACCAGTGGGCCTTCATCGGTGTGTTCGTGGCAGTGGCGTGGATTTTCCCAGTGCTGCCGTTGGTTCTCTCGTGGCTGCTGCGGCCGCGCAAGGCCAACGCCATCAAAATGCAGACCTACGAATGCGGCGTCGAAACAGTGGGCGATACGTGGGTGCAGTTCAAGGTTCAGTATTATATTTATGGCCTCGTCTTTCTCGTTTTCGATGTCGAGATCATCTTTTTGTTCCCGTGGGCACTGGCCTATAATCAGCTTGACTTCTTCGGCTTCGCGGCAGGCTTCCTGTTCATCTTCCTGCTCGCCGATGCCTTGATCTACGCCTGGCGCAAGAATGCGCTGGAATGGGCCTAGTTGCGGAGTAAATTGGAATGGATGTTTGTATCAACGTCATCGAGACGCTGGCCCCCTGTCTCACGCAGTACGGGACCGACCCCGCGCTGGCCCAATTTCTTTCGATCCTGCTGGGGGTGGTGCTCGTCACGCTGCTGCCGCTGGTGCTGGTCATCCTGCTGATTTGGGTTGAGCGCAAGGTGGCGGCGCGTGTGCAGGATCGCATCGGCCCTAACCGCGTCGGCCCGCTCGGCCTGCTGCAAAACGTGGCCGATGCGCTCAAGTTGATCACTAAAGAAGATATCACGCCCGCGGGTGCCGATCGTGTCGTTTACAACCTCGCCCCGATCGTCGCCATCCTCTCGGTCATCTTGATCTGGGCTGTCATCCCGTTCTCGCCCGTGCACATCGGCGTCGATCTGGATATCGGTGTGCTGTATTTTGTGGCCGTCAGCTCGATCGGCACCTTAGCGATCATGATGGCCGGCTGGGCCAGCAACAACAAGTATGCGCTGCTGGGCGCCTTCCGCGTCGTGGCGCAGCTCCTCAGCTACGAGGTCCCGCTCATCCTGTCGCTGCTGGTGCCGATCATGATCGCCGGCACGATGAGCATGATGGAGATCACGCGGGCGCAGCTCGGCATGTGGTTCATCTTCATGGCGCCGCTGTCCGCATTGATCTTCTACATCTCCAATCTGGCCGAGACCGGCCGCGCCCCCTTCGATCTGATCGAAGCGGAGTCAGAACTGGTGGCTGGTTACAACATCGAATACTCTGGCATGAAGTTTGGCCTGTTCATGGCCAATGAATTCCTGCACGCTTTCACGGCTAACCTGCTGTTCGCGGTTATCTTCCTCGGTGGTTGGGTTGGCCCCGGCGCGGAACAAGTGCCGCTGCTCGGCTTCGTCTATCTGATGATCAAGACGGCGCTCGTCTATATCCCCTCGTTAATCCTGCGCGCTACCGTGCCGCGCGTCCGCATCGATCAATTGATGGCGTTCAACTGGAAGTTCTTAGTGCCGGTCGCGATCGTGAATGTGCTGGTGATGGCCTTCCTGCTCAAACTGATGCAGACGCTCGGCATCACGCCGGCGCCGGAACAGGCGACCAGCTTCCTGGCCAACCTGCCGATGACCGTGATCTTGCTGCTGGGCAACATCGCCATGTTCATCGGCATCGCCGCGGTGCTGCGCACCCTTGGCCGCCGCGAACGCATGGCCGATGTGGCCAGCAGCGCCCTCGTGCCGGTTGAGCAAGACGACGATATCCTGCCTGTCACGGCGGCTCGCTGAATGAGCCGCCGCCATTTATAAGGACCGGGTGCGATGCTCGAACTGAACGCACAGACGCTCGCTTTCTTCATCTTCAGCGTCCTTGCCATTGGCGGGGCGCTGGGCGCCGTAACTTCTCGAAACATTATTCACTGCGCGCTCTATCTGATCGTCAGCCTGTTCGGCGGCGCGGGGCTGTTCATCCTGCTCAGCGCTCCATTTCTGGCGGCCGCACAGGTGCTCGTCTACATCGGCGCGATCGCCATCCTCATCATCTTCGCCGTGATGCTCACGCGCAGCATGATGACGCTGCGCGAGATGTTGAACGCTCAATGGTGGATGGGCCTGTTGGTGGCTGGGCTGCTGTTCGTGCTGCTCGTCGTCGGCGTCATCCTGCCAGTTTGGGGCGAGAACGGCACGAACCCGAACCTGCCGGTGAGCGATATCGTCGGCACGACTGCCGATTTGGGCGTTGCTTTGGTTGATGGCAACCAGTTCGTGCTGCCGTTCGAAGTGGCTTCGCTGCTGCTGACGGCGGCCATGATCGGCGCGATCGTTATCGCTCGCGATAACGACTGAGCCGCCGCACGCGCACTGCTGAGGAGAGCTTATGGTCCCGTTATGGATGTATCTGCTGGTCGCCGCCGCCATTTTTTGCATCGGCGTGTACGGTGTGCTGGCACGGCGCAATGCCGTCGCCATTCTGATCAGCATCGAGCTGATGCTGAGTGCGGTCAACATCAACCTGCTGGCGTTTTGGCGCTATGTGCAGCCATCGAACATGGCCGGGCAGGCGTTCGTGGCCTTCGTCTTCGTCGTCGCGGCTGCCGAAGCGGCGATCGGCCTGGCGATCATCATCGCCATTTACCGTTCGCGGCGGTCGGTGGCTGTGGAAGATGTTAACCTGCTAAAGGGGTAAGTGTCGTTGAGGGGGAAGGCGCTGGCGGCGCAGGCCGGCTAAACGCGCCGCACGCCGGGCAACTGCAAGGGAACCTCTATGGATTTGAACGCTTTAATCAGTGATCCAAACCTGCTGCCGTGGCTGATCCCAGTTGGACCGCTGCTGGCGTTTGCGATCATCACGGTGCTGACCAACCGCAGCCGGCTGATCCCCGCCACCAGCCATGAGTATGGCGGCCACCACCCGGATTATGAAGGCATGCTCGTCCCGGCCGTTGCGCCGGCGAGTCGTGTCATCAGCATCGTCGTCGGCATGAGCGGCATCATCGCCGCCTGGCTGATCAGCCTCGCCGTGATCGGCCATGCGACTGCGCTGCCAAATCTGGGCGAGGCCGTGCTCGCCAGCGCGCTGACGTGGCTGGATACGGGCACGGGCGGTTTCCAAATGGGCGTACTGGTCGACCCGCTGACGGTGGCCATGTTATTCATGGTGCCGCTGGCATGTACGATGATCTTCATCTACTCGATCGGCTATATGGCGCACGATCCGCGGCAGGCGCGCTTCTTCAGCCTGATCGCGCTGTTCGCCGGCGCGATGCTCACGCTGGTGGTGGCCGATAACCTGCTGCTGCTGTTCGTCGGCTGGGAAGTGATGGGCCTGTGCTCGTATCTGTTGATCGGCTTCTGGTTCGAGAAGCCGAGCGCCTACAAGGCGGCCATCAAAGCCTTCACGACGACCCGCGTCGCCGATGTGATTATGCTGCTCGGCATCGCCTATCTCTATGCCAACACGGGCACGCTCAGCTTCCGCGAAATCCTTTATAACCCCGAAGTGCTCGAGGCGCTGGCCTTGACGCCGGCCCTGCTCATCCCTGGCATCAGTGCTGCCGGCTTGATCGGCATCTTCTTGGTCATCGGCACGATCGGCAAATCGGCGCAGTTTCCGCTGCACGTATGGCTGCCCGATGCGATGGAAGGCCCCACGCCAGTCAGCGCGATGATCCATGCCGCTGCCATGGTCTCGGCCGGTATCTACGCGATCATTCGCGTGTACCCACTGCTGGCCGCCGGTGGAGACCCCCACCACGGCGAGTTCACGTCGCCGCTGCTGCTGATGGCGATCGTCGGCTCGGTGACGGCGCTGTTCGCAGCGACCATCGCCGTAGCGCAGAACGATGTCAAGAAGGTGCTGGCTTATTCGACCATCTCGCAGCTCGGCTTCATGATGGCCGCGCTCGGCGTCGGCGCGTATATTGCCGCGGCCTTCCACCTGCTGACGCATGCGTTCTTCAAGGCGCTGTTGTTCATGGCTTCCGGGGCCGTCATTCACGGCATGGAGCATGGAGAGCACCACGTGCATGCGCACGCGCACGGGCATGACGATGACGAAGACGACCTGACGCACAAGGTTGATGTCAGCATCGAACACAGCGGCGCCGCGCCTGACCATGAAGCGCACGGCGAAGGCGAGTCGATCATCGACTCGCACGTGTCGCACGACACCCGCGCTCTGCACGATGACCATGCCGCGCCGCACTTTGACCCGCAGGACATGATGAACATGGGCGGCCTGCGTAAGACGATGCCGGTCACTTTTGTGACGTTCCTGCTTGGTGGGCTGTCGCTGGCGGGTTTCCCGCTGCTCACGGCGGGCTTCTGGTCGAAGGACGAAATCCTGGCCGAGTCGTGGTTGGGCGTGACGTATGGCTACGGCCCGCACGCGCTGGTGTTCTTCCTGCTCGCCATCGCCGCTTTCCTCACAGCTTTTTACACGATGCGCCAGCTTGGCCTCACCTTTTGGGGCGAGCCGCGCACGGAAGCGGCCAAACATGCCAGTCTCGGCACCGGCGTCGTCAGCTTCACGATGACGCTGCCGCTCATCATTCTGGCTTTCTTTGCTGTGTTCGCCGGGTTCGTCGGCGTGCCGCCCGATTTCCCGATCTTCGGCCCGATCTTCTCACCAGAGTACAACTTCATCCACCACTTCCTCTCCCCGACCATCCTCGAGCCGATGCCGAAGGTCGCTTTCAACCCGCTGCCGGTGCTCGTCTCGTTCGCGGTGGCGCTGGGCGGGCTGGCGCTCGGCTGGATGATGTACTGGCGTAAACCGCTGCAGGCCGGCGAACCAGACCCGCTGCAGAAGGTCATCCCATCGATGTACCCCGTGCTGCAGAACAAGTACTACTTCGACGAGCTGTATGCCATCGTCTTCGTGCGCCCGTCGCAGTGGTTCGCCAAAAATGTGGCCTATGAGTTCATCGACCGCGGCATCATCGACGGCTTGCTGCACCTGATCGCGCGCCTTGCCACGTGGATCGGCGACCTGATCAAGATGCTCAATACGTGGTTGATCGACGGCTTCCTTGACGGGGTTGCCGAGCTGATCGCGCGGACGGGGTTGTGGTTCCGCGGGCTGCAAACCGGGCGGGTGCAGCAGTACATGCTGCTCATCGCGCTGGCCGCTATCCTGATCGGTCTTATCTTCGCCCTGTCGACGGGCGCGCTGCAAGCAGCCCCGTGAGGGGGGAGTGCTCATGGACATTGCGGGTATCGACGTTCTATCCTTTCTGATCTTCGCGCCGGCGATCGCGGCGCTGATCATCTTCCTGCTGCCGCAGAATAAGATCGTGGCGCGGGTGGCAGCGCTCGCGTTCTCGACCATCATCGCCGGCGTGAGCGCGGCCGTCTTCTTCGGCTACAACGCCGCTGTGCCCGGTTACCAGATGGTCATTCAGGTGCCGTGGTTCGAGCTGCTCGGCGCATCATGGCATATCGGCATCGACGGCGTGAGCGCGACGATGGTGCTGCTGACGGGCCTGCTGACGCCGCTGGCGGTGCTGATCAGCTTTGAGGTCGAAGAGCGCGTTAACGCTCACATGGCGCTGCTGCTCTTCTTCGAAACCGGTTTGATGGGCACATTCGTCGCCCTCGACCTGATGATCTTCTTCCTCTTCTACGAGCTGTCGCTGGTCCCGATGTTCTTCATCATCGACCAGTGGGGCGGTCCCAACCGCAAGTACGCCTCAACCAAGTTCTTCATCTACTCGATCGGCGGCTCGCTCGGCATGCTGCTGGCCACCCAGTTGATCGGGTTGACGGCCGGCACGTTTGATATCCCCACGCTGACGCAGTTCTGGCCGACGTTCACCGGCGAGAACGGCACCTTCCTCGGCGCAGATATCGGCCTGATCAAAGCGCTGGCTTTCATCGGTTTCTTCGTCGCTTTTTGCATCAAAGTGCCGGTGTGGCCGTTCCACACCTGGCTGCCCGATGCCCACAGCGAAGCGCCCACTGCCGGCTCGATGCTGCTGGCAGGCGTCATGCTCAAGCTGGGCGCCTACGGCTTCCTGCGGCTGGTCATCCCGCTGTTCCCCGATGTCTGGATCGCTGAGGTTACCCTGGTCGGCTTGAGCGTGACATGGGCGCAGATCTTCGCTTTCCTCGCCATGCTTGGCATCGTGCTTGGTGCGTTCGCCGCCTTCGGCCAGACCGATATTAAACGGCTGGTCGCGTACAGCTCGGTCAACCACATGGGGTTCGTCGCGCTCGGCTTGGCGGTGACGGCGCTGGTGTACGGCCAGCAGTGGGCTGAAGGCGTCTCGACAATGACGCAGGATGCCATCCTGGCGACCAACGGCGCGGTCTTGCAGATGTTCAACCACGGCCTCAGCTCGGCCGGCATGTTCCTGCTCGCAGGCGCGATCTATCACAAGACGCACACGCGCGATATGACGCAATATGGCGGCTTCTGGGTCAAAGCGCCGATCTACGGCGGCATCTTCATCTTTACGAGCATGGCCAGCCTGGGCCTGCCCGGGCTGAACGGTTTCGTCAGCGAGTTCCTGGTCGTGCGCGGCGCTTGGCCAGTCTTCACATGGCTTACCGTGCTCTCGATGATCGGCCTGCTCTTCACCGGCAGCTATATCCTTAAGGGCATTCGTGCGGTGCTGCACGGCCCGTTCAACATGCACTGGCGCGATTACCGGCTTGAGATCGAGCCGCGCGAGTTTATCGCCATTGCACCGCTGATGGTGTTGATGCTGGTCACCGGCATCGCGCCAAATTGGATCTTGGCGACGATCAACGCGACCGTCACCCGTATTCTGGGCGGATGACCCTATGACAGAACTTGGTTTTCCGGTACTCAGCTTGATCATCTTCGTGCCGATCGTGGCGGCCGTCATCATCCTGCTGCTGAAACCCGAGCAGGCTGATCTGGCGCGCGGGCTCGCCATCGGCGCGGCGGCCATTTGCTTCGTCCTCAGCTTGTTCGTCTATCTGAATTACAACGCCAGCGTGAGCGATCTCAGCGCCCAGCAAACCGCACTGCTGGATGAGGGCGGCGAGCTGGTCGGCACGACGCTGTTTGCGCAGTCGCTCGCCTTCGAGGAAAAAGTGCCGTGGATCGAAGCGCTCGGCATTAGCTATCACCTGGGCGTTGATGGGCTGAGCGCGCCGATGGTGCTGCTGACCGGCATGGTCGCTGTGGCTGGCGTGCTCGTCTCGTGGACGATTCAAGATCGCACGCGCGAGTTCATGGCCTTCTTCCTGCTGCTGGTGGCCGGCGTATTCGGCGTATTCGTCGCCGTTGACCTGTTCGTGCTCTTCTTCTTCTACGAGCTGGCGATCTTCCCGATGTACCTGCTCATCGCCACCTGGGGCTGGGTGAAGCTGCGCGAATATGCCGCCATGAAGCTGACGCTTTACATCCTCATTGGCTCGGTTGTGGCGCTCATCGGCGCGATCGCGCTGGTGCTGACCGCTGACTCCTTCTTCCAGAATGAAGGCGCGGCTGTGCTCGCTGCCGCCAAAGAGGCTGGCCTGATTGCGGAAAGTGCGGGCACGTTCAGCTTCAACCTAACGCAGCTTACGCTGGCGGCGGAGGCCGGCGCGTTCGATGTTTTCGGCTATGGCGGCTTTGATGCGCTCACCTTCGCCCGCCTGTGGTTCCCCTTCATCTTCATCGGCTTCGGCGTGCTGGCCGGCCTCTTCCCCTTCCACAACTGGAGTCCAGATGGCCATGTGGCCGCGCCGACTGCCGTCTCGATGATTCATGCCGGCGTGCTGATGAAGCTGGGCGCCTATGCGGCGCTGCGCGTCGGGGTGCAGCTGCTGCCAGAGGGCGCGCAGGTGCACCTGCCGTGGATCGTCTTCTTGACGCTGATCAACGTCGTCTACGGGGCATTTATCGCTTTTAGGCAGCGCGACTTCAAGTACGTCATCGGCTTCTCGTCCGTCAGCCACATGGGCTTGGTGAGCATGGGCTTTGCCACCATGAACCTCGCCGGCATGACTGGCGCCGGCCTGCAAATGTTCAGCCACGGCGCGATGACAGCTCTGTTCTTCGGCTGCGTCGGCATGGTTTACGACCGCGCGCACACGCGCGATATCCCCAGCCTGGGCGGCTTCATCAAAGTGATGCCGTGGGTGGGCGTCGCCTTCATCATCGGCGGTTTGACGAGCATGGGCATGCCAGGGCTGAGCGGGTTCATCGCTGAGTTTCCAATCTTCGTCGGCCTCTTCGATGCATCGCCTCATGTCACGCTGACGATCGGCAGCCTGACTTTGGAGAATTATTACGCCCTGATCGCGTTAGGAGCGGTGCTCGGCATTGTCATCACAGCGGCTTATGTGGTGCGCGTCACCAGTCAGGTCTTCTTCGGCGAGTTCAATCGGGCGCGCTATCCCGATGTCGATGATATTACGGCTCGAGAGCGGTTCGTCTTGGTCTTTCTTGGAGCGCCGCTGGTGATCATCGGCGTGCTGCCATCCGTCATGGCGCCGATGATCGAGACGGGCTTTCGACCGGTGCTCGCCATGCTGGGCGGGGGAGTGTAATCGTGGGAGAATTCGATTTTCTGGGAAGCCTGCCGGCGATCGCGCCGGAAATTGGCCTTACGATCCTGGCGGTGGTCGTCTTGTTCCTCGACCTGCGCCTGCCGGAAAGCCAGCGTAAAAACCTCGCCGTCGTCACGGCGGCCGGCCTGCTGGCGACAGCCGTGCTCTATCTGCTGTTTTGGTCGCCCACGCCAGAGACAGAGGGGCTGTACTGGGGCGGCATGGTACGCCATGATGTGCTGGCCCAGATCTTCAAGACGGTGGTGCTGGTGGCAGCGGCCATCACTGCGCTGATCGCCGTCGATGCGCGCGGGGTGGGCACGCGCGGCGAGTTCTATGTCATCATGCTCGTCTCGACGCTGGGTGCCTGCCTCGTCAGCGGCGCTTCTGACCTGATCCTGATCTTCATTGGTTTAGAGACGATCACCATCCCGCTGTACGCGCTGGCCGGCCTGCGCCGCGACGACCCGCGCTCTTCGGAGAGCGCGATGAAGTACTTCCTGTTCGGCGCATTTGCCTCGGCGCTGCTGCTTTATGGCTTCAGCCTGTTGTATGGGTTTAGCGGCAGCACCAACCTCTACGTGATCGCAGAATATCTCGCCTCGCCGGAATTTGCGCCCAACGCCGTGCCGCTGCTGGCCACCATGACGCTGGTCGTCGTCGGCTTCGGCTTCAAGATCAGCGCTGTGCCGTTCCATTTCTGGACGCCCGATGTCTATGAGGGCGCGCCGACCCCGGTGACGGCTTTCCTGAGCGTCGCCAGCAAGGCGGCCAGTTTTGCGCTGCTGGTGCGTTTTTTCACCGCGCTCATCCCGATCACGCTGGTGCTGGGCGATACCAATATTTCCGAGGTGATGGCGCAGCTTGCGGCGGCGCTGGCGGTCGTCTCGATGACGTTGGGCAATATCGTCGCGCTGGGCCAGCGCAACATCAAACGCCTGCTGGCCTACTCGTCGATCGCGCAGGCGGGTTATACGCTGATCGGCGTCGCCGCGCTGGGATCGGTGGCGGGGCAGGAGCAGGCCGTCGCTGCCATCATCTTCTACATGCTGATGTACATGTTCACTAACCTGCTCGCCTTCGGCGTCGTGATCCTGTTCAGCGAGGCGACTGGCAGCGAGACGATCGCCGATCTGGCCGGCCTCAGCCGGCGCAGCCCGTGGCTTGCGCTGATGATGACGATCGCGCTGCTGTCACTGGCTGGGGTGCCGCCGGCAGCCGGTTTCTTCGGCAAGTTTTTCCTGTTTCAGGCTGCTGTCCAGTCCGATTTGGTGTGGCTGGCGCTGGTTGGCGTCATCAATGCCATCATCGGCCTTTATTACTACCTGATCATCGTCAAGGTGATGTATGTCGATAAGAGCGCTGAGGAGGACAAACCGGTGCCGGTCACGCAGACCTACGCCTGGGTGCTCGGCGCGACCACGGTCATCGTGCTGCTGATCGGATCGTTCGGCGTTCAGCCGATCTTCGATTGGGCGCTGCGCGGCGCGCAGATGTTGTTCGGGACGATTTAACCAGGCTTTCTGGCCAGCGCGCGGGATGAGGGCTGCCTTCATCCCGCGCTTCATAAAACCGGCCAATAGTATTTAGATCGATGCAAAACTTTGAAATTGTTGGGCTGCTTGTGATAGAATTCGCGAACACTGGAGTTGTATGAGCAATTCGCCGCCGCGCGCCGCTCGCTTGGCGCATGCCGCTGCCGCAGGGCAGGCGGGCTGTTGGATGCTGGTGATCATCTTTGCGGCACTGCTCATTGGCCTGTGGCTTGATGGACAGTTTGGGCTGCGCGGCCCGTTCACCGTGGCGGCGCTGCTGATCAGCATTCCGATCAGTTTATTCGTGGTGGTGCGCATTGCGTTGGGCGCGGTTAAAATGATCCAGTCCCAACCATTGGTAGACAGGCGCCATGAAGAAACACGTAAAGAGGAGGGATGATCTTTGATACGAACTTATCGGGTTTGCCGAAGTAGAGGAGCGCTAGCATGAACGCAACGATGCGCGGTGCGATCATTTTGGGCGGCATCATCCTCTTCATCGCTGCGTGCAGTGCCCTCACTTTCGGAGTGCTGCCCGCGGCGGGCCTTAGCGTAGGCATGCCGGTGATCATGGTGCCCGGCGAGCCTTACGACACGGGGCTGCCGCCAGAGTCGTTCCGCTGGACCAATACCTTAACCGCGACCGTCCTCTCCACGTTAGCGGTGCTGTTGTTTGCGCTGCTCGCGTGGCGCGCCTCGCGCGGGTGGAAGCGCGAAGTGCCGACTCGCTTTCAATCGTGGGTGGAGCTGCTCGGCGGTTTCATGTACGATTTGACCAAGACGTTGGCCGGCAGAAATGCCCGTCTTTTGTTTCCCTTGGTCGCTACGATCTTTGTCTTCTTGCTGGCTGCCAACTGGATGAAACTGCTGCCCGGCGTTGAGAGTGTCGGCGTGATGCACTGCGCCGAGGAGGGTTTCTCTGGCTACCCGGCCGTGCAGGTGGGTGGCTCGTTTCGCTTGTATGTGGATGAACCGCTGAATGCCGGCCGAGAGGCGACATATCAGGACTACAACCGCTGTAAAGAATTCTTCCACCATGGGAATATACATGGCCCCACCCAGGAAGAATTGAACGCCGCCATTACCGAGCTGCGCAACCGCGAAGCGACGCTCATCGCAGAGCTAGACGCCGATCCGACGATCACGCCGGAGGAGCGCCAGGCGCGCATCGAGGCGCTGCGGTTCGAAATCCTCGAGACGGTCTATCCTCATCCGGTGCTGCCGCTCTCGGCCGAACAGCTCGCCGCCGGTGCGTTCCCCTACATCTTCGTCGTGACGCCCTACGTCCGCGGGGCGGCCACCGATCTGAACCTGACGATCGGTCTCGCGCTGGTCGCGGTCGCTGCGATTCAGATCTTTGGCGTCATGGCGTTGGGCCCCGGCTACTTCAAGAAGTTCATTAACCTGGACGCGCTGGGGAACCTGGGTAAGAGGCCGCTGGGAGCTATCGATTTCATCGTCGGCATCGTCGAAATCATCTCGGAGATCGGCAAGATCGTCAGCCTCGCCTTCCGTCTTTTCGGAAGTATGTTCGCGGGCGGCATTCTGCTGGCAGTGATGGCGCTGTTGATCGCGTTCTTCCTGCCGATCATTTTCTACGGTCTTGAGATCATCATCACCACCATTCAGGCACTCGTGTTTGCTGTTTTGACGCTCGTGTTCTCGGCGCAGGCGATGGTCGCCCATCATGGCGATGATCACCACGACGACCACACTACTTCTCATCACTAGGAGGGAAACGCATATGGAACTTGATACGGGTTTGAAAGCGCTTGGCGCCGGGTTGGCGATATTTGGTGCGTTCGGGCCGGGCATTGGCATCGGCCTGCTGGTACAAGGCGCAATGCAGGGCATCGGCCGCAACCCCGATGCCGCCGGCCAGATCCAGACGAACATGATCCTCGGCATCGTGTTCACCGAAGCGATTGCGATTTACGCCTTGGTGGTTGCGCTCATCATCCTGTTCGTGCTCTAAGTCGTGCGCGAACGAGGAGTTGACCTATGAACCCACAGTCCCGTTCACTGCGACTGCTGCTGCTGCTCCTGCTCTCGCTCAGCTTGATCGCCGTGCCCGCCGCTATGGCTCAGGAAGAGGCAGCGGCCGAGGCCGAAACTGCCGCCGCCGTCGAGGCTGCGCCTGCTGAAGAAGCCGTTAATCCACTCGTGCCGCTTGGCATTAACGCCGGGTTCTTGGTGGCGCAAATCTTCAACTTCCTGCTCTTGTTCGGGCTGCTCACGATCGTGCTGTGGCGCCCGCTGATGAACATGCTCGATTCACGCGCCGCCAAAATTCAGAAAGGGCTTGAGGATGCGGCGGCGGCAGCCAACGCTCGGCGCGATGCCGAGGCTGAGGCCGAGCGCATCAGGACTGCTGCGCGCGCCGATGTAGCCCGCATGATCGAAGAAGCGCGCCAGCGCGGCGAAGATCTCGCCAAGCAGATCGAAAATGAGGCACAAGCCGAGGCCGAAAAGATTCGTGCTGAAGCCCGCGCCCGCGCGAATGAGGAGCGCGACCGGCAGCTTGCCGACCTGCGCGGTCAGGTCGCCGCCATTGCGATCGCCGTTTCGCACCGCCTGATCGGCGAGTCGCTGGATGAGAAGCGCCAGCAGGCGTTGATCAACGACTTCTTCAGCAAGGTTCCGGCGGAGGCCAAGTCACTCAGCGGCCCGGTTGAGGTTATCAGCGCGATGCCGCTCGATGAGGCCGAGCAGGCGCGCGTCAAACAAGAGATCGGCGTCGATCAGGTCACTTTCTCGGTCGATCCTTCGATCCTCGGCGGTTTGGTCATCCGCACGACCGATCGCGTCGTCGATGGCAGCGTCCGCAGTGGGTTGACCGAACTCGCCGGCCTGCTGCGCTAGGGGTTAGAACGCTATTTGGGATGGCAGGCGCCGGATTCGTTCCGGCGCATTGCGTTTCGAGTCCATTTCGCCGGAGCGACCCCTGTGACGAAAACGCTGGCTCACCTGCTCTCCGCTCTGCCGTTTCGCGCTGAACTGGCTGGCGACCCGCAGACGCGCATCGAGGCGCCGGTCGTCGAGAGCGATGCGGACGTTGCGCCCGGGGGAGTGTTCGTCGCACGAGTTGGGCTGTCCTCAGATGGGCATGATTTCATCGAGCGCGCGATCGCGCGCGGCGCGGCAGCCGTCGTTGGCGAGCGTGCGCTGCCTCCACTGCCTGTGCCCTATGTGCGCGTCGACAATGCTGCCGAGGCGATCGGGCTGCTGGCCGCCGCTTACCACGATTTCCCTTCCCGGCAGCTGCGCGTCATCGGCGTGACCGGCACCGATGGCAAAACGACGACCAGCCTGCTGCTTCACAGCATCTTACAGCAGCACACGGGCGGCCGCGCCGGCTTGATCAGCACGATTGCCGCGCAGATCGGCCAGCAGACTATCGACACCGGGCTGCACGTCACGACGCCCGGCGCGCCGCAGGTCCAGGCACTGCTGGCGCAGATGGTCGCGAGCGGGCTGACGCACTGCGTGGTCGAGATGACCAGCCATGGTTTGGCGCAGGGACGGCTGAACGGTATCGACGTGGCCGTGGCGGTGCTGACGAACCTCACCCATGAGCATCTTGATTATCACGGCACGTTCGAGGCCTACCGCGCGGCCAAAGCGCGTATGTTCGCGATGCTGACGCCGGACGGAACCAGCGTGATCAATGCCGACGATCCGAACGCCTCGTTTTTTGCCGCGATCCCGGCTGCGCGGCGGATTTTTTATGGCCTGTCGCCGAAGGCGGAAGCGCGCGCGGTCGGCATCGTCCATCATCCGCACGCCACAGCGTTCACAGCCATGCTGCGCGGCCGCCCACTGCCGATCGCGCTTAGGTTGGTTGGCCGCTTCAATGTGCTCAATGCCCTGGCAGCCGCATCGGCGGCGGCCAGTTTGGGCATCGAGGACGAGCCGATCGCCGCGGGCTTGAGCGCTGTCGCCGCGATCCCGGGCCGGCTCGAACGGATCGATGAAGGGCAGCCGTTCATCGCGCTGGTCGATTTCGCCCATACCCCGAACGCGCTCAGCAATGTGCTCGAGGCTGCGCGCGAGCTGACCAAGCCCGGCGGCCGCGTGATCGCGGTCTTCGGCAGCGCCGGCCTGCGCGATCGCGAAAAACGCCGGCTGATGGCCGAGATCGGAACGCGCCTGGCCGACCTCAGTATTTTGACGGCTGAAGACCCGCGAACCGAGTCGCTCGATGCGATTCTGGCGACGATGGCCGAAGCGGCGGCGGCTGTGGGCGGTGTTGAAGGCAAAACGTTCATCCGCATTCCCGACCGCGGCGCGGCGCTGCTGGCGGCCTGCCAGCGCGCTCGGGCGGGCGATGTCGTCATCGCCTGTGGCAAAGGGCACGAGCAAAGTTTGTGTTTCGGCACGACCGAGTACCCGTGGGATGACCGCGCCGCGCTGCGGGCGGCGCTGCGCGGGTCGCCGCTGCGCACCCTGCCGACGGCACAGCACGGTGGCCAGCCGCCCGCTGGTCGTTGAGTGCGTCGTTCGGGTTCTGTGGTAAAATCGCGATGGATCGCGGAGCGTGCATCGATGATCGATCTCGGCATCGTCATTCTGAACTGGAACACGAGTGCGCTGCTCAAACGCTGCCTCGAGACGGTGTTCGCCAGTGAGGGGGAGATCGTCTACCGTGTCGTCGTCGTCGATAACGCCTCGAGCGATGACAGCGCAGCGATGGTGCGCGCAGAGTTTCCGACCGCCGAACTGATCGTCAGCCCTGTCAACAACGGCTACTCTTACGGCAATAACCTCGGCCTGCGCGCTTTGGGGTTTAATGCCCGCGGGCCGGCCGCGCCCGGCGCGCCGCGCTATGCGCTGCTGCTCAACCCCGATACGGAAGTGCCGCACGATGGGCTGTTTGCGATGACGCGCTTTATGGACTCGCGGCCCGAAGTTGGCGCGGCAGGGCCGAAACTCATCCTGCCCGATGGCAGCCTCGACAAAGCCTGCCGGCGCGGTTTTCCCACGCCGATGGTCTCGCTCTATCACTTTGCCGGGCTGGGTAAATTGTTTCCGCGCAGCCCGCGCTTTGCGCGGTATAACATGACGTATCTCGACCCCGACGAAGAAGCGCAGGTGGACTCAGTCGTCGGTGCCTATATGCAAGTGCGGCGCGAGGCGCTCGAAGAGGTTGGGCTGCTCGACGAAGCCTTCTTCATGTATGGAGAGGATTTAGATTGGGCGTATCGAATTCAAAAGGCGGGTTGGAAAATCGTCTATCACCCTCAGGTAGTCGTCAGGCACGTCAAGCGAGCGGCGAGCCGGCAAAGCCAGCGGGCCCAGTTCGAGTTCTGGCGGGCGATGCTGATCTTCTACCGCAAACACTACCGGCAAACGACCCCGCTGTGGCTGCACAGCCTGATCATGGCGGGGCTGCTGGTGAAGGGGGGGCGCAGCATGTGGCCGGAGATACGCCAGCCCGCTACCCCTTAGGGCTGGCTTCGCGCCGGCCGGAGCGGATCCGCGCCGTCGTCAACGCGCTGCTCTATGCGTCGGACATCATAATGCTGGTGTTCGGCTTCGTCCTGGGGTATACGGCGCGCATGGTGCTGCCTTTTTTCCCAGTGCCGCCCAGCCAGCCCGAATTCTCGCGCTACGTGCCGACTTTGGTGCTGCACGTCGGCACGATCGTGACGCTGTTCTATCTCTCGCGCATGTATCACCAGCCGCGCGCCACCAGCCGCATTGACCAGTTTCGCAACGTAGTCGGCCTCGTCACGATCGGCGCCCTGATCGTCAGCGGTGTGCAAGAGCTGCTGTTCAAAAATACGTTCTTCGACCCGGTCGATTATCCGCGCAGCATGTTTTTCTACGTCTGGTTTTTCAGCATCGTGCTGGTGGCTGCCGGGCGCGAGACGCACCGCGCGCTGCGGCGCCAGCTTCGCGAGCGCGGCATCGAGCGAGAGAACCTGCTGATCGTCGGCATGGGCAAAATTGCCCGCGACATCACGCGCAAGATCAAACACAGCCCAGAGCTGGGATACCGTATCGTCGGCATCGTCAGCGTGCGCCAGCGCCAGCGCAACCATATCCTCGGCATCCCGGTGATCGGCGATCATCATGAACTGCCGTATCTAATCGACGCCTATTCGGTCGAACAGGTCATCATCGCGCTGCCGGATGCGCAGCGTAACGAACTGGTCGATCTGATCACCCTGTGCCGGCGTGGGCGCGTTGATATCAAAATCTATCCGGACATTTTTGCCTATATGGCGCGCGACCTCAGCGTTGACGACCTGGGCGGCCTGCCGCTGCTGACCGTGCGCGATATCGCCCTGCGCGGCTGGAAGCTGAGCCTGAAGCGCTGGCTTGATGTGGTCGGCGCGCTGACCGGCTTAATTCTGTTATCGCCGTTGATGCTGCTGACGGCGCTGCTGATCCGCCTCGAGTCGCCCGGGCCGATCTTCTATACGCAGGAACGTATGGGCCTCGATGGCCGTCCGTTCCAGATGATCAAATTTCGCACCATGTACCAAGATGCCGAGGCTGCCGGCCCAGGCTGGACGGTCGAAAACGATCCCCGCGTCACGCGCATTGGCCGCTTCATGCGCCGTACGAGCTGGGACGAACTGCCGCAGCTCGTCAATGTGCTGCTGGGCGAGATGAGCCTCGTTGGCCCGCGGCCAGAGCGGCCGGTGTATGTGCAGCAGTTCCGCGAGCGCATCCCGCGCTACATGGAGCGCCATCGCGAGAAAGCCGGCATGACCGGTTGGGCGCAGATCAACGGGCTGCGCGGCGACACTTCGATCGAGGAGCGCACCGCCTTCGACCTGTGGTATGTGGAAAACTGGTCGCTGTGGCTCGATATTAAGATCATCATTCGCACGCTGATCAGCATCGTGCTGCGCCGCGCTGAAAACGCCTACTGATGGCTGCGATGGATTTGAAAACCCTCGAAGCCGCCATGCACGCTTTCGTTGAGAGCAAGGGGTGGTACCACCCTGACTCTCCGCGCCCGCAAACGCCGCGCAATCTGGCCATTTCGCTCGTGCTCGAGGCGAGCGAAGTGCTCGAACATTTTCAATGGAATGAAGAGACGCCGGATCGTGAAGCGCTCTCTGGCGAGCTGGCCGATGTCATGCTCTACCTGCTGCAGATCGCCAGCATTCACGAGATCGATCTCGGCCAAGCGGTGCTGGCCAAGCTAGATATCAACTACGGACGCACGTGGGAAGAATGAGCTGCCGCGCCAGCGGCGGGGGTTAATTCTCTTCTGTGAGGCCTGTCTGCTGTGCCCGCAGCGCCTCGGCGACCAGCGAGACAGTGTGATGGGTTCGAAACAGGCTGTACTGCCCCGGCCGACCCGGAATCGTATTGAGCACGTTTTCCGTCTCCATGATCGACAGCCACAGATCGAGATCCCAGTCTTTCGAGGGGTCGGCCAAGCGGATGCTCTGCTCAGATATGATCATGTTGCGCTCGTACAGCGAGAGCAGCAGGCGCACGAACCGGTTGCGCTCGTCGATGATCGAACGCACGATCGGAGAGTCGGCTATCAGCGAAATGCCTTTGGTGAAGAACTCGCTCTGGGGGTTGGGGTATTCTTTAACCTCGGCCGCCTGATTGGCGAGCAAGAATTCCACCGAGCGCTGAAACGACATGCCGTGATCAAAGGCGCGCAGCCGCTTATGAAGACTGCCGAGCGGGCACCATGTGAAACCGCGAAAACTGGTGAACTGCTCCACACTCACGACGACGCGGCACACCATATCGGCCGTTTCAGGCTCCATGCGCTCTAGCTCATCGAGCGAGATGCCGCTCCAGTTCTCGCGCATCGGTTCATCATCCTGCTGCTGGCCAATGGCCGGCAGCGGCTGAAAATCGGGCCGCAGCTTGATCACGGGCACAAGGTCTTCCGGGTTGTGCCGGTGAGGAACCAGCTCGCGCAGCAGCACTTGTTCGCGCACGAGGCAGTCGATCCAGTCTGAACGCCATTGATCGCTGTAGTTCAGCCCGGGCTGGTCCAGCTCGCGATCCATCGCCAACCCCTTGAGCAGGAAGCCATAGTTGACGTATTCCCAATCGCGCACATTGAGCGTATTGAGCACACGCAGCACGATGCGATCACGGATCAGCCGTGTTTTCCAAACGATCGGATGATCGGCGTCGAGCGCCAGGCGCGTTCGATTGGCCGGTTTCAAAATGCCGATGCTGATCGCCTGCTTCACCAAATCTTCGCCGCGCGCCTTCGAGATGACGGCGTTCACGCTCACGAGCTGTTCGATCAATTTTGTGCGCGTCAGCGCTTCGCTGCCGCTGGCCTGTGCCAGCCGGTCGAACTGGATGACCACGCTCGACCACTGCGAAGGGGTAAAACCCGTCAGCGAAGGTTCCTGTTCCAGCCGCGTCAAGCTCAGCGCCTGGTGGGTTTGCAGGCTGGCGAAATCTTCCACATATTCGATCGTGATATTGGGGTTGTTCTCCAGCTGGCGGCTGGTGCTGCCGCGCACCGACCAGATGACGACGGTTTTATTGCGGGCGCGCAGCGAGGCGATCAGGTCGTTGAAATCGCGGTCGCCGCTGGCGACGATATAAACATCGGCCGAATCGGCGTGGCTTGAATCGGTGATGACGTCGCGGGCGATGCGCATATCGGCGCTGTTTTTGCCCGGCAGGTTGAAGACTGGGTCGATATTGGCCATCGCGAGGCGGCTGGGGGCATCATCGGCGACTTCGCGCCCGGCCGCATCGACCAACGGCGGCAGGCTGCCGCGCTGGCCCCACGGCGCATAGGCCGCCAGCTTGACGACCTGCCCATGCGCTTTGGCCTGCCGCTGGAACGCTTCGATCAGCATATCCAGGTTGACGGTGTAGCCCTGCTCGCTGAGGCTGATGGCGATGTTCTCGAAATCGATATAGACGGCGACATTCTTGGTCTGCTGAATGCCGAGCAGCGATTCGAGCGGCTGAAAGATGACCGACTCGGCGAATTCAGTGCCTTTGAGCACATCGTCGGAACCCCACATGCGAATGCGAGCGCTGCGCGTCGTTTTGATGCGGCGCACCAACGGGATCAGATCCGGATCGGTGGTCGCCAAGATCAGCTCGTCGACTGGTTCCGGATCGTAGGAGAAATAGTGGATGATCAATGCGTCTGTCACGCAGTCGCGCCGCGGAATGTCGAAGATTTCATAGCCAGCCGATTTAAAGACCGACTGCGGATCTGGCGCGCCGCGTCCTTTTGGAAACTCGCGCTCTTTCCAGTTCGCAACGGCAACCGCGCGCAGCCGATCAACGCTCACCAGCCCGGCGGCCAGCGCCGCGCCACCGCGCAGGCCCACCGCCAGCTCCTGGAGATCGATTTGAATGCCTCTACGACGGAAGTGCGCGAGCAAATCGTCAACATCTACGATTAAGTACGCTGCCATTGTTCCCTAGTCCAAAAAGGCCCGCCACCAGAACCGCCCGGCTCGGTGGTCTTTTTGCTGTGCTGCACCGCTTTCAGCACCGTGTTTGATTGCAAAGTGAGCACGAGAGATACAAATAAATATAAGTTCACAGCAACATTAAAACTCGCATTTGTTCCGATTGTAACAAATACTTCACGATGCAGCAAGCTGCCCTTAGAGCCATACAAACGTTTCCCTACATCCTTACCAGTATACGCCGATGTTTTTGACGCGCCATACAAGAATATGCTAGCACAAATTGGCTATTTTGCTGATACTGACACAGATGTGAGCGCTAGGGCCGATGACAGTTCGGCTTGCAGCGCTCCATCTCTGCGCGAGCAGTTCGGTCAATACGCTTTAGCAAACAGAGCAATTTTGCTAGCTGGCCGTCCCGAGAGGAAGCAGCGGCCGCTGCCCCCGGGCTGGTCGATCGGGTAGCAGCGGTGCGTCGCGCCGGTTTCCTGTTTCACGCGCGCTTCTTCTTCGGCTGTGCCGGCCCACCAGCCGCGCGCAAAGCCGCCCTGTTCGATCACGCCGCGCAGCTCATCATAGCTGGAAATATCGAAGATATTGCTGTCGCGAAAGACTGTCGCTTGGGCCAGCATGTTGGCCTGGACAGCATCGAGCAGATCGCGCACCCCCGCTGCGAGGTTAGCCTGTGGCAGCGTCTGCTTGCTTTCCTTGCCGGGCAGGTCGCGGCGGGCCGCTACCACAGTCCCGCTGGCCACATCGCGCGGGCCGAGTTCCAGCCGCACCGGCACGCCGCGCATTTCCCAGTCGTTGAATTTGAAGCCCGGCGTCAGCCCCTCACGCGCATCCAGCTTGACGCGCACATCGGCATCGACCAGCGCACGTCGGAGCTGTTCGGCGTTCTCCAGCACAGCGCTCCGCTCGTCCTCACTGCGAAAGATCGGCACGATGACGACCTGGAACGGCGCCAGGCGCGGGGGCAGGCGCAGGCCTTTGTCATCACCGTGCGCCATCACGACTGCGCCGATCATGCGGGTGCTCATGCCCCACGAGGTCGTCCAGCAGTATTGAAGCTGGTTGTTCTCATCGAGATATTGAATGTTGAACGCGCGGGCGAAATTCTGGCCTAAGTTATGGCTGGTGCCGCTTTGCAGCGCGCGCTTATCGCCCATCATCGCCTCGATCGAGTAAGTGCGCAGCGCGCCGGCGAAGCGCTCGCTGTCGCTCTTAAGGCCGGGGATGACCGGAATCGCCGCCTCGTTGGTGGCGACATCGGCATAAATGTTGAGCATTTGCAGCGTCTCGGCCTCTGCTTCGTCGTGGGTTGCGTGGGCTGTGTGGCCTTCCTGCCACAAAAACTCGGTGGTGCGCAGGAAAGGCCGGGTGCGCATCTCCCAGCGCACGACATTCGCCCACTGGTTGATCAGCAGGGGCAGGTCTCGGTACGACTGGATCCATTTGGCGAACGCCTCGCCGATGATCGTCTCCGACGTGGGCCGCACAACCAGCGGCTCTTCCAGCGTTTTGCCGCCGCCGATGGTCACCACCGCCAGTTCGGGGCTGAAGCCTTCTACATGCTCGGCCTCGCGTTCCAAGTAGCTCTTGGGGATAAACAGCGGAAAATAGGCATTTTGATGCCCGGTCGCCTTAAAACGTTTATCGAGCGCACTTTTGATCGCCTCCCACAGCTCCCAGCCGTAAGGCTTGAAGATGATGCAGCCGCGCACGGGGGACTGGTCGGCCAGGTCGGCGCGGTAAACGATCTCATTGTACCACTCGGAAAAATCGACGGATGGAGATGTCAGTGCCTGCGAGGCCATCGGCGCTCCTTGGTGTCCGTATGTATCGCTTGAACCCGAAACGTCTTAAAGCTGCTCAATTATAGTCATAGTGAAGCGGAAACGTAGTGGGAGTTTGGTCGCTAAGGCAGCCTCACTTTTCTGGACTGGCGTTTGAACGTTATTTTGCTATAATGCAAATAGCGTTGTGACCAGCGCGCCCCGATGACCGGCGCGCTCGGTGTCAAGTCTGGAAAAAGGACGGTCAAAGGTCAAATGGGTCTCACAAAAACCGAAAAGAGCGCGATCATTCAAGATTACGCCCGCCATGAGAGCGATACGGGTTCGCCCGAGGTGCAGATCGCGCTGCTCACCCAGCGCATTCACCAGCTCACCGAACATCTGAAGGTGCATAAGCAAGACCAGCATTCACGGCGCGGCCTGTTGAAGCTGGTCGGCCAGCGCCGGCGTCATCTTCGCTACCTCAGCCAAACCAACCCGGAAAGCTACCGTGAAGTGCTCCAGCGGTTGGGTTTGCGACGCTGAGGCTTGAAGCCAGTTCTGTCGAGACGAGGCTCTACGGAGGGCCTCTGAGGGTAACATGCCTGGTGGAGCAGGAATTGGAGTGTGCGGCTAAACCCCTGTTTAGCATCACTTTCCAGTTTCTGGGCGCCAGGCATGTTCTATAACACCACGATGAGTTACACACGGAGGCATGCATGGAAACCCTAACAACCCCTATGGGTACCGTTTATCGGTACCGCACCACCATTGGCAAGGATGAAGTCATCATCGAGACCGGCCGCTTTGCCGAGCAGGCCGGCGCCGCCGTCACCGTTCAGCTGGGAGATACCGTTGTCTTCGCCACCGCCACGATGAGCAAAACCGTGCGCGAAGGCATCGACTTCTTCCCGCTGAGCGTCGATTTTGAGGAAAAGCTGTACGCCGCCGGCCGCATTCCGGGCAGTTTCTTCCGGCGTGAGGGCCGTCCCTCTGAAGCGGCTATCCTCACGTCGCGCGTCATCGACCGGACGCTGCGGCCGTTATTCCCGGAAAATATGCGCAACGAGGTGCAGGTCATCCTATGGGCGTTCAGCCACGACCAGGAGCATCAGGTCGATATGCTCGGCGTGATCGCGGCCAGCGCCGCGCTGATGATCTCTGATGTGCCGTGGGATGGCCCGGTCGCCGGCGTTCGTATCGGCTTGATCGATGGAGAATTGGTCGTTAATCCGACCATTCCTGAGATGGAAAACAGCGCGCTTGACCTGCGCGTGGCCGGCACCGATACGGCCATCAATATGGTCGAGTGCGCGGCCGATGAGGTGGATGAAGCGACGATGCTGCGCGCGCTGCGGCTGGCGCAGGATACGATTACGCCAGTGGTCGGGCTGCTGCGCCAGATGCGCGAGGAGATCGGCAAGCCAAAGCAGGAGCCAGTGCTGGCCGATGTCAACACCACCGTCATGGCCGAAGTCGCCGAGAAGGTGCGCGAACAGGTGCGGCAGGTGCTGATCAACACGACTGACCGCACTGAACGCCGTGAAGGTCTCGATGCGATCCTCAACGCGCTGGTGGCTGAATACGAAGCGCGCAACCAGGCGTTGGAGAACCCCGCCGAGGCGATCACGCTCAACGTGATCAAAAAGGCGTTCGAAGAAGTTGAATATGAGGAAGTGCGCCGGCGCATCCTCGATGATGGGGTGCGGCCAGATGGCCGTGACTACACGTCGATCCGCCCGCTGGCGGCTGAGGTCGGCGTAATCCCGCGCGTGCATGGTTCTGGCCTGTTCAAGCGCGGTCAAACGCAGGTGCTGACGGTGGCGACGCTGGGCACCCCGCGCGACTCGCTGCTGCTCGATGGCATCGCGCCGGAAGATACCAAGCGCTTCATGCATCACTACAACTTTCCGCCGTTTAGCACAGGCGAGGCCTACCCGCTGCGCGGCCCGCGCCGCCGCGAGATCGGCCACGGCGCGCTGGCCGAGGCGGCGCTGCGCGCGATGATCCCAGATGAGGAAACGTTCCCTTACACCATTCGTCTGGTCAGCGAGGTGCTCAGCTCAAACGGCAGCACATCGATGGCGAGCGTGTGCGGCAGCACGCTGGCGCTGATGGATGCCGGCGTGCCGATCAAAGCGCCGGTCGCTGGCATCGCCATGGGGTTAGTCAAAGAGGGCGATAAAGTCGCTGTGCTGACCGACATTCAGGGCGTCGAAGACCACCTCGGCGATATGGACTTCAAAGTGGCTGGCACGAAGAAGGGCATCACTGCGCTGCAGATGGACATCAAGATCAGCGGCGTCTCCGATGAGATTATGGCGCGTGCGCTGGAGCAGGCGCGCGTCGCCCGCCTGCAAATTTTGGATGTGATGTTGGCTGCTATTCCAGAGCCGCGCTCGACCCTCAACGAGTTCGCGCCGCGCATGACTACGATCAAGATCAATCCGGAGAAGATCGGCGCTATCATCGGGCCGGGCGGCAAGGTCGTTCGCGGCATTCAGGAACGCACTGGCGTCAAAATCGACATTCAAGAGGATGGCACGATCTTCATCGCAGCGCAGGATGGCAAATCGGTCGCGCTGGCGTTGGATGAAATTCGCGGGCTGACCGAAGAGGCCGAAGTCGGGCGCATCTACACGGGCCGCGTCACCCGCATTGAACCATACGGCGTGTTCGTCGAATTTATGCCGGGCCGCGATGGCATGGTGCACATTTCGCAGCTGGCTGATTACCGCGTCACCTCCATTGAAGATGAAGTGAGCATTGGCGATGAGCTGATGGTGATGGTGACGGATGTCTCGCCCGATGGCAAGGTGCGCTTGAGCCGGCAGGCGGTGCTTGAAGGCTGGACGGCCGAAGAAGCCCGCTCGCGCGACCGGCGACCGCCAGGCGGCGGTGGCGGGGGTCGCGGGGGCCGCGATGGTGGGCGCGACGGCGGGCGCGGCGGCGACCGGCCGCGGCGTTGACAGTTCGTCAAGCGCGAATGAGCGTGACGGCGCAGAGCGATCTGCGCCGTTTTGCATCCAGCGAGTGAGTCCTTCGTACTAACGCATCCTTAGCGAGCAGGTATCCGTGATAAAATGGCAATGTGGCTTTTGGCAAACTGCGTGGAGGCACAGCATGAACGGCGACGAGGTTAAGGTCGATACGCTGGCAGAGACCGATAATTACATCGCATGGGTTTCGCATGAACCTGATGGCGAAGATGTGTTTCATATTGAGCTGGGGCAGGTGACAGTGCACTTCTATCGTGAGGAATTTGAAGAGATGCTCGCGCTGATCGATGAGGTGAACAAAACCTATCGCAGAAAATGACCCTCAGCCCGCGAACAACCCAACTTTTAATCGAAGCAATGGCCAAACATCTGCCGCCCAGCGCTTCGACTTTGCGACTGGTGGATGTTGACGGGTCGGCTGGCGCTGTCCTGCGCGCCAGCCGCTCCGATCTTGAGCTAGTCACGATGCCGGCTTCGGCGGCGGTATGGGCGCTGGAGCCAGACAGCATGGATGCTGTAGTCGCCTATGGAATGAGCCTCAGCGACGCGCTGCTGGAACAAGCGCTGGTGGCCCTGCGGCCTGGCGGCCGGTTGATCGTTGTCGATCCGAACGATGCTCCCGGCGCTCAGCACGTCAGTCGACTGGAAGCGGCCGGCTATGTGCGCATTCTCGTCGAAGCCGGCGCGCTCCATCCGCACGAAGTCGGGGTATTGATGCGCGGCGAGAAGCCGCACACGACACAAGATACGCTGGAGCGGGTGGCGGCCGTCGCAGCCAAGGATGCCCCGCTGGACACGTGGGCTGCGTTTCGCGGGCGCTATGTGCATCTGCTCATCCGCCAAACGCCCAATAAACCGGTATGGGCGCTGCGGCCAGACGAGCCGGTTATCTGGGAGGCGGTAGCCGTAACACATGAGGGAGCGCCGCATCTGCTGGCCTTCAGCAGCCTGCCGAACGCGGTCGGCTTCATGCAGATGGCCGTGCTGGAGCGCGCGCTGCGCGATATTCAACGCGTCGCCAAGTTCAGCCTTGCGACGGCCCGCCGCTGGCAGCAGCCCGTTTTGATCAACCCGAAGCCGTCGGTCCTCGCCTCTGGCTACCTGCTGCTGCCCGTCGATCCGGCGTCGGCCGAACGGCCAGACGAGTAATTGTCTCGCCTGTGATCGCGCTGGAGACGCTGCCGTTCCTTACCTCGCCTGCTGGGGCGCGGGCGTTGGCATGGCTGGCAGAACAAGACCTCGCGGACGAAAACAGCCTGCGCCTGCTGACGGCTCTGCGCCGCGAGCACGCCCCGGCCGAAGCAGGGGCTGCCCTCGAACTGGCACGCCTGCGCCGCGCCGCTGTCGCCAAATTCGGGAGTGATGCCGCCCACCTCTATTTCACGCGCGAAGCGCTGGAGCAGGCCAGCGACCCGCGCATTCGCCGCTGGCGCGCCGCAGGGAGCGCCGGCCTGCGCGTGGTTGATGCCGGCTGCAGCATCGGAACAGACTCGCTGGCTTATGCCGCGGCTGGCGCAGTGGTGACCGGCATCGACCGCGACCCGCTGCGAACTGCGCTGGCTCGTTTGAACGCGGCTGCGCTCAACCTTGATGTGAAGTTTGAGACCGGCGACGTGCGCGATGCGCTGTCACCTGCCGATCTGATCTTCTTCGATCCGGCGCGCCGCGCGGCCGATGGCCAGCGCGTCTTCTCGGTCGAGCGTTACGAGCCGCCGCTTTCGACGCTGCGTCAGTGGCATGCACCCCGCATCCGTGTCAAGCTGGCGCCGGGCGTCAAGCGAGCGGAGATCGAGCCCTACGGCGGGAATTTGATCTTCATCTCGGTCGCAGGCGAGTTGAAAGAGGCTCTGCTCGATCTAGGCGGCGAAACAGCGGCGGCGGGCGCTGCAGCGCTGCTTTTTCATGGCGATCAGGTCTGCTATTGGGGCGCTGAAGCGATCGCCGCAGCGCCGATATCAGCGCCGCGCGCGTACCTGATCGAGCCGGATCCAGCCTTGATCCGCGCTGGATTGGTGGCCGCGGCGGCGCTGCGTTGGGAAGCCGCACAGCTTGACCCGACGACGGCGTATTTGACCGCCGATGCCGCCCCCGCGACGCCGTGGGCGCGCGCCTGGCGCATCGAGGACTGGCTACCTTTCAACATCAAAGCGCTGCGCGCGGCGCTGCGCGAGCGCGATATCGGCCGCGTGACGGTCAAAAAACGCGGCACGGCCGTCACGCCGGAGGCGCTCATCCCCCAGCTTAAGCTAAACGGCGGCCAGGCGCGAACGCTGGTGCTCACGCGCTGGCAGGGACGGCAGATTGTGCTGATCTGTGAGGAAATGCCGGAGGCACATTAACCGCAGAACGGAGCAGGCGACAAACTCGAACGACAGCGTCAAAGATCCATTTCAATGAGGGCATGGCGGCGATGTCAGGGCTGGACGATGATGTCGATGTCAACGGCGATGTAGGGGCGCGGCGATGCTCGATGAAAATTGATGACGAACGCTGTCAGCTGCGATGCGAGGCGATGAAGCAGTCATGGTAGGTGGATGGCTCAAGCCTGTCACCCACTCGGTTCTACGGTTAATGTTAAGGTACTGTCAGACTATTTAGTTTATTGTACAGTGAGGTGGGCTGTGAAATAAAGAGCGCTGC
>DAOTYT010000147.1:0-4029 GCA_034434615.1 Anaerolineae bacterium | reverse complement strand
GGCCGCGCAGTGCGCGCTCAGATCAGTTTAGAGGATGCGCCGCTGCTCGAAGCGCAGTTTAACCCTTATGAAATCAAGACGTTCAAGATCGAGCGCGGCGGCTCGTGGCAGGCTGTTAATCTCCTTGAGGAACCGCTCGCTTAAAGGAAACGGAGACGATGAGCAGTCCCTTTGCGTTATACAATACCGGAAAACAGATTCGCCTCGGTCGGATCCTTAACCCCAACAATCACCGGGCGGCTGTGGTCGCTTTCGATCACGGCCTCCACCTCGGTGTGATCGCAGGCAACCAGCACCCCGGGCAAGTGCTGGAGGCACTGACGGAAGCTGGGGCCGATGCTTTCCTCGTCAGCCCCGGTGTAGCGCGCGGCTATGCCAGCGTTTTCACCGGCCGCGGCGCTCCTGGGCTGATCCTGCGCGTCGATTGGACGAACCGCTGGCGCGCGCCGGAGATGCTCGGCAGCCAGGAGGGGCGCGGCCGCCTGATCGCATCGGTCGAAGATGCAGTCCGTTTGGGCGCCGATGCCGTGCTGGTTTACATGTTCATCGGCTATGACGATCCCGATGCCGAGGCGCGCCAAATCGAAGACGTGGCGTACATCGCTCAAGCGTGCGAGACGGCCGGTATCGTTTGCATCATCGAGCCGATGGCGCGCGGCCTGCGCGTAGGGGACGACCCTTACAACGACGAATACATTCGTCTAGAAGCGCGGATGGCCTGCGAGATCGGCGCCGACCTGCTCAAGACCGACTACAGCGGCAGCCCAGAGACGTTTGCCGGCGTGGTCGAGGCTTCGTTCCGGCCGATCCTGATCGCAGGCGGCCCACGAACGGAAACCGTTCGCCAGGCGCTCGAGATGGTCGAAGGGGCGCTGAAAGCGGGCGCCAGCGGCATGTTCATCGGGCGCAATGTCTTTCAGGCGCCAAACCCGGCGCTGATGATGCGCACGCTGCGCGCCCTGATCCACGATCAAATCTCCGTTGATGAAGCGCTGGGCCGGTTAAACTCATGAGCGAGATCGCATCGACACTGGAAAAACTCCCCCCCCGCGCGCGCGACCTGACGCGGCCGATGCCTGAACGGGTGGATGCGCTGATCGCCGAGCTGACGCTGGAGGAAAAGGTCGCGCAGCTTCTGCACGATACGCCGGCCATCGAGCGTTTTGGCATCCCGCCCTATAACTGGTGGAACGAATGCTCGCACGGCGTCGCCCGGGCTGGCGCGGCGACCGTCTTTCCCCACGCGATCGGTCAAGCGGCTACCTTCAATCTCGATCTGATCCGCCGCATCGGCGTGGCCGTCAGCGATGAGGCGCGCGCCAAGCATCATCAGGCGGCGCGAGCGGGAAATTTTGCCGATTACTATGGCCTTACCTTTTGGACGCCCAACATCAACATCTTTCGCGATCCGCGCTGGGGGCGCGGCCAGGAGACGTATGGCGAAGATCCGTATCTGACGGCGCGGATGGCGGTCGCCTATATCCAGGCGCTGCAAGGCGATCATCCAACCTATTACAAGATCACGGCCTGTGCCAAGCACTTTGCTGCCCACAGCGGGCCAGAGCACCTGCGCCATGAATTCAACGCAATCGTGAGCGCCCATGATCTATGGGATACTTATTTGCCCGCTTTTGAAGCGTCGGTGCGCGAGGCGAAGGTCGAGGCGGTCATGGGGGCCTATACGCGCACCAATGGAGAACCTTGCTGTGCCAGCCCAACGCTGCTGCAAGAGATCCTGCGCCGGCGTTGGGGGTTCGAAGGCCATGTCGTCTCGGACTGCGCCGCGATTGAGGATATCTATCTGCACCATGCCGTCGTGGCCAGTGAGGCTGAGGCAGCGGCGCTGGCGATCAACAATGGATGCGATCTGTGCTGCGGCTGCGCCTATCAAGCGCTGACTGAAGCGGTTGCGCTGGGCTTGGTGAGCGAGGCGGCGATTGATGCGGCGCTGCATCGCGTGTTGTTGGCGCGCTTCCGCCTCGGCATGTTCGACCCGCCAGAACAAGTGCCGTATGCGCAGATCCCGACGACGGTCATTGAATGCGCCGCGCATGATGCGCTGGCGACTGAAGCCGCCTGCGAGTCGATGGTGCTGCTCAAAAATGACGGGCTGCTGCCGCTGGCTAAAGGCCTGCGCGAGATCGCAGTCATCGGCCCGAACGCCGATGATGCCGAAGTCATGTTCGGCAACTATTACGGAATCCCTTCTAACCCGGTGACAATTGTCGAAGGCATCCGGCGCGCTGTCTCTGCGGAAACTGCCGTCCGCTACACGAAGGGCTGCCACATTAACAGCTACGATGCGGCCGAATATGAAGTGGCGCTCGCGCTGGCTCGTTCGGCCGATGTGGTGGTTTTCGTCGGCGGGCTGTCGCAGATCCTTGAGGGAGAGGATGGGCAAGATGAGGGTGTGCCGCCCGGCACGACCAGTCAGGGTGATCGAACATCGCTTGAGCTGCCAGCTGCGCAGCAAAGGCTGCTGCGCGCGCTCCATGACACTGGAACGCCGGTGATCTTGGTGATCATCAGCGGCAGCGCGATTGCCGTCAACTGGGAAGATGAGCACCTGCCGGCCATCCTCCATGCCTGGTACCCTGGGCAAAACGGCGGGGTCGCCGTCGCGCGCGTCTTATTTGGCGATTACAATCCAGCAGGGCGGCTGCCCGTCACCGTCTACCGTTCAATCGACGATGTGCCGCCCTTCGAGGATTATGACATGCACGGGCGCACCTATCGCTACTTCGATAAAAGCCCGCTCTATGCGTTCGGCCATGGCCTGAGCTACACCCGGTTCGCTTATCGCGATCTGCGCTTCAGCAGTGAGCTGCTCGGCGCAAGCGCACCGCTGACGGTGACCGTCACGGTGACCAATGCCGGCGAGCGGGCGGGCGATGAGGTAATGCAGCTCTATATCAGCGGGCCGCGCGTGGCTGAGCCTTACAAACTGCGTGAGCTGCGTGGTTTTGCCCGGGTTCACTTAGAACCGGGCGAGACACGAGAGCAGTCGTTCGAGCTGATGCCGGAGGCTTTCACTCGCGTCGATCAGAGGGGCGAGCGCGTCCTCGATACGGGTGAGTACACCATCACAGTTGGCGGGTGCCAGCCCGGCTTTGAGCCGTACCCGGGCGCCACGATCAGCGGGAAGGTGATCAGAACGGAATAGCAGCCACATGCGCTGATCGAAAAGTGCAGCCTCCCTATCGATGTCGATGAGGGAGGCTGCACGGCTTGAGGAGACTGGAAGAGGACGATTTTGATACGTCCTCATGCTGGTGTTTAAACGACCTGCGGCCGGTAGCTGGTGAGCGCGCGCATGTACTGCGCCCGCTCGAACGCGCTTGGGTCTTCGGCATTGATCTGGCTGACGCTGCCGCGCATCTGCGCGATCGACTCGTATTCGTGTTCCTCCATCCAGCGCACGAGATCGGCCTCGACGATGCGCAGATGATCGATGCCGTTGCGCAGCAGCGCAGAGGTCATCATGGTGACATTGGCGCCAGCCATGACCAGCTTTAAGACGTCCTCGGCGGTGTGCACGCCGCTGCTCGCGGCCAGGTCGGCAACGATGCGGCCATACAAGATGCCGATCCACGTCAAAGGCAGGCGCAGCGCTTGCGGGGTGCTCAACAGCACGTTAGGCCGCACCTCGAGCGTCTCCAGGTCAATATCAGGCTGGTAGAAGCGGTTGAACAGCACTAAGGCATTCGCCCCCGCTTGATCCAGCTTGCGGGCCATATTGGCCATGTTGCTGAAAAATGGCCCCAGCTTGATGGCGACCGGAATTTGGACTGCCTGTTTGACTGCGGTGAGGATGTTCAGATAGGTTTCCTCGACCTGCGAGCCGGGCAGATCGAGATCGGTCGGGATGTAGTAGATATTCAGTTCGAGCGCATCGGCCCCGGCTTCTTCCATGCGGTGGGCAAACTTGGTCCACCCGCCGATCGAGGTGCCGTTCAGGCTGGCGATGATCGGGATATCGACCGCTTCTTTGGCTTTGCGGATCAGCTCGAGGTACTCATCTGGCCCGGC
>DAOTYT010000146.1:0-2114 GCA_034434615.1 Anaerolineae bacterium | reverse complement strand
TAAGCTTGGTTAAAAGAAGCATCTGCAAACGCCCCTCGAACAGGCGGTTCGAGGGGCGTTTTAATTTTTGCAACTTTTTTAGAGCGACTCTCGTCATATTGAGTGAATGGGGCAGCGCACGGAAGGCAAGGCCATGTCGCTTCAACTTTGTCTGTTCACAGTGCTGGGGGTGCTGGTGGCGGCTTGCAGCAGCGCGCGCCCAACCCCGTTGGCGAGCGTCGCTCTTGAAGAGCCAGAAGCCGCAGAGGCTGCCGCAGCGCACGCAGGGGCTGACGGATATGCGCTGCTGCTGGCGTGGCTTGAAGAGTTGGGTTTTGAGGTGAGCTTGGGATCGACATTTTTTCATCCCTTTCTGTCGGTGCGTGGCCGCACGATGACGCTCAACGACGAGCGTTTGCAGACTTTTCTCTATCCCAACACCGAAGCGGCACAGGCAGAAGCGCAGCGTTTCTCGCGAGACGGCGCATGGATCGACGGCGCTGGCGAACCCATTTTGATCAACTGGATCGCGACCCCGCACTTGTTTTTGGTCGACTCTATGTTGATCATCTATGTGGGCGAGAATGCCGAACTGCTCGCCGCACTTTCTGACGCCTTCGATGAGCCGTTCGCGGGTGGCGCTAACCCCTACAGCGCCGCCTTTCAGCCGCTTCCTTAAGCGCCTTAAGAGGCGCGCTCGAGCGTTGAGCAGTCTGGTTGGCCAGTGAGCGCGTTCAGGCTGACGTTCCAGCGCGACTCAACAGCGGCCTGCTCCCAGAAATTCTGCGGGACGCGGCAGCGGAATTCTTCATCAGAAACCTCAGTTCGGGATAACGGTCTCCAGTTGTGGGAGATCGAGCACCAGGCTTGGCTTCTTGGGCTGGTGGCAATAAGCGACCAAGCCAGCCACCAGATTGACCATGAAGTTGGCGAGACTACGGTGGCGCGAATGCTCGATCTGGGAGATGTTCTTCAATTGATCGGTGATGGTTTCCAGGATGCTGCGTTTGCGCAACAGCAGCTTGTCCGACAGCAAGATCAAGCGGTTTTTCATATTGGCTTTGAGCTTGGTGATGAGGGTGATGCCGCGCTGGCGGAGTTGCTGCGTGAGCGGTTGGGATAGATAGCCCCGGTCGCCAAACAGCTTGCCCCACAGTCGCTGGACGAGTTTGAGAACCGGTTTGCGGTCATCGACATTGCCCGCCGTGAGGCGACAGGCCAGCAGTTCACCGCGATCATTGACAACCAGGTGCAATTTGAAGCCATAGAACCAGTCCACCGAGTTCTTGCCGCGCCGGGCGACAGCGGCAAACACCCGATGCTGGGTAATGCGGCGGTTGTGGCATACCCTGATGGGGGTGGAGTCAATGAAGCTGATCCCTGTGCAAGGTCCATAGCAGCTTTGCAGGTAGGCACACAGCGGCACCAGCACAGCGGGCATCCGCTCCACAAACCGGCTGTAGCTGACCAGCTTCGGAAACTCGCTGCGCAGATACACCTGCACGAACTGGGTGTAGTAGGTCTTGAAGTCCCGGTAACGCATCTGATGAAAGTGGATGATAATTGTCATGATTTCGCTGGTGCTCAATTGCCCCTCTCGTCGCCGCTGCCGCGCTCCGCTTGCCAGCAACTCCCCTTCCCACTGGCCCACAAACCCTTGGCAGAAATCATCGACATGGCAGTACAGTTCCAGTAAACTCATCGGGGATGCCTTTCGTCTGGTCTTGTCAACCAGAGAGCTTATCTGCTCTCTCCTCGAAAGGCATCTCCTTATCCCGAACTCACGTTACTATACGCTGCTCCAGGTGGGCCGATGGTTAGCTGAAACCCATCCTGAAATCACCTCGCCCGAACAATGGACGCGAGAAATTGCCGCCGAATTCATCGCTGCAGTGGACCGGATGCACAAAGGACAGTATGCCTTAAACGAACGCCATTATGATCCAGCCACACCGCTGTCTGCCAACGCAAAAAAGAACATCATTGCGACCATAAGCGTTTTTTTCAGGACTGCCACGAATGGGAATGGATCAAGCGGCGCTTTGACCCACGCCGTTCGTTTCGCATCGCCAGCCACATCATCGCTGCCTCGAAAACACTGCCGCGCGTGATGTCCGATGATGTCTGGGCGAAAC
>DAOTYT010000145.1:0-23419 GCA_034434615.1 Anaerolineae bacterium | reverse complement strand
CAGATATAAAAACAAAAGAGCGCATTAGTAATATCATATTATCACAGTTTTGGAGTTTGGCAAGCGATAGGGCTAACGCCCCTGGCCCCGCCGCGATGCCTTGAAGCGAGAAACACTGTCACAGGCAAGAGTATCTCGGTTCGCAGCTCCAACATCAGCCCGGGCGCAAAAGCACAGGACGAAAGCCCATCTGCAACTGAATCAGTTGAGTCAGTAACGTGACGCAATTCGGCCTTTTTCAGCCCTCACCCTCAATCTTTCTCGCTGACGAAGAGGGACTTCAAAACCCTGACTAGTTTTGTTCCTTTCTCCCTCGGTTAGAAGGGACTGGGAGATGATGGCTACTGCATAACATCAGTGAATCATTAGTTTATTTTTAGCCATTTATTTTGAAATAATGTATTTCATAGTCTTTATGAGCGATTTCAAACGGCGAGGCCTGTTCATCTCCTTACATCCGCAGCGGATCGGGGGATCAGCCTAACTGCCCTGCGGGCAGCTACTGAAGCTGCGAGGAATATTGTGGCATTTCCGGATACCCCGAAGGCGGCGGGCTCTGGAGCGTCCAACCGCCATCCACGTGAATCGTTTGCCCCATGATATGGCGCGCCTCTGGTGAGGCAAGAAACAAAACGGCCGCAACGACATCGGCTACAGAGCCGGCGCGCCCGGTCGGTGTTACACTAGCCCAGTTCGCTTCAAAATTCGGATCGTCTTGCAGCGTTCGCTCGGTGAGTGTGGCTCCCGGCGAGATTGCGTTCACTGTGATACCATGTCGCCCCAGCTCCAGCGCGAGGGTTTACGCCATCATGCGAATTCCGGCTGCGGTAAAAAAGGAGCGGTTTTAAGGGCGACTCGGCGGGTCGCCCTTACAGGGAAATACGGCGCCCATCAACGCGCCGACCGGCCTGCAAGTTTTGCCCGATACGCATCACCTTCAAACAGCTTCTGCGTCGCGATCGCTTCAGCGTGAAGATCCTCGGGCAGCAGGCCGAGCGCCATACGGGCCGCGGCCGCCATTCGCAGCGAGCCGCAGATGACGACCAGATCCTGCTGAGCGGAAGCGGCGCTGTGCAGCGCGGCCTCCAACGATGGCTGGATGCTGACGCGGGCATGAAGGGGTGACCAGCGCGCGCCAAGCTCACCAGCCTCTAACGCGCGATCGCCCGGTGCTCGCGTCAGCATGAGATGCGTCCGAGGCCTATCGAGCGCCGCGAGATAAGCGCACGCATCCTTATCGCGCAGCATGCCGACGACGATCAGGACGTCAGAGGGGGCGCGGGCGTCGATCGCGGCGCGCAGCCGCGCGGCGGCGCGCGGGGTGTGGCCGCCATCGATGATGAAGGTTTTGCCAGAGATCGCCACGATTTCAAGTCGGCCGGGCAGCATCTCGGCCTCAAGCACCGGCGGGTGAGCGGGCAGCCCTGAAAAGCCGCCCTCGGCGCGCAGCCATGCATAGGCGCTCAGCGCCAGTTCGGCAGCATCGTCGACTATCAGCAGCGCAGCGCCAACGGATTGAGCTTCGGCCGCCAGCACCGCCGCGACCGAATCGACCTGCGGTGCACTGATGGCTGCGCCGCAGGGCCGGATCACCCCAGCCTTATGCCATGCGATCGACTGGAGAGTGCCGCCAAGCATGGCAGCGTGTTCAAGTTCGATCGGCGTGATCAGCGCCAATCTTCCGTGGGCGGCATTTACCGCATCGAAGCGCCCGCCAATGCTGACCTCCAAGACGCCGATCTCCACTCTCTGTTCGGCAAACCACCGCAAAGCCAGCGCGGTTGAAAGTTCATGCGTGCTGTGATCATGGTCTTGGGCGGCCGCCAGCACAGCGCCGGCTTGCGCTGAGAAGACGGCTGGCTCGATGAGCTGTCCATCGATCTGAAAACGCTCGCGAAAACTGTGTAAGTGTGGGCTGGTATACAGGCCAACCCGCAGCCCGGCGGCCCTAAGCAGACGTGCGAGATGGTGCGCGACCGTGCCCTTACCAACCGACCCCGTGACGATGACAGCAGGAAACTGCTGCTCTGGCGATCCCAGCGCCGCCAGCAAATGGCGCACTGGCTCGATCGTTTGCGGAAGCGCAGCAGCAGAGATCGGGCGGATCAATTCAGAAAGCGCCGCGTAATAATCTGTCATCAAGATGCGCGCATCTGTTTCATCGGCGACATTAAGGTCTGTCGAAAGGCTTGCGTCCAAACGATGCATTATGGTATCATAATGGCACTTGACTTGTTATACTCGACAAACTCGCGTGTCAAACGAAAACCCAGACCATCCTCCCCAACTTTGCCGGGGGCTTGATCTGACCACTCACCGGGAGCGGTGCCTGCGTGCGCACCTCCCGGTGTTTTTGGTTGAATGCGCGTTTGTCTCAGAGAAGGAAAGATCTACTTGGACGAAGCCAGTCTGTCGAGCTTATTGACGATCATCCTGTTGATCGGGCTGCATGCTTGGCTAGTTTTTTCCTACGCCGTCCTCACCAACCTACGCCACACGCCGCTGCGCGAGCGGTCTGAAGCGGGTGATCGGCGCGCGCGTAGTGCGCTGAAGCTCTATGACGATCTGCCGCGGCTGCACATCACCAATCAGATCGTGTTGATGCTGGTGCGTTTCGTGATCGTGGCGGTCGTCGTCGTCTTGATCGCAGTGCCGTTGGTTGAGACCCCCAATGGGATCGAATTTTTCCGAATTCCGCTGGTCGGCTACGCGGTCGTGCTGATCCCAGCTGCACTGCTCACCTACATCTTCGGCGAGCTGGTGCCTTCGGCCTTTGGCAACGCTTATGCCGACCGCGCTGCCGGGTTAGTGACTGGGATCATGCGCAGCCTCGTTTTCGTGCTGGGGCCGCTGGTTTCACTGCTGCTTCGACTGAGTGCGACGTTAGCGCGCTTCAGCGGCGGCGAGACGATGGGCAAGGCGGTCACCGAAGAGGAAATTATGAGCTTGGTCGATGTCGGTCAAAAGGGCGGCACGATCGAAGACGAAGAGAAGGAGATGATTTACTCCGTCCTTCAATTCGGCGAGACGCTGGCCCGCGAAGTTATGGTGCCGCGCCCCGATATCACTGGCATCGAGATCGATGCGCCGCTGGAAGAAGCGCTCAAGCGCTTCATCGAAAGCGGGCACTCGCGCATCCCCGTCTACGAAGAAGACATGGACGATGTGAAAGGCCTGCTGTATGCCAAAGATCTGCTCAATCTTTGGTACAACGGCGACGCCAAGCAGGCGACGATTCGCGCGCTTATGCGGCCAGCTTACTTCGTGCCGGAGACAAAACGCGCCGATATGCTGTTCAAGGAAATGCAGGAACGCAAAATCCATCTCGCGATCGTCGTCGATGAGTACGGCGGGACGGCGGGTCTCGTCACGATCGAGGATCTGGTTGAGGAGATCGTCGGCGACATCAAAGACGAGTACGACCTCAATGAGGAGGCTGAGTACATTCAGCTTGGCCCCGATGAGTATATTGTCGACGGCAGCATGAACCTCGACGATTTAAACGAGCTGCTCGACATTGAACTGCCAACCGACGAGAACGACTCGATCGGAGGATACATTTACAGCCTGCTTGGCCACGTGCCAGATGTCGGCGAGACAATCACAGACGAGGAGCGCCTGCTGCAAATGCGGATTGAGGCGGTTGAGAGCCGGCGCATCCGTAAAGTGCACTTGCTGCGCCTGCAGCCAGCCGAGGAAAATGAAGACGAAGAAGGCGCAGCCTCGGATGCCGCGGCCGATAGCAACGGCAAACGCGGCCGCCGGCGCGGCCGGCTATCGTTGGATAACCCCGAAGTTCAGCCGCGTGCTGCCAGCAGTTGAGTGAACAAACGCAAAGCCTGTCAGGGGGTGGGGCCGGCGGCCTTGCCCCCATTCTCTTTATTACGAATAAGCTGTAGGAGAACGCCAATGAGTATGCCGATCGGGGCGGATGCACATCGCCAGCAGGCCGGGCGCGCGGCAGTCGGAGTCGCTATCGTGACGGTGAGCGACAGCCGCACCGCAGAAACGGATATCAACCGGAAGTATCTGGAGCGCCGCTTGGCTGAGCTGGGGCATGAGGTCATTGCCTACCGTCTGATCAAAGACGAGCCGGCCCAAGTCGCCGCGGTACTCGATGAACTGACGGCGCTGGCCGCCGTGCGCATCGTTTTGTTTAACGGCGGCACCGGCATCAGCCCGCGAGATACCACTTACGACGTGATCAGCCGGCTGCTTGAGAAAACCCTGCCCGGTTTCGGCGAGCTGTTCCGAATGCTCAGCTATGAACAGGTGGGGGCCGCAGCGATGCTGAGCCGAGCAGCAGCTGGCGTTTACCGCGACACCCTCATTTTTTCCATGCCCGGCAGTCCAAATGCCGTCGAGACCGCCTTTGAGCGGCTGATCGCGCCAGAGATCAACCATCTGGCATGGGAAGTGGTGCGCAAGGGATAGCCTGTGTCCGGTCGTTACCGCCACCCGGCAGCGAATCCATTGTATCGACTGGTGCAAGCCCTCACGTTAACCGGTCTAACTGCGCTGTGTGCAGCGGGCTATCTCGGTCTGCGCGCGCTGGCCTGGGGGCGCACCGCCGATCTTGGTCTTTCGCTGGTGAGCGGCGTGGCGATCGGGGCGCTGTTGGGTCTTCCGTTCGCGCTGCTCTATGCCCTCTTTGGGCGCGGGGTGCGCTTCGACTGGATGGCCGCCCAACTGGGCGCCCTGCTCGGCGCAGGGCTGTACAGCGCCTATGTCGTGCTGCTGCCCGCGCCGGGCGCAGCCCACGACCCAGCATGGCGCGCGGTTCAAGGCGCAATTGATGGCATGTTGATCGGCGCGCTGGCAGGCGCAGGCGCGGGCTTTCTGAATGGCGCGCCCGTCCGTTTGAACCGGCGCGGCTTTCTGCGCTTTGGATACCGCTTCATCTTGGTAATCTGCATCGCCGGGCTGGCGCTGATCGCCGCCCGGCTGGGTGGCGCCTTCACAGCGATCGCACTGGCTGGGGCCATCATCGCGCTGCTGCTGGCGCGCTGGGTTTTAGGCCGCGGTGCCGCCATTGATGAGGCCGATGAACTCGCCGCGGAAGCGATGGATGACGCGCTGCTCGAAGAGGATCGTTTCTAGGTTCGAGACCTCGGCGCGCTGCCCTGCTGTACCACACAGAACGCGAGCAACATCAACATTTAGAGGGGACTGGGGCACGCAGCGGCGGCGCTGCCGTGAAAGCCGCCCGCCAGCGCCGTCGAACTCGTGCAAGACGCTGGCGGGCGAGTTTGTGTTAGGAACAGTCTCCCGGGTCGGTCACGGTCACCACGGCAAACGTCGTCGAGATCGTGTCGTCGGCGACGTTGCGCACGCGAACGATATAGTCGCTGCCGATATCTCCGCATTCGAAGAACTCGGCTAGCATCTCTGCAGTGAGCTGTGCATCACTGATGTAGATCGTCACGAGATCAGTGCCGGGATCGATCCGCACGACAGCGTCGGTAGCGAAACCGCTTCCGTTCACCGTGATCGGCACGACTTCAGGCGTAGCGCTCGCCAGGACGGTACTTGGGTCAACACTCAGGACGACTGGCGGCGCTGGCGCGACCGTGAACGTCAGCGTGTTGGCACTGCCGCCGCCCGGCAGCGGGTTTGAGACGCCGACCGCAAACTCGCCAGGCACGGCGATATAGCTGGCTGGGACATCGACCAAGATCTGCGAGCTGGTGATGTTAGATGGGGTGAGATCGGCTTGAGTGGCCCAGGTGACGACGGCGCCAGGCAGGAAATTGTTTCCGTCGATCGTGAGCGTGAAACTGGCATCGCCAGCCACGGCACTGTTCGGGGACAAGGTCGTGACCTCAGCCGGCGGGTTCGGCGGAGGCGGGTTGATTGTGAATGTCAGCGCATTCGACGTGCCACCGCCTGGCCCAGGGTTGACGACGGCCACTGCCACCGAGCCGCTGCTGGCCAAATAGCTGCTCGGAATGGCGACCTCGATCTGGCCGCTGGTGACGGACGACGGCGTCAGGTTCGGCTGGCCCGACCAGGTGACGATCGATGACCCGACAAAGCCGCCGCCGTAGATGTTCAGCGTGAACCCAGGATCGCCTTGAACAGCTGCGTTGGGCAGCAGGCTGGAGATGTTGGGCACTGGGTTCAGAACCGTCAGATCGAAGACGACCGGCGGCAGCCCGCTGGGTTGTGACGGTGACGCTGAAATCTCCGGTGGCAGAGCCGGAGAACAGATTAGAGACCACGGCAAAACCGCTGTACGTGAATTCGGTTCGAGTCAGACCGTCAGGGTCGAAGATCGCGTTCGTCGGGCCAGGATTGATCGTGAACTGAACGGGAACGAAATCAATGCCATTGCCGAAGAAATCGGTGACGCGAACGATGAGCGAGGTAAAGAAGGTATTGATCGGCACTGGGCTTGGCGAGGACAAGCGCTCTATCGCGTAAGGCGATGCGGGTTGATTATACAGATAGAACACAGCTGGCTCATCGACCCCCGGCGCGACAGCCTCGATCATGAAGAAGCCCGCGGCGGTATTGGCCGTCAGTTGTGCCTGCGCGATGCCTTCAGCATTGGTGAGGACGGTCACCGAGGGCTGGCCGTTAAAAGTGCCGCCGGCGGGCGAGAACGCGGTTTGCGGCTGCGCAGTGAGCGTCTCGCCGTAGAAATCATCTTCACTCGGCCTAAAGGTAACCGGCACCCCAGCGGCCGGGTTGCCGAACGAATCGCGCACGATGACCGCGAGCGGCTCTGGGAATGGAAAGCTGACGGTGGCGACCTGTTCAACGCCGCCGATAGCGTCGATAAAAGCGGGCGGGCCGGCCGTATTGGTGAGTGTAAAGACCGCATTTTCGCTGAGCCCTTCACCCGCAGCGAACACGAAATGCGCTCCGCTGAATTCATTGGCAACCAGCAGCGGCGACGTCACCATGCCATCTGGGCCAGAGACGCCGGCGGCGGTCTCAAGTTCGCTCGGAATGAACAACGCCCCCGGGATAGCGCTGCCATAGGTCGTGGTGAAGGTGACCGTCACACCAGCGACACCGTTGCCAAACTGGTCTTGTACCTGCGCCACCAGCGGCGCCGCAAACTGCGTTTGGATCGGCGTGCTCTGGCCATCACCGCTGACAGCCGCCACTCGAACGGGCACATCGGCGATATTGGTAACCTCGATCACGGTCAGCACGGAGGGCTGCGCCGCCGGACTAAGCAGCTCGACCGCGCGACAGCTGTAGGTTGTGTCTTTGAACTGCCGCGCAGCCCCTCCGCCGCTGTATACCGTGACAAAATAGGTGCCGGCAATGTTGTTGCCCGTGAAACCTGAAGTGATAGCATTCCCATTGGCATCTGTGATGACCGTTTCATTGGCCGAACCAGTTGCGCCGAAAGTGCCGCTTGGGCCGCTGGTTGGCGCGCTGAAAGTGATCGGCGCACCAGCGACCGGGCTTCCGTAGGCATCGAGCACCTGCACGCTAAAGGGAACTGCAAACGGTTGGCCAACGGTCACCGTTTGGCCTCCTCCGACAACGGCGCCCACCCCCGCTGGGATGCCGACGCCCGGCAGTGGCGTAGGACCTGGCTGGGCAACCTCAGCGGCCGGTTCCGGAGTCGCTTCAACCGTTGGCTGCGGGGTATTGATGGGGAAAACGCCGAGCTGCTGTGTAGAGCCGGGCGTCGGTGTGCTCGTTTGCACTGGTCGGATCGACCGGTAATCGGGCAGGATGATCGGATAATTGAGCACGTTGAGCGTCACCCGCTCAAGGAAACGAAGCTGTTCCAGTTCCTCTTCCGTCATGGTGCGGAAAGCGCCCCACGGGCTGGCGAACGTGATGCCGAAATTGGTCGGGTCTAACAGCGCCAGCGGGTCGTCAGAAAGCAGACTGCCAAACTCACTCGCATCGCCGCAAAAGACTGAAAAGGCGTGGTTGCCCTCTGGCAGAGTGAAGCGGCCATCGTTCAAGGTGACCGCGCCGTTGACCACGGAAAGCTGCATCACCGCTCACACCTGCTCTGCACCAAACCGCAGCAGATCGTCCTCCGAGGACAGCAGCCTTTCGCGCACTTCCTCTGGCAAGTCGAGACTATCGAGGATATCGCGCGGCGCGCCCAATACGCTGGCGATGCGCACAGTCGAACCGATGTTGATATCGGCGCCGTTGACGTTGAGGCTGACCTCGAGATTCTGCGGCCCTTGAATCACGACCGAGTCCGGCGCTTCGGCGCATTCGGGCTGGCCGATGCCGGTCCTGAACAAAAATGACTGCATCGGTGTGCGCGTCTCTCGCGACACAACGGGCAGGACGCTCAAATCGGCGGGGTCGAGATCTTCTGCTCGCACCCAGCCGCCAAACGTCTCGTAAACGACGCGCACCCAGCCGTGATCTGGGCTGATCGCATCGCCCTCAAGCGCGGCGCCGGCCGGCACCGTTGTGACGAAATTCGTGTTGGCGCCGGCTGCGGTGCGCAGACCAGTCTGCACGCGCGTTCGCAGCGGGATGGGCGGGAAAGGCGGCGCCGCTTCTTCTTCGGGCACTGCATTGACCACGGTCGCATCACCGAACAAGATGAAGGTAACTGATTGACCAGGCAGAGTGCCCGGCAGGTTGGCCTGTATGTTCATTAATGCGACGCCCCACTCCTCGCTGTCGAGGCTGAGCGGCGCGGTGCTGAGGCTCTCGAGGACGATAATATCAGCGCGGTCGGCCGGTTGGCTGAAGAACGCTTCTTCCACAGCTCGGTTAAACGTAGCCGCCACGCGCGTATAGCCATAACAGGCGCTGTTGCGCCCAAGCCCAGTGCAGTTCTCTTCCAGTTCGAGCAAGACGCGATCGATCAAAGCCGGGCAGGTGACTGCTTCAGCCCCCGTTTACGCGGCGATCATCTGGCCGCCCAGCACAACGCCAATGGCTGCTAGAAGGACTAAGATGACGAGGAACTTCAAACGCATGATAATACCCACTTTCCGCGATGATCGAGATCAACGCACTGTTTCTAGCGGCGCGCTGAAACCAACACCTACGACGCCATAAACCGGCGCCCATACTTCTATTTTAGTCGCGACGCCGAAGCGCAGTTTGTCAACTTATTGTGCCGATCTGTTGGCACGATCGCAAGAACCGTCGGGTAATCGCACAATTGCAGCTGAGGTGCGCCGTGAAGAGATAGCAATTGTGCATGTCATAGCGATCTTGTACAATGTGCGCGCATCGAAACGAGTGCGCAGTTCAGCAGCCGAAGGAAGAAACAACGTTGGCCGAACGACTCAATCTGGCAGACGAAGCGCCGCGTATACGCGCCGAAGTGCCGCGTCATCATGTGCCGTGCAACCTATGTGGCAGTGAGCTGCGCGTCCCCTTCTGCCCTGAAAATGGGCGCGGCTTGGTGAAGTGCCAAGCCTGTGGGTTGGTTTACGTTAGCCCTCGACCCGACCCGACCGAACTGTACGCGCTGTACGGCGAGTCCTATTTTCGTAACAGCGATTCTGGAACCGTAGGCTATACCAATTATCTTCGCGATGAAACAAATATTCGCAAGACCTTCCAGCGCCGCCTCAAACGCATCGAGCGGTTCACGCCTCCCGGTGCGCTGCTCGATATCGGCTGCGCCACCGGCTTCTTCCTAGCGACTGCGCAGGAACGCGGCTGGCGCGGGCAGGGGCTGGATGTCTCGCATTTTGCCGTCAATTATGCGCGCGAGCAGCTCGGCCTCGATGTTCAGCAGGGCAGCCTGCTTGAGCTGGATTACCCGGCCAACCATTATGACTTGATCACGATGTGGGATGTGATCGAGCATGTGCCCGATCCCAAGGCCTATGTGCAGCGCGCCTCGGCGCTGCTGAAGCCGGGCGGCTTGTTCGCGCTGGCGACGCCTGACCTCGAAAGCTTTCCCGCCCGCTTGACGGGCAGGCGTTGGGTGGGCTACAAGCTGTCAGAGGAACACGTCTATTATTTCTCGCTGCGCACGCTCATACAACTGCTCGACAACGCCGGCATGGACGTGATCGACCACTATCATGTCGGCAAATATGTCACCTTCAGCCTGTTTATGAACCGGCTCAGCATGTACACCCCACTGCTGGCGCGCGCTGGCCAGTGGCTGGAAAGCCGCCTGCATTTGTCGGAATGGTCGCTGTACGTCAACCCGCTCGATATCATCGCCATTACCGCGCGCAAGCGGGGTTGATCGAGCGCGCGGCCGTTTGATGTGATGCGCGGCTTGGGCCGTCATTTGCTCGTCGCTGCGGGGTATCTGGCGGTCGCGATCATCAGCACATGGCCGCTGATCACGGCCTTCGATACCCAGCTGATCGGCCACCCTTTCGGCGACAGCTACGAGTACGCGCACCACATCTGGTGGATCAATCACGCGCTGCGCACTGGCCAGCCGCTTTTCTTTCAACCGCTGCTGCTTTACCCTGACGGCCTATCCGCGCTTTGGCTGTGGAGCGCGCCGCTGCAATCCTTTCCAGCGTGGATGCTGCTGTTCGCCCTGCCGCTGCCGGCGGCCTTCAACCTGGCGGCACTGCTGACGCTGGCGCTGAACGGTTGGTCGATGTGGCTGCTGGCTTCGCGCGCGCTCGTGCCGGGGCAGCACGCCGCCGCGCTGATCGCAGGCCTCGTTTTTATGCTGTATCCAACGTTTCAGGGACAGCTCGCCGCCGGCCACACAGGGCTGATCGTCGTATGGCCGCTGCCGCTCTATGCGCTGATGCTGCTGCGTCTGCGCGAGGATGGCGGCATGCAGCGCGTCATCCTCACGGGAGTGCTGCTGGCGGTCAGCCTGTGGGGCAACCCTTTGAATCTGATCTTTCTAGCCCTTCCGATCACGGGGGTGTTGGTGGCCGTGGTGTTCGCTCACCGCCAATGGGGCGCGCTGGGGCGAATGCTGGCCGCCGTCGGCATTGGGCTGCTGCTGGCTGCCGTTTTTATCGTGCCGCTGCTGCTGGAACCAGGCGGAACGCTGCCAGAAGAGGGATCCGTGCGCTACAGCGCGGCCCTGTTCGGCCTTGTGGCGCCATCATTCTATCACCCGCTTTTCAGCGGGTTGGAGTACCCGCGGCGCATTATGGGAATCGATCCTTTTGAACTCACCAGCTATGCTGGTGCGATCGTCCTAGTGCTCGCTGTGTGGGCGCTGCGGAAAACACGCGCGGCTGGTCTTTGGCTGCTGCTGGCCGCTGTGGCATGGGTGTTCTCGCTGGGGCCGCTGCTGAAGCCGTTCGACGCGCCGTTCACAGTGACAGTCGATGGCTACCCGACCCATATTCCGCTGCCGTGGGCCCTGGCGCAGAACCTGCCGGTGATCGGAATCGCGCGGACGCCGGCGCGCTTCAACTTTGCGATCGGGTTGGCGCTGGCGGCTCTGGCTGCGATCGGCGCCGCGGCCGTCCTCGCTAAGATCCCACGGCCGGCCGCGCGCGCGCTGGCGGCCGCCGCGCTCGGTGGGCTGATCGCGTTTGAGTATCAATCTTTCTGGCCGCTGCCAACCCTGCCCGCCGCCATCCCCCAGCCGATCCAGCAGTTGGGCCAGCGCGCGGATCTGCGCGCCGTCTTCGATGTGCCGTGGGCGCACCCGCTGACGAGCAAAGACGGCCTGTTTCTGCAGACTGGCCACGGCCTGCCATTGATCGGGGGCCATATTACGCGGCGCACGCCGCTCGACCCGGCCAAGGGCACGCTGCTCGAGGAGACGCTTGACCCCGCCTTACTCGATGCGGCTGGGGTTGATGTCATCATTTTGCACCGCAGCTGGGCCGACGCGGAAGGCCGCACCGAAGCCCGGCTGCGCGCACGGCTGGGCGAACCGTGGTACGAGGACGCGCGTTTCGCCGTTTTTGAAGTGCCGACTTACACAGGTGATGCGCCGGGCTTCATCGCCGTCAGCATGGTTTCGGAGCAAATCGACGACCAAGGCGAGCTTTACTTGTATGCTCCAGTCCCTGGCGTGGTCACTTTGACGGGGACGGTCAGCGCTCCTACGCCGCGTCGCGCCATCGTGACGGTGAACAGCGAACCTATCCGCGAATGGATGGCCGCCGGCCCATCCTTGCTGAATATCCCGATCACCCTGCCGGCGGCTGGCTATCACACCATCGGGCTGCGTGTCGATCCGCCGTGCCCGCAGCCGCCCGATCCGGCATTGGCCTGTGCGCCGTTGTTCGCGCGTGAGCTGGCACTGGTCAACTTTGTGCCCGCGCCGGTCGTTGATGCGCTATCATCAATGAACGATGACGAACTCGACTAACCAAACCCTACCGCGCCCGATCTGGGGAGTGCTGCCCCTGCATGCAGGGGTATATGATGAGCATTCAAATCGATGACAAAACGTATACGCGTGCTGCCCCTGCATGCAGGGGTATATGGCCTCTACCTGCTCATCGCCGCGATCGTGACATGGCCGCTGCTGCCGCAGCTCTCGACGGCGCTGGCTGGCTTCGTCTATGGCGATGCGCATGAGATGGCGCATCATATCTGGTGGTTCACCTTTGCGCTGCGGGCTGGCGAGCCGCTCTTCACGCAAACGCTGCTCGGCTATCCACACGGCATCCCAGGGGTGACGCTGTGGGCCAACCCGCTTCAGTTCTTTCCTGCGTGGGCCTTCGCCTTTGCCCTGCCGCTGCCGGCCGCCGCCAACCTGACTCTCCTGCTGACGCTGGCATTAAACGGCTGGGCGATGTGGCTGCTGGCGCGGACGCTGCGCGTACCGCGGCGCGGCGTGCCGCAGCGCGGCGTGCCGCAGCGCAGTGGGGCTGAAGATCTGCCCGTGACCGACCTGCCGGCGCTGATCGCTGGCCTCGCCTTCATGCTCTACCCGACCATGCAGGGACATCTTGGGGCAGGCCACGCCGGGCTGCTCGTGCAGTGGCCGCTGCCGCTGTTCGCGCTGCATGCCCTGCGCCTGCGCGAGCAGGGCGGCCCTCGCCCAATCGTCCTGACGGCGCTCTTCTTTTTCCTGAGCGCGACCGGCCACACACTGCAGGTGATCTATGCGCTGTTCCCGCTCACGCTGGTGCTGCTGCTGTCGTTCGTCTTTCACCGGCAGTGGGCGGCCGTTCGCCGCCTGATAGCAGCCATTGCGCTGGGTGCGGGCGTGTTAGGCCTTTTCCTGCTGCCCGTCGCCGCTGAAACACTTGGCACCAGCGCCTATCTTGACGAGGGCGGAGCCGTTCGCTACAGCGCCGATCTGCTGGCGTTCGCGTCGCCGTCGTTTTTCCACCCGCTGTTCGGCGCGCTTGAGTTCCCGCGGCGCGTGCTGGGCATCAACCTCGATGAAGGCCTGGCTTACGTCGGCATCCTCGCTGGGCTGCTGGCGCTGCTGGCCGTCCGGCGAGGCGGCGGAGCGCGACGCTGGCTCGTGCTGGGCCTGCTGGCCTACCTGCTGTCGCTTGGCCCGCTCCTCAAGGTCTTCGATACGCCGGTGCGCTTTACGGTCGATGGTTTCACCACCTACATCGTGCTGCCATGGGCGCTGGCCGCCGATGCGCCGCTCCTGAGCTTGGCACGCACCCCGGGCCGCTTCAACTTCGTGCTGGCGCTGGCGCTGGCGGCGCTGGCCGCTGGCGGCGCCGCGATCGTGTTAGAGCGCATCCGGCAGCCGCGGGCGCGCGCGCTGATCGCGCTGGCGCTGGGCGGGCTGATCGCGTTCGAATATCAGGTTTTCTGGCCGCTGCCGACCATCCCGGCGGCCATCCCGGAGCCGGTGCGCGCGCTGGCCCTCGAACTGCCAGACCCGGCCGCGCCCGCCGTGTTCGATATCCCGTGGGATGATCTGGTCGCCGCCAAGTACGGCCTTTACTTGCAAACCGGCCACGAGCGCCCGCTGATCGCCGGGCAGGTATCACGGCGAACGCCGATCAACCCGGCGCTGCTGACGCTGCTCGAGGGGACGCTCGACCCGGCGCTGCTCCGCGCCGTGGGGGTGGGGCACGTCATCGTCCACCGCGAGCGCGATGATGGGATGCTTGAAGCGCGCGCCCGGGTGACTCTCGGCGATCCAATCTTCAGCGATGAGCGCCTCGCGCTGTTCGTCGTTCCGCCGGCTGCGGAGCGACCGCAAGCGCAGCAGCTCGCCGCTTCGGCGGGCCCGCTTGAGAGGCAGCGCGATTCGTTCGTCTACAGCCCGGAGCCAGGCTGGGCGCTGCTAGAGGCAGCCCTGCGCACGGACGAGCCGCTGCGCGTCGCCGTGCTGCACGACGGCGAGGATGTTCATCGGCTGATCGTCGATGGGGAGGCTGCGCTGCGCGTGCCAATTCCGCTCGAGGGTGGGGAATTCCACGCCGTCGCGCTCGCGCTCGAACCACCGTGCCCGCCTCAGGTTCCGCCCGGGCTGCGCTGCCGATCAGTCGATCTTCGGGCGCTCTCGCTCTCGCCTGTCCTGGCGGATGACCGCGTCTTAGCGCCCGCGTTCGAAGGCGGCATCGCGCTGACTGCCGCGCGCGCCACATCCGTTGATGATGACGGCGTCGTCGAGGTATGGCTGGCATGGTCGTTCGCTGCGCCGCCCGGCGCTGACCTCGTCCGTTTCATTCATCTCCTCGATGAGGCAGGTCGCTTGGTCGCGCAGGATGACCGCCCTCTGCCGATGGCCGAGAACCGCTGGCATGAAGCCGTATCGATCGCGCTGAGCGGCGATCTGCCAGCCGGAACCTATACCGTCATGACGGGCTGGTATCGCTTTTCGGACCTGGTTCGGCTGCGCCTGCTAGATGGCGCCGATGCGCTGAACATTGCAGCCCTCCGGCTCGGCGCAGGGCGCTGACTTCTTTGTGAGAAAGCGCGTAAGAACGCGCTGCCTGATGCGTCTATAAGGTGTGATATCACGATGTTCGGCTGCCAGCCTGCCGCTGGTGGCGTCCTTACCCTAAATGGAGAGACCATGCAAGAACCGCTGACGCTGACCGATGAAAATTTCGAGTCGGTACTGCACTCCGACAAGCCAGTGCTCATCCTGATCTCGACCGGAGATGACCTGCGCGGCGATTTTAAGGTTGCCTTTAATCGAGCGTCGGCCGACCCCGGCCAGATGATCTTCGCGCGGCTTGACCCGACGAAGAATCCTCTGGCAGCCGCTCGGCTTGATGCAGGCAGCAAATCGGCACTCGTCGGCTGGTACTGCGGCGAAGAGCTTGTGCGGCGGCCTCGCCCGTGGGGAACCGATTTGCCGGCAGCAATTGAGCGCTTGCAGCAAGCCTATCGCGAACATCATCCTGAACTTGAACCTGCGGCCGCAGATGGTTCTTCGGCCGCGCAGCAGAAAGAGACGAAGATCGTGCATAACAAACCTGTCAATGTGACCGATGCCACCTTTGAGCAGGAAGTGCTTAACAGCGATCTGCCCGTTTTGATCGATTTCTGGGCGGCGTGGTGCGGCCCCTGCCGTATGGTCGCGCCCATCCTCGATAAGCTGGCGGCCGAATTCGCCGGCCAGATTAAGATCGCCAAAGTCGATGTCGATGCGAACCCGGGTCTCGCGCAGGCATTCCGCATCATGAGCATCCCCAATTTGATGATCGTCAAGCAGCGGCAGATCATCTTCAACCAGCCCGGCGCGCTGCCTGAAGCCGCCCTGCGCGATCTGATCAAGCAGGCGATCGCGCTGCAGATGCCCGCCCAAAATCCAGCGCCGCAGCCCGGCGAATAGGCGAGGCGCTCTCTCAAACATGGCGCGCGGTGCGGTGACAGACCTCACTGCGCGCTTTTGATTGTCTGGCCGTTGAGGGGTTCAATCGAGGGGAGCACGCCACGGAGCAGCGCTGTCGCGGATAATCAGGTGGGGCTGCAGCCGGTGCTGAACGATTTCGGTCTCTGGGTTTTCGATTAGCTCCAGCAGATAGCGCACCCCAGTTGCGCCCAGCGCCTTGAAATCCTGCTGAACCGTCGTCAAAGCTGGCCGGAAGAAAGCGGCTTCGGGAATATCGTCAAAGCCGACGACAGATACGTCGAGCGGCACGCGCAGGCCGTGGTCGTTCAGCGCCGCGATCACGCCGAGCGCCATCTGGTCGTTGCCGACGACGATTGCCGTCAGGTCAGGATGTGCGGCCAGCAAACGCCGTGCCGCTGCATAGCCGCCGCGTGCCGTCCAATCGCCTTCGACAGTCCTGTAAGTCGGTAAACCGGCAGCGCGCATGACGACCCGCCACTGCTCGTGCCGCGCGATCGCCCCAAACCAGTTGAGAGGCCCGCTGATCTCAGCGATGTGCCGATGGCCCAGGCTGAGCAGGTACTCGGTCACAAGCTGGCTGCCATACTTCTGATCGACCACAACCGAGGGAACATTCAGCCCGATCTGAGGATCGATCTGCACAACCGGGATGCCGCGGCACAGCTCGGCGATCTCCTCATAGGTGATGCCCGTCACTGGAGAGATCGTCAAGATGCCATCCACCTGCCGGCCGGTCAAGCTGTCCAGCGCGCGGCGCACCTCGTGAACCGACAGCTCGTTGAGGTTGGACAACACCAGGTCGTAACCCAGCTCTTTGGCAGTCCGCTCGATGTGGATCACCATCTGCGCTGGGCCAAAGTGATCGAGGCCGAACGTGAGGATCGCCAGCGTGTGCGAGCGGTTGGCCGCCAAACTTTTGGCGACCTTATTGGGATGATAGCCCAACTCATGGATCACCTGCTGAACGCGCGCGCGCGTTGGCGGGGAAACGCTGGGATGGCCGTTGATCACCCGCGACACCGTTTGGTAGGAAACGCCGGCTTGTTTGGCAACATCGTGAAGCGTATATCGCTGTTTCATATCCGTGGCCTGCGCCAGCGCGCCGCCAAAAGCGGAAGGACGGGCGGCTGCCCGTCCTTCCCTGTCATTGAGCGGCTGTTAGGCGGCCTCTTCTTCCTCTTCTTCTGGCACGGTGGGCAGGTCATTATCCAGCTCGGGGAAGCCCGGCACTGGATCCGTCCACAGCTCGCCAGCCAGGTAGGCTTCGAGATTTTCCGGCGTCACGACGACCGATGGGGTCAGGATGATCTGCGGCACTTCCTCACCTGCAAAAATCGCCGCCATTGTATCGATCACGGTGACGCCCATGCGGAACGGATCGACGCCGAGCGTGGCGCTAAACTGTCCTTGAGCAAGGAGGTCGAGAGTCGGCTGGTTGCCATCGATGCCGACGGCGAAGAAGTCCTCGTTGATGACCAGGCCAAGCTGCTCGGCCGCCAGCGCAGCGCCGATCGCCATTTCGTCACTGTTGCCGTAGAAGACATCGATGTTGGGGAACTGCTGCAGCGCCACCGAAGCCACTTCCTGACCGCGCGTGCGCAGCCACTCGGCAGACTGCTGGCCGACTACTTCCACGTTCGGGCAGTATTTCTGCAACCCCGCGAGGAAGCCGCCAGTACGCCGGCGCGAGAAGATGCTCTCGATGCCGAGCAGGATGTAAACCTGACCTTCGGTCAGCTCAGGCTCGGTGCCATATTTGCTCGCGATCAGGTTGCAGGTCTCCCGCGCCAGCGCTTCGGCGCCGCCCCACTGGTCATAGCCGATGTAAGCAGCGACAACCACTTCCTCATCCTCGAACGGCGTGATGAAGTTATGCGCCAAAATCGGGATGCCGCGCTCATTGGCGGCGCGCACTGCCGTCACCGCCGAGTCGGTGCCGATCGGGTTGATGCTGATCGCTTCGACGCCGGTTTCCAAAAGCTGCTCGACCGTCGTCACAAAAGCTTGGAAGTCGCCCTCACTGGCAGGCGCCTGCACGACCAGTTCCCAACCCAGCTCATTAGCGCGCGCCTGCGCGCCCTCGACCATCGCAACATGGAACGGGCTGGTGAGCGCAGGCGGCACAAATCCAACGCGGCGCGGGGTATCCTGCGCCTGCACCAGGCCAGCGCTGAGGATGCCCAAAACCAGCAGAACAGCCACCATAAGATGAAGTTTGCGTTTCATGTTCCTCTTACTCCTTTGCACATAAATCTAGTCAATGATGGAGCGTCGATCCCGCCGCTCCCGTCCTCAAAACCGGGCGCTGCCTGCGAGTACTGCTGATGAGCCCTATCCGCAGCTGCCGCCCGGATGGATCGCCGCCGTTAATCCCGATTGACCGCCTGCTGGTTCGGCGGTCAATCGGCAGGTCTTCTGCCGAAGCGCAGCCATTTGATCTCACCTCGGCGCACAACGTCGAGCGCCACAGCCAGCACGATGATCGCGCCGATGACGATCTCTTTGGCATTGGAAGGCACATTCAGATAAACCAACCCCTGCTCGACGATGCGGATGATCAATACGCCGACCAACGTCCCCCAGATGCCGCCAATCCCGCCTGAAAGCGCCGTCCCGCCGATGACGACGGCGGCGACCGAGATCAGCGTCATGTTGGTGCCGTTCTGATAGGCGCCCGATTGCAGCCGCCCCATCACCAGCACGCCGCTGACAGCGGCCAGCAGCCCGCTGATGCCGTAAATGATGATCTTAGTCCGCGTGACGTTGACGCCGGAAAGCTGCGCTGCTGTCTCGTTACCGCCGATGGCATAGGTGTGGCGGCCCAGTTTGGTATGGCGCAGCACCACCCAAACCAGCGCATAAATGATGAGCGCAATCACAAACGGCATCGGGATGCGCAGCACATCGATGCCGATGATCGACGACAGCGGGCCCAGTTCAATCCGAATGAAGCTGGTCAAAAAGGCGAGGAAATCGTCGCGGCCGATGTTGATGCCGGCGCCGCGCGTCCACACCAAGGCGATGCCGAGCAAAATACTTCGGAACCCCAGCGTGACGATGAATGGGTTGATTTTGAACGCCGTAATGATGACGCCTTGAAAGAGACCGACCCCCGCGCCCGCGACCAGCGCGATAAAGATGGCCAGATAGGAGGGCAGGCCTTCCGCAATTTGGCCGCCAGCGATGTTCGTGCCGGCGATCAGGATCGCGCAGGTGACGCCAGCGAATGAGACCATCGCCTCGACCGACAGATCGATGCCGCCAGTGAGGATGACGAAGGTTTGCCCGGCAGCGACGATGCCGATGGCGGCGGCTTCCATCATCAGGATCGACAGGCTGGTGGGGCTGCGGAATGCCGGCGATAAGGCCCACAACAGCACGAACAGCGTGAGCAGCACCACCAGCGGGCCAGTATCGCGCAGCAGCCGGCCGATGACCTGCGTCCCGTTCGGACGCGCGCGGGGCGGAGTGAGGATGGTTGTTTCAGTCATGCCGATTTATATCTCTCTCAAAACTTCGTTTAAATTGTCATGGCGGCGGCCGCCGCTGCTGCTGGCTGCCCCGATGATGCTGGCGCTGTCGCCGTCGCCAGCGCCATAACCTTCTCTTGCGTTGCCTCCTCTCGCGTCAGGAAACCCGTGACCTGCCCTTCGCAAATCACCATGATCCGGTCGCTCATGCCGAGCACTTCGGGCAGCTCGGAACTGATCATGATGATCGCCACCCCCTCTTTGACCAGCGCGTTCATCAGTTTGTAGATCTCCACCTTGGCGCCGACGTCGATCCCGCGCGTCGGCTCATCGAAGATCAAGATGCGCGGATGGGTCGCCATCCATTTCGCCAGCACCACTTTCTGCTGAGTGCCGCCAGAAAGATTGATGACGAGCTGATCGTGGCTGGGCGTTTTGATGGCCATGCTGTCGATATATCTTTGCGACAGCTCGCTTTCTTTGCGCCGGTTGGTGAAGATCGTCGGCGTCAGCGCCTCAAGCACAGACAGTGTAATATTTTCACGGGTGGACATGCCGAGGATTAGCCCCTGCCGTTTCCGGTCTTCTGTGAGCAGGGCCAGCCCATGGCGAATGGCATCGCGCGGGCTGTTGATGAACACGCGCTGACCATCGATGAAGATTTTGCCGCTGTCGATCGGATCGGCGCCGAACAGCGCCCGCACCAATTCGGTGCGGCCAGCGCCCACCAGCCCCGCAATGCCGAGCACTTCGCCCTTATGGAGCGCAAAGCTGATGTTGCGCAGACGGCGTCCCTGCGTCAGGTTCTCGACGCGCAGCACCTCTTCGCCGCGCGGCACAGTCTCCTTTGGAAACTGTTCGGAGAGGTCACGGCCGACCATCAGTCTGATCAGCCGTTCCATATCCATCTCGCTCGTCGGCTCGGTGGTGATGTGGCGGCCGTCGCGCAGCACGGTGATGCGCTCGCTGATCTCGAAGGTTTCGTCAAGATGATGGCTGATGTAAACCAGCCCGACCCCGTTGGCTTTGAGCTGCCGGATGATGGTGAACAGCTCCTCGATCTCGCGCACGCTCAAGGCCGAGGTTGGCTCGTCCATGATGATCAAGTCGGCATTGTGATGGAGAGCTTTGGCCACCTCGACCATCTGCTGCTGGCCAACGCCCAAGCGCGCGATCGGCGTGCGCGGGTCGATATCGAGATGCAGCCGGTCAAGCAGTTCGCGGGCGCGTTTGTGCATCTCTCGCCAGTTCAGCAGGGGGCCGCGCTGCATTTCGGTGCCGAGGAAGATGTTTTCGGTGATCGACAAATACGGTATCTGGTTCAGCTCCTGATAGATCGTGGCGATGCCAGCTTCCTGCGCCTGCCGCGTATTGGCGAAATTGACGGGCTGGCCTTTGAACAAAATTTCACCGCTGTCGCGTTGATAAACGCCGGAGAGGCACTTCATCAACGTCGATTTTCCGGCGCCGTTCTCCCCGATCAATGCATGCACTTCGCCGGCGTGAACATCAAAGTTGACCTCGTGCAGCGCCAGCACGCCAGGAAATCGTTTGGTGATGCCGCGCATGATCAGCAAGGGGTGCTGTTCGGCCATTGCTGCTCCTCTCATCGCTGGCAAGCGCAGGGTTTGGCAGCGAACGATCTAACGATGGTAATAGGTTGACCAGCCGAGATACTTGTTGAACGCTTCGTTGACTATTCCCGCAACGTGCGCCTGATTGATGGTGACGTGGTGCTCATAGCCATGCTCGCAAATGTACTGCAGCAGCTCTTGAAAGCGCGGCACCTGCACCACCCCATAGCCGCCGAACGTATCGATCGGATCGTCGGTGAAGACGCCTTCGCCCGTATAGGCCGTGATCGCGCCGGCGAAGTCATCGGTCGAGATGCGCAGGTAGGTGAATGGATTTTGCTTGACGCGGCCGTAAATCGTGCCATAGGTATTCTCGCGGCCGACTGACCCAGCGATGATCTCCTGATAATCCATCACCGGGATATCCTCTGTGAAAACGTCTTTAGGCAGGTTAGAGCAGTGGAAGACGACGCCCTTATCGGGGTCGTCGCCATAGTTGTTGTTCCAGTCGACCAGCGCTGAAGGCCGCCCTGATGCGAGCTGAAGCGCCAGCATCGCCAGCGCGCCCACGATATCGGTCTCGCAGGCGGAGGGGTTGAAGCTGTTGCTGCTCATGCTCATGAGCGTGCAGGGCACTACGCCGAAGTATTCTTCCATTGAAGTCCAGCACTGAATGGCGGTCGCATCGAGCTGGTTGGCGGCCATCCACTCATCGAGCACAACCCCGAACTTGGCCATGCGCAGCAGCGACAGTTCGGGCACACCTTGGGTGCGGGCATAGCCGCGAATGGCGCTCAGTTTGCTCTGCACGAGTTCGTCTTCATCGGCCAGCCGTTCGATGCGGCCAAACACTTCCGATAGGTCGAGCGTCTCGACGCTGATGCCGGCGCGGTCAAGAAGTTTTTCGCTGAAGCGAACCGTCTTGAAGGCTTCTGGCCGCGCGCCCATCATGCCGAGGCGAGCCGTCCGCATGCCGCGCACCACCCGGCAGATGCCGGCAAACGCCTGCAGGTCGGCCTTGAACGCATCCGAATTGGGATCCATGGTGTGTTGGCTGGTGAGCGAGTAGCGGATGCCGTACTGGCGCAGATTGTTGCAAGCGCTCATCTTGCCGCAGAAGCTGTCGCGCCGGTGTTTGATATCCATGCGGGTGACGTCATCCGGGAAAGCATGGATGAGCACCGGCACATCAAGCTCGGCGAAACGGAGCGTATTGGCGATAGCGCGCTCATCGCCGAAATTAGGCAGCGTCACTAACACGCCATCGATCTCGTCGCGGTGCTGGCGGAACAGCTCGGCGCACAGGCGCGCCTCCGCCAGCGACTCGATCGCCCCGTTGTTGGTATCGGCAGCCGGCGTGATGATGACGTTAATGCCCACTTCGCGCAGCACTTCAAGCATGGTCTCGCGGCCTTCGCCAGCCAGCCAGGCGGGGAAGAAGCCGCGGTTGCCGACTATCACCGCGAGAGTGACCGGCCGCTGATTCAGGCGCGACGCCGGAAATGAAGCTGGTTGTGCCAGTGTCATGGGAATTCATCCTTCCTTGTGCGAGCCGGGATTGCGCTGGCCGTAGACATGAGTGTAGCGATGGTGCAGCTTGGCGATATCATCGGCCGCGATCGGGATCGGCGTTCCAATTTGCAGCGCCAGCCAAACGATCGCGGCGTTGTCTTCGGTCATCACAGCCGCTTTGACCGCGGCCTCAGCCGTCGGGCCGACGGCAAAGACGCCGTGGTTCTGCAGCAGGCATGCCGGGCTTTTTGACCCCGCCAGCGCCTCGACGACGCGCGCGCCGATCTCCTCGCCGCCGATCAGCGCAAACCCGCCCAGCGGAATTTCGCCGCCGAACTCATCGCCCATGGCCGTCGTGCAGCACGGGATCGGTTTGCCGACGACCGCGAAAGCCGTGGCATAACGCGAATGCGTATGGACGATGCCGTGAACATGAGGCATATGCCGATAGATATAGCAGTGCGATGCCGTATCGGATGATGGTTGAAGATCGCCCTCAACCCGCGCGCCATTCGCATCGACGACGACCATGCTCTCTGGCGTCAGGTCGGGGAACTTAATACCGCTCGGCTTGATCACGATCAGGCTGGTCTCTGGGTCGCGCGCACTGATATTGCCGCTCGTCCAGGCGACGAGCTGGTTGCGCGGCAGCTCTTCGTGCAGCGTGCAAACGGTCTCACGCAGCGCTTTAAGGAGCATGGTTAATGGACTCCACGAGCAGCATCGCGGATGTGGCGCAGCCGCTTCATGACATCGTTCGCCCCACGGCCAAACGTGTCGTAGAGCAGCTTATAGTCTTGATACAGACGATCATAGACGGCTTGGTGTTCAGGGATGGGCCTGACTTCCCCTTCCTTGAGCCGGCCCATCACCGCTGAAGCCGCATGGATATCCGGGTAGATGCCGGCTGCTACCGCCGCGTGAATAGCCGAACCGAGTGCCGGAGACTGCGCCGACCCTGCCAGCCGCAGTGGGCGGCCGGTCACATCGGCGTAGATTTGGCACAGCAGGGCGTTCTTCTCTGGCAGGCCGCCAGCGGCGATCAGCGATTTGACAGGCAAGCCAGATGCTTCAAATGACTCGATGATCTCGCGCGTGCCGAAGGCTGTCGCCTCGATCAGCGCCCGGTAAATATCGGGGGCGCGCGTCGCCAGCGTCATGCCGATGAGCAGGCCGCTCAGCTCGGTATCGACCAGCGTCGAGCGGTTGCCGTTCCACCAGTCCAG